>JAFXHL010000005.1 GCA_017536405.1 Oscillospiraceae bacterium
CCCCATGCAAGACCTACGGTTGCGTCTGTGTTAGCGAAAGATTCGATGAAGTTTCCTTTGAGTGCGGGGTCATCGCCGAAAAATCCGCCGACATAGATGAGCGCAAAAACGCTTACTGCAATAAGAACGATAACGGGAAGAATAAGGTCAATAACCTTGCCCTTGGGGTTGGGGTTATCAGAAACCGCCTCAACTCTTTCTTCAGATGAGAAAAGGTCGCCCTTTTCTACTGCATTTCTTTCGTGTTTGAGCATAGGGCCGTAGTCAGCCTTCATTGCAACGAGCATAATGATGAAGAAGAGTGTTAAAAGTGAATAGAAGTTATAGGGAATAGCTCTTACAAAAAGTTCGATACCCGACATTCCTGTGCCGTCTGCATAGCTTGAAACAGCCGCCGCCCATGAACTTATGGGAGCTATCATACAAATAGGTGCCGCAGTAGCGTCGATGATGTATGAAAGTTTTGATCTCGAAACCTTGTGTGCGTCACAAACAGGGAGCATAACCGAGCCTACTGTAAGGCAGTTGAAGTAGTCGTCGATAAAGATAAGAACACCGAGTGCCATAGTAGCAAGCTGTGCGCCGACTCTTGTCTTTATGTGGGTTGATGCCCATCTTCCGAAAGCGGCGCTTCCACCTGATTTGTTTACAAGTGCTACAACGATACCTAAGATAACGAGGAATATAAAGATTCCCGACTGTCCCGAAACGGCACTTATAAATCCGTCAGAAACGATATGGTCAACCGCTGTTGTGAATGAGCCGCCGCAGGCAAAAATTCCGCCTACAACGATACCTGTGAAGAGTGAGGAATAAACTTCTTTTGTGATAAGGGCGAGAACAATCGCAACAACAGGCGGGAATAATGCCCAGAATGTAGCGAATGTGTTATCGTTTCCGATTGAAACGATTATTGCCGTTACTATTGATGCAGCGGCAACTATGAGCGCGATGATGTTTTTTAACTTTTTCTTGTCCATAGGAAAAAACTCCTTTTTTCATAATTAAATATAGTATATCCTTTATTGTCGAAAGATGTCAAGGATAATTATAATTTTAACAATTTTCAGGAGATTTTCTATTTTCTTGACAAAGTTTTATGCTCTGTTTTATAATAAATACATAGTAAATTTTAAGAGGAATTTTTTTATGGCTATTAAACTTGTTTCCTGTATAGGCGATAAAGACCTTTGCAGGAAGTTCAAAAAACTTTATATAAAATCCTTTCCCGCAGAGGAAAGAGCACCCTATCTTCTTCTTTTAAACAGAGCGAAAAAGGGTAAGGCAGATATGTTCTGCGCTATTAGTGGCGATGAATTCATGGGGATATTATATATGCTTTCTGATGAAAAAATCGCATATATCTTCTATCTTGCAGTAAACGAAGAAAAAAGGGGAAAAGGTATAGGTGGAGAAATTCTTTCTGCGATGAAGGATTATTACAAAGGAAAGAGAATTTTTTTAGCAAGGGAAAGAATAGAAAAAAGTTCGCCTAATTTCAGTGAACGCATAAAAAGACGAAACTTTTATATAAGAAACGGCTTTACAGATTATCCCGACCGCTTTATAAGAGAGGGGATAGTAGTCTATGCTTTTATGGGGATAGGCGGTGCGGTTTCTGCAGAAGAATACGATATCTTAATTAAAAACTGGATAGGAAAGTTTTTAACAAGAGCAGTCCGCCTTGAGATTATCGAAAAAAATACGGAGGAATACAATGAAGACATATGATGTTGCCGTTGTGGGCGGAGGGCCTGCGGGGTCTTTGTTCGCAAAATGTCTTTCCGATAAATTTTCTGTTGTTTTAATAGACAAGAAAAACGACAGTGAAGATTCTTTTAAAAAACCCTGTGGGGGACTTTTAGCGCCCGAGGGACAGAAAGCGTTATCGAAACTCGGGATGAATCTTCCTAAAAGCGTTCTTGTTGACCCTCAGATTTTCTCTGTTAAAACAATAGACCTCGATAACGATATCACAAAGCATTATCAGAGAATGTATATCAACTGTGACCGTCATAAATTCGACCGCTGGCTTTTTTCTTCCGTTGGGGAAAATGTCGACAAAAAAGAGGGAACAGTAACAAAAATCGAAGAAACCGAAAAGGGATACACCCTCACATATTCCAAAGACGGAAACGAAGAAACGATAACTGCGAAATACCTTGTCGGTGCTGACGGGGCGAAATCTTCTGTGAGAAAATTTTTAAAGCCTGATTTCAAGTGCAGAAAATACATCTCAATTCAGCAGTGGTTTTATGATAAAAACCCGAAGCCCTTTTACTCCTGCATATTCGACAGTAAGAATACCGATTGCTATTCCTGGTCTATCTCGAAAGACGGCTATTTCATTTTCGGTGGTGCATATCCCATAGAAAATGGCAGAGAGGCATTTAATAATCAGAAGGAAAAACTCACAGAAAAAGGCTTTGTTTTCGGTGACCCTGTAAAGACCGAAGGCTGTCTTGTTTTAAGACCAGAAAGTTTCAGACATTTCTTTATGGGAAAAGGAAATGCCTTTTTAATCGGCGAGGCAGCAGGTCTTATAAGCCCGAGTTCTTTAGAGGGAATAAGCAGTGCTATAATAAGCGGAATGGCTTTAGCGGAGGCGTTTGAAAGCGGAAAGAACATCCTTAAAACCTATAATAGAAAGACCGCAGGCCTCAGAAGAAAACTGATTTTCAAAAACCTTAAAGTTCCTTTTATGTATAATAAATTCATAAGATTTTTCGTTATGAAATCGGGCCTTCTGACGATTGAAGTAAGTGAGGATAAGGAGCGATAAAATGCTTAAAATAATGTTCGTCTGCCACGGCAATATATGCCGTTCGCCTATGGCGGAAGCGATTTTTTCGGATATGATAAAGAAGAATGGGCTTGAAGATAAAATCTCTGTAAATTCCTCTGCGACAAGCAGCGAAGAGATTTACAGAGGTGTCGGGAATCCCATCTATCCGCCCGCACTCGCTGAACTCAAAAAACATAAAATCCCGACATATGACCATAGAGCCACAAAGCTTTTAAAATCAGATTATGATGAATATGATTTCTTTTTAGGAATGGATTCTGCCAATATCAGAAATATGAATTTTATCTTCGGCGGAGATGAAGATGAAAAAATCCATAAACTTCTGTCTTTCACAGACCTTAAAAAAGAAGATGTTTCAGACCCATGGTATAGTGACGATTTCACAACCGCATATAACGATATCTATGAGGGATGCAGATGTTTTTTAGGATATCTTCTTGAAAACGATATGATATGATTAAAACCCACGGTATAACAGTTGCCGTGGGTTTTCTATTTACAATTATCTTAAAAAATGCTATGATATAGTTAAATGAAATCTGTCAGTAAAGAGGAGATGAAATTATGCGCAGAGCTGTAAAACAGAGCCTTATGGAAATATTTACGACGCTTTACGAAGCACATAATTACATAAAGAATTTTATCGAAAAAGGAAAGACCGATGATTTACAGTCGCTTTTCGGTGATTGTCAGCAGACGGCAATACAGCTCGGTACCATAATCGAAGAATCCGAGGGTGAAGGATTTGTTACAGTTTCGCATCTTGAATCCTACTGCGAAGCGGTTTATGAAATCGCAACCTCGGGTGAGAATAATGCCTCAAAGATAAAGAAAACTCTCGATAAAAAACTTATGACAGCAGAAAGCAGTGCTAAAACTGATATAAAGGTTAAACTCGAAATTGTTTTTATGCCCTATAAAGCGAGTATGTGGGACTCTTTGGAAAGTGTATGGAAATCCGCTGATAAAGACCCTATGTGTGATGCCTATGTTGTTCCCATTCCTTATTATGACAAAAACCCCAACGGAACTCTGGGAAAATTCCATTACGAAGGAAAGGAATATCCTTCTGATGTTCCCGTTATTCATTATGAAACCTATGATTTATCAAAACGCCGACCCGATGTCATCTATATCCATAACCCTTATGATGAATATAATTTTGTAACAAGCGTTGACCCGAGATTTTATTCAAAGGAACTCAAAAAATATACCGACTGTCTTGTTTATATTCCTTATTATGTTTCTGATGAAAATGCAACCGATGTCGGAAAGCACTATGTCCTTTCAGCAGGTGTTATAAATTCAGATAAGACAATTGTTCAATCACCGAAATTTGAGGATATATTCAAGAAAACTCTTCTTTCACAGTTCGGCGATACACCCGAAAACAGAAAGATAGTAAACGATAAGATACACGGTCTCGGTTCGCCGAAATTCGATGCTGTAAACACCCATAAAAAAGAAAACTATGACATCCCTTCTGAATGGAAGGAGATAATAGGCGATAAAAAAGTCATTCTTTATAACACCCATCTCAGTGTGCTTATGAAGGAGAATTACAAGCGCTTTATTCCCAAACTAAAAGAGGTTATAGAGTATTTTAAAAACCGCGATGATGTTGTTCTTCTGTGGCGTCCTCATCCGCTGACTATTTCAACAGCAGAATCGATGAATCCTGAAGCACTCGCTCCCTATATGGAAATAGTGAATGAGTTTAAAGATAATAAATACGGAATATATGACGACACTTCCGATATGAACAGGGCGGTTGCCATATCCGATGCATATTACGGCTCAGGAAGTTCTGTTGTTTCGATTTATAAAGCAACAGGAAAACCCATTATGATAGAGAATATAGACATAAGAGAGGATTTATAGAATGAAAAATCCCGTAAACTTTTTTGATGCAGAGCTTATAAATAACGAATGGTGGTTTTCAAATCTCAGTTTCAATGCTCTTATGAAGATGAATTCTGAAAGCGGAGAAACAGAGATGATTTCGACTTTTGAAGACCTTCCTGCCGATAGTGAAAATCTTCATATAAAAACAATCCGTTATGATAATCTTTTGATTTTTATTCCTTATAAGAGCAACAGAATTCATATATGGGATATCGAAAAGAACTGTTTCCTTAAAAGCATTGTGATTGATTGCAAACAGACAGGATATTTTATAAATGCTTTTAAGGATGACAACGATATCATCTGGATTATCCCAAATAAATTATCCGATTCTATCGTTCTCTTTGATATAAATAAAAGAGAGGTATCAGCCTTTGACAGAATAAAAGAACTCTCATATTCTGGAAATGCGGATGATGTTATAGTCTGGGCGGATTATAAAAATAATAATCTTTATATTCAGGTTTACAGAAAGAATATCTGTTTTTCTGTTGACTGCAATTCGGGAAAAACCGAAAAGATTATTTTTCCCGATAGTTTTTTGGGATTACCTTTTTCTGTTTATGACAATAAACTTTATCTTTCTTTATTAGGAACATCCGATATTTTTGAATATGACACAAGAACAAAGTCATATGAAAGATATGAAATCAATAACGAACTTAAAAGAGGAAATATTTTTTACAGCAACATAATAAAAGTGGAAAACAAACTCGTTATAACCCCCTGCCATTGTGATGATGTCATCATTTATGATACAGAAAAAGGAGAATACAAAAAACTCACTTTCCCCGAAGGCTTTAAGAGAACAAGCGTTTATAATATGTGCGGATTTTATAAAATGTCAGAAAATGAAATCATAGTTTTTCCTGCAAGATGCAATCAGCTTATAAAGATAAACACAGATGATTTTTCTCTTTCGGCTATGCCGTTTGTATTATCGGATTCTCTTATAAAATATTCGGCGGATATGACAGAAAGCCTTTTCGGAAGGGAATACCACTCGGGTCTGGATGAGGATTTTGCCTATAAAGAAACTCTGGATATGTTTATAGATAAACTCGTTTCAGAAGAAACTAACGATAAGAAATCCGACGATGAAAATGCAGGAGAAAAAATCCATAACTACATAGTTTCACTTTTTGAGTAACTGAAAACCCACGACATAATGCTTGTCGTGGGTTATTTTTTATAAAATTATTTCTTCAATAAAAATTCCTGCTTCTGCTGAGTAATCCTCTGAAAGAGGAAAATAGCTATACTGAACTTCTGTTCCGAAATCAAAAATCATAACTGTATGGTTATTTTCTGGGAAATGATATTCCGCTAAGATATCCATATTATCGGGCGATGGAATACCGCCTTCTTTCTCTGCTTTTTTACAGAGCTCATCATAAACGGATGAGTCGATATTTTCTGTCGGGAAGTGAAAATTTATTCCGCAAAGTCCGTCTTTATCCGTAACGCAGATTATAAGATAACCATCATATTTTTTATCGAATGTAATATCTTCGTATCTGTATAGAGTCTGGTTTTCATACGGTCTTGTTTCGTTGTATATTTCGTCATAGGGTATAGATGAAAGCGCCTTTTCGACCTGTGCTTCTGTCATTCCCCAACGAAGTGATGAAAGACCACCCGTAAGGTCGGTTTCGTCAGAACCGCCGTCTGCAAAGACGTTTACAGAAAACATAAAGCAGGTTATAACAGATAAAACAACTGATAAGAATTTTTTCATTTTTCCTTACTCCCTTGTGCGTGATTTCTTTACATATCCGATTATATCATGGGTGTAAAAAAAGTAAATAGAAAAAACAGAACTGTAATTAAGTTGTAAATTCATTGACATAAATTTGTAACCATTTTTCTGTATTGAAATTTCTTCTTCTTTATGTTATAATCCTTACAACATATACAAGGGGAGAATGGCTTTATGACAGATAAACTTAAAAAGCATATAAGCGATTATTTTGTCGGAAAAGAAGAGATTATCGAAAATTTACTCATCTGCCTTTTATCAGGCGGACATATACTTTTAGAGGGCGTTCCCGGTGTCGGAAAAACGACATTGGCGCTCACTCTCGCAAAGTCAGTAAAATGCGATTTCGGAAGAATTCAGTTCACACCCGACACACTCCCCACAGACATTATGGGAACAGAAATTTTCAATATGAAAACGGGTGAGTTTGAATACAGAGAAGGCGCTGTCATGCATCAGATTATCCTTGCCGATGAAATAAACAGAACATCCCCGAAAACACAATCAAGCCTTCTTGAAGCGATGGAAGAAGGTCAGACAACTGTCGGCGGAAAGAAATATAAACTCCCCGAGCCTTTTATGGTTATAGCAACACAGAATCCTTCTGAATTTATAGGAACATACAAACTCCCTGAAGCACAGACAGACCGCTTTATGATGAAACTTACAGTGGGTTATCCCGATGAAAGCGAAGAAATGCGAATGGCTGAAAATATGCTTAACGGCAAAACAACCGATACGATAGAAAGCATTATGACAGCAGAAGATGTTATAGAAATGAAGAAAAAGGTTTCTGCTGTAAAGATAAAGGAAGAAGTCATCCGCTATGCAAGAGATATAGCCGATATGACAAGAAACGAAAGCAGGTTTGTTATGGGGATAAGTCCCCGTGCGGTGATTTCGCTTATAAAAGCGTCACAGGCGAAGGCTTTTTTATCGGGAAGGGATTATGTCAAACCCGATGATATAAAGAAAGTAGCGCCCTATGTTTTATCGCATCGCCTCACTCTTACATCAGAAGCGAAAATCGCAAAGGAAAACAAAGAGGATATAATAATTAAGCTTATAAACAAAACAAAAGTTCCTATTTAAGAAAGGAAATTTTTATGAGAAGAAACAGGATTATATGGTTTTGTCTGTGGATACTTTCTCTTGTCGGGATAAGTTTTTACGGCGGAATTATAAGTTACGGCTTTTTTATAGCGGTAACCATAACCCCTGTTTTTTCTCTTTTTTATCTTCTTTTGGTCTATGCGCTTTTTCATATCTGGCAGAATGTCGAAAGACGATATGTTTCGGTAAACGAGCCTGTAAAATACAAATTCTCGCTTGTGAATGAATGTCCTCTTCTGTTTACGGGAATAAGAGTAAGATATTTTTCGGATTTTTCAAAGGTAACCGATTTTTCAGATGAGCCTCAGTATGAACTTATGCCCGACAGCAGAATAGAAAAAGAGACAACCCTTATCTGCAAATACAAAGGAGAGTATGATATAGGCATAAAAGAAATCGAAATAGAAGACTATTTCCGCCTTTTCAGAATAAGATACAAGAATAAGGAATGTGTTCACGCTGTTGTAAAACCACAGCTTGTAAAGACCGATAAAATAGGAGATATAGAACTTTCCGAGGCAGTTTCTGATGCTTTTAACAAAAAGACAGAGCCTGATGTTTTAAGCCGTGAATATGTTATGGGCGATGACAGAAGATTTATAAACTGGAGTCAGTCGGCAAGAGTAAACGCCCTTATGACAAGAGAATATACGGGTGTTTCCCATAACGAAATCGCTGTAATAACAGATACTTTAAGAAAAAGCGAAAACAGAGAAGAATTCATTCCGACAGAAAATAAAATCCTCGAAACTACCCTTGCTATCTCATATTATTTCAGCAGAAACAATATCCCCGCTTCTGAATATCATTATCAGCAGGGGCTTGTGAGAGTTCCGATAGAAGACAGTTTTCATTTTGATGAATTCTATGAAAATATATCTGCTGTTTCTTTCGATAAAAGAAGTGAACATATACTCCTCCTCGAAGAAATATGCGAAAATTATGATGTTTTAAGAAGTTCAATGGTATTTTTTGTTCTCTCTTCTTGGAACAGTGATACAGAAAAAATAATCAGAACTTTCTCTGAAAACGGTGTTTCAACTATAATCTGTTTTATAACCGATGACAACGAAAAACTCCCCGATTTATCGGGATATAAAGGAATAAGGCTTGTAGGAATTTCTCCTTCTGCCGATTTGACGGAGGGGACAAACTTATGATTTTTTTATATGACATAATAAGTATAATTCCGCTGTCTTTTATTTTACTTATGCTTTTTGGCGGAAATCTTAACATTCCGCAGAACATAACGGGGTATATTATAAGTGTTATCTTTTCATTGTGGATAATAATCCTTAAAAATACAGGCAAAAAATCAAGGCTTATAAATATAGGTGTTGTTACCGTTTTCATAATCGGAACAACCCTTGTTTCAAAGCCCGAACAAAGAGAGTTTTTAATAACTGAATATGGCTTTGCTTTTTATGTGATTCTTCTTTCTGTTATAGGGTTTATCATAGGAATACTATCGCAGAAAACCTTGTGGATAAAAAGGATTATATCGCTTTCACTTTTTGCATATTCAGTTTCGGCGATGATTTTAAAATGGGAGATAACAAAAATTCTGTTCGCTTTTATCTGTTTTGTGATTTTAATTCATATAGCGTAAGAAGTTCAGCATCGCTGGAAAAAAGAAGGAAAATTTTCTCTCAAAGAGCATATAGCGAGAATTTCGCCTATGCTGATAGTTCTTTGCGTGGCTTTATATTTCATTCCCGTTTCAGATAAGCCTTATGACTGGCAGTTTGCAAAGGATATCTATAATAAAGCGGTTGTTATAGTAAACAGATTTTCGGGATTTATAACGCACCCGCGTGAAGAATACGGCAATATAGGATTTTCTGAAAACGGCGGTTTTTCGGGGAATATCAAAGATAATAGCGAAGAAGTTCTTTTCGTTTCTTCTGATAATTCGGGCGCTAAGAATTTAAGACTTACAGGTCTTGTTTCAGAAAAGTTCGACGGCAGAAAGTGGGTTTTTGACACAAAGAAAAAAAGCGACGACAAAATGCTTGATACTTTAGAAACAACATCCCAGATAAGAAAATACGATGAAAAACATCAGTATGATTATATGAGAAAAGTGACCCTTTCTTATGAAAACCGACTTTACAATACAAAATATATCTTCGCACCACAAAAGATGTTAGTCGAACCTTATATAAAAGGCAACCCCTCATATAAGGATAAAAACAGCAGTATAATTTCTGATAAAAGACTAAGTTACGGCGACAGATACTATGTTTCATACTATATTCTGAATTCCGCAAACCCAGAACTTATTTCGCTTCTTTCTGAGGCGGAAGAAATTTCAGAGGATGAATGGAACAAAAATCTTAAAAGAGAGGGTATAAGCGGATATTCTTACAGTGACTATAAAGCCTACCGAAATAGTATCTATGAAAATTATCTTGATACCGACGGCGTTTCCGATGAGGTTTATAAGATAATTTCTGAGATAAAGGAAAATTCGTCAGACCGCTATGAGATGATGACGAATTTAAGCGGGTATTTAAGCGGATTTAAATACACCACAGAAACATCGCCCTTACCCGATTATGTTACAGACGGAAAAAGCTATCTCGATTATTTTCTTTTAGAGTCTAAAGAGGGATACTGTATGCACTATGCGACAGCGTTTGTTCTTATGGCGAGAGAAATGGGCGTTCCTTGCAGATATGTTCAGGGGTATTCCGCGGTTATTAAAAATCCCGATGGAACTATTGTCTTAAACGGAAATGCACATGCCTGGCCCGAGGTTTATTTCGATAATGTCGGCTGGATAGCGTTTGAGGCAACGCCGGGGTATTCCGTCGGCAACGGATGGAAGGTTATAGGCAGTGGCGGAGGAATAACTATGCCCCCTCCCACAAAAGAAGATATTCCCGATAAGAACGAACTAATCCCTGATGAAATTATTACGGAAGAAAAGAAATTTGATGTAAGATTTATAGTAATTCCCGTTATCTGCGTCATAGGATTTTTAGGTTTATTCTTTGTTTCAAGCCGTATTTTTTCAAAGGTAAGATATCAGAGAATGGGGCAGAAAGAAAAGTTCATTTTTCTTATAAAAGAAAATATGAAACTGCTTAAATTCCTCGGATTTTCTGTAAATAAAGGCGAAACTTTATCTGAATATAAAGAAAGACTTTTAAGGTCAGAAAAATATGATTTCTCTGTAAATTCAGAGTGTATTTCTATCTATGAAGAATATCTTTATGCCGACAAAGAAATCACAGAGGGCGACGCAAAACTCATAGAAAAAGCACATGACACTTTAAGAGAGTTTGTCGGAAAGACAAATTTAAGATACAGACTATTTCTTGTGTTTATGAGATGAAAAAGAAAAATCCTTGTCTTTATAGACAAGGATTTTTGTTTGTAATATGTAAATGGTGGTTGGAATAGATTTTTAATTATTCCGATTTACTTCTCTTTTTATAAATAATCAAAACAATCACAAATGACAGTAATTGTGCTATCATAATGCGGACAATCTGCAATTCATCCGCACCAGTATCTGAAATCAGATGCAACAGATTAGTTGCAATCACGTTGTTAAACAAGTGATCTCCGAGGCCTGTCCATAATGTTCCTGTCAGTTTATACAGCATACTCCATTTGATGCTCATGATACCTGCAAGAATTATGTAACCTATACCCATAACCAGTAAGTTTGGCAACGAGGAATCTCCGTCCATATAACTTCTCATAGGCATCACCCAATGCCATATGCCAAAAAGCAAAGCTGAAATTATATTAGCTGTTGCAAATGTGTATTTTGATTCCAGAATTTTAAGAAACAGTCCCCTGAATATGCCTTCTTCCATCCAGACATTGATTATATTGAAGATGATACAAAGCAAAATAAATAATATTCCTGATTGCTTGACTTGTTCCCCTGATATTGAAAAACCGCTTGCATAAATTTCAAAATGAGGATTTTTATTCTGCATGAGATTAATTATAAATTCAATTCCATACGAAACAGTAAAGCAGGCAAAACCAAGCAGTAATCCTATGCCAATGCTTTTTAATATTTTTTCTGATTTGAAACCGATGTTGTTCCAGGTCAGATGAAGTATTCTTAACACTATAAACAGAACAATTATACCGAACACTTTATGTATAAAGTTCTCTGCAATTACAGTTTCATCGGTTCTGATAAGAAAATATTCAACGCATCTGGCTATGGTACAAATTGCGAATATGATGATGCTTGATAAGCATGGATGTTTTTCGATTTTTGACTTAATCATACAAGCCTCCGTATTATTCAGATGATCTTAAAAACAAAAACCCGGTGCATAACCGGGCTTTATGCCTGTCGGGGCTCCCGACTGGAGCTTGTGACGGGATTCGAACCTGCGACCTGCTCATTACGAATGAGCTGCACTACCAGCTGTGCTACACAAGCATTTATATTAAATTAGTTGTTTTTTGTCGCAGGTCCCTGCGACCTGCCACTGATAGAAAAATAGTCGTCTTCCTCTGCTGTCCGCTGTCGGAATACTCCTTATTTCTATCCCTCGCCGTTTCCTTTCATCTCACACAGTGAGCAGTCAACGGCTCGGCATTACGAATGCGTTGCTCTACCAACTGAGCTATACCAGCATTCTGACACTACATTATTATACACTCAGAAACTCCCGATGTCAATAATAAGGCTTTAAAATATTTGTCGATAAGTGTTTACATCGGGGGATATGTGTGGTATAATGTTATATGTATTATTGTATCATCTTTTTTATCCAGGGAGGAACAATTATGGCCAAGGCTTTACACGGATTTGACGACGAAAAGCGTCGCAATCCGCTTACTATAGTAGAAATTATCATCATAGTAGTGTGTGCACTGCTTATTATCTCAATGCTCTGTTGCTATTTCCTTTTCTCGAAAACAGGCTCAGCACCCAATATCTTCGGGAAGATGATTTATGTCACAGAAGCCACGAATATGGAACCTAACATTCCCGCAGGGTCAGCGGTTTTCGCAAGCAGTGAGAATTTGAGTTTTCTCAAAACGGGCGATGTTGTTCTTTTCAGAACAGCAGGTGCTGACAATGAACAGATAACAGGTGTTCTTCGTATCCAGGGCGTTGAAACCGACGATGTGGGAAAAGTTTACTACACTCTCCGCGGTGACGCAAACGCACCCACAGAAACGATAAAACTCCCCAAAGAAAATATACTCGGTCAGTGTAAGACATATGACGAAGTTCTCGGCGCTGTTATCAGTTTCGCAACATCAACAATGGGACTTCTGACAGTAGTTATCATTCCCTGCGTTCTTCTCATTGTTTTCCAGATTATAAGAATTGTCAGAATAAAGAGCGATTATGAATACGCCAACGATAAAGATGACGATGATGATGACGACAGCTTTATGTATGCTGATGAAGACGATGATGATTATATCTTCAATTTCGATATAAAGAAAAAGCCCGTTACAGAAGCTCAGCCTGTTGTTGAACAGACCCCTGCTCCCGTGGTTACAGATTTCGCTCAGGCTTCATCGGTAGAAACAGTTGAAGAAAAGATTGAAACTCCGTTTACAAATCCCGAACCTGCCGAAAGACCCGTAAATAAGGCTTATGTTGATAACGACGGCGCGGGACAGTATCATAAAAACCCTGCTCCCACAGCGACAACAGAAGATTTCAGAAACAGCATCAGAAACGATGCCGCATCTGAAATTCCGAGTTTCAGAAAGAGAGCAACAAGAACATCACAGACAAGACCTACAAATAATTTCACAGCAGACGATCTTCTCGCTTCTGTTGAAGCTTCGCAGAGAAGCATCAATAATTCGATGAACTCTGTTCCTGTTGAAGAACCAGTCAAACAGCCAGCAAGACAGCAGAGTTACGAAATTCCCAGACTCAACGAGCCTGTTTCATCGCCTTTCAGCGTTTATCAGAAGGAAGAAGAGGTTGTTCCTCCTCCCGCTGTTGAAAATCCCGTTGATATAACAATCCCCGCAAACGCGGCCATCCCCGAAGAAACCATAGCGCCTCCTCCTAAAAAGAGCACAAACAAGACGGTTGAGGAGCTTATGCGAATGATCGACGAGGCAAACTAAAAACAAAAAAATCTTGCACTTTTTACTGTGTCAGTTTCCCTCGTAGTACAGCGCGTACAACTTCGGAAAACTTCCTTGTAAAAAGCAAAATTTTTTCACGTTATCCGTATAACTACACATAAAAACTCCCCCACATCTGTGAGGGAGTTTTGTTTTATTCTTCAGTTGTTGTATCTTCTTCTGTTGTTTCGGGAACATATACAGGTGTCTGAGCCTTGTTCTTTTCCGCTTCTTCGAGAAGCTTTGAAAGGTCAAGCATCATCGTTCCGTCATCGCCTGAAACTACCGTCGGGAGCTTACCATCCCATTTTTCTATGTATTTACTCATAAGAATTTCGGGAGTGAGTTCCTGAGATTTGAGCTTGTAAGCCTCAGCCTCTGCCTCTGCCTGAACGATTTTCTGTTCGGCTTCAACCTTTATTCTCTGAAGGTCCTGCTCTGCTTTAAGGGCGTTCTGCTGTGCTGTCTGCTTTGCTTCGATAGCGGCGTTGTATTCTGCTGTGAAATCAAATGTTGTTATGTTGAAAATCTGAATTTCAATTCCATAAGCGCTTACTTTGTTCTTTAAAAGTTCCATCATCTGATCGCCTATCGACTGACGGTTTGTGATAAGTTCTTCCGCTGTGAACTTTGCAGTTACAGCCTTTACACATTCCTGAATAGCGGGGGTGATGATGATTGATTCATAGTCAAGACCGATATTCTTATAAACACTTGCCGAATATGAATTAAGCACCTTATAGTTTACGGCAACAGTTGAAGAAACTGTCTGTAAATCCTTTGATGCCGCAGAGCATACCGCTTCTGCCTTCTGAACTCTGTTGTCAACAAGAACTATGTTCTGCGCGAAGGGAATCTTGAAATGAAGTCCTTCCGATAAAACTCTTTCAGAAACCTCTCCGAAAGTAACAATAACTCCCGAATGACCTGCCCTTACTGTTGTGAACGAGTTGAAAATAAGGATAATAGCCACAAGCGCTATAATAACGCCTATTACTATATTCTTTACAGTTTTCGCCTTTGGGTTTACAACCTTTATATCCTGAACTGCCATCTATAAAACCACCTTTTTAAAAAGATTTAGCCTTTTGTGAAAATTCTCTGATAAGCTGTAACAAAATTCTTGGGTTCGATTTCTCTGTATCCTGTAACTTCATCGGGAAGTTCCATATTAGGAGCGTCAATTATCCATGACATAGGTTCGGGGCAGAAAAATCCCTTGTTTCCTCTGTTGTTCCAGAAAATCCAGAAAGGATACTCTTCGCCCGTTTCATAACAGATTGACTTTCCGCTTTCTGTGTCTTCTATTACAAGCCCGTGGAACTGTAATCCGTCAAGGTCGCCATATTCCGCTGTATAGAATTCGTTGTCGATAAATTCTGTTGCGGGATTTACATCGCCTGAGAGATATCTCTTGTCGTGGTCGCCGAGAGGAAGCATTCTTCCTGTGGGGATGCATCTTCTTGTGATTTCAATGCGCTTGCCTATCGGTGCATAGATTCTTATGTTGTCGGGTGAACCGCCGTCAACAAAGGGAGCTTTGATTGCTGTATGCGAGCCTACTCCGAAAGGAAGCATCTTATCTGACATATTGAATATTGTATAGAACTGCTCAAGTCCCTTAACGCCTAATGTGTAAACGATTTCAAGTCTGAAAGGAAGGGGGAAATACTGGAACATTTCATCGTTGTCATCATAGATATATTCAAACTTGGCGGCAGCGATGTCGCCTTCTGTTGAAAGTCTTACAAGATTATATTCTCTCTTGTGTAAGAAGCCGTGAAGACAGTTGAAGAAGGGGAATCCTTCGTTGCAGGGGAGTTCGTATTCTCCGTCTGATGTCTTGAGTTTTCCGTGGCTGAGTCTGTTAGGGAAGTAGAGTGTAGGGAAACCGTAAACTTCGGGTGAGTTCTTGTAAGTTTCCATAGGCTCGTTTTCATCGAAACGGAAAATTTCCATTCCTCTCGCGTTATCCCTCAGTCTTAAAACATTTGCGCCCATAGCGGGACAGATGAGTGCGTAGAAGTTTCCTGCCGAGAGTTCAACGCATCTTTCACCTTTGTAATCGATTTCTTTTGCGAAAAAATCTGCCATATATATTCCTCCGAGAAAAAAGTATGTTAATACCAATACAAATTCAAGTATACCCGATTTTAATATCAAAATCAATAGTATTCAAAAAAAGTTTACCATATAAAAGGGAAAATTCTATATTTAACCTTTTCTTTATATTCCTTATAGCCTGAAAGCCCCTCTGTAAGCACCTTTTCTTCGTTTTTTATCCTCAAAGCGATGGTTATGGGATAAATAAGGAAGATGAAAAACGAAAAGAGCGAGCCTAAAATAAGTGGAACTGATAAAAACATAAGTATTGTAGCGAGATACATAGGGTGTCTTACAATGCCATAAAGACCTGTGTCTATAACTTTCTGATTTTCCTGAACTTCAACCGTTCTCGAAAGATATGTGTTTTCGCGCATAACCTCTGCATAAAGGATATAAGAAAGAAGAAAGACAACCGATGCGACGATAGTTATCCAACGAGGAAGGACAAGCCATGAAAAACGATAGTCAAGCCCTGCTACAACAAAGCCTGCTATAAACATGAAAAGGCTTAAAATAACAACAAATTTCTGTTCGTTTTCTTTTTCCTTTGAGTTAAGGCGTTTCTTTAAAAGTTCGGGATTTTTTATCATAAGGACAACACCTATAATGCTTGCGGGAACAAAAAGGAGTATGACAAAAAGCCATCCGCCGAAGAATTTTATATCCCCTGCGGGAAGGAAGATAAGAAGAAGTATCATAACAAATCCCGTAAGGAGTTTTAAAAGCGCCGATAACGCGAGTTTCAGTTTCATAATATAACATCTCCTTTAAGAGATTATATCACTCCTTAAAACCGAATTCAACAATAAAATATTATATAAATATGTATTATTTTCTAAAGAAATTTTCTTTTATGCCGATATATAGATTGAGTATTGTTATTTTAAAAAACAAAATAAACTTTAATCGGGGTGACGATGTGAAAAAAGTTATTACATACGGAACATTTGACTTATTCCACGAAGGGCATTACAAACTTCTTGAGAGGGCAAAAGCACTTGGAGATTACCTCATTGTCGGCGTTACATCAGAAGAGTTTGACCGTTCGAGAGGAAAACTCAATGTCGTTGACTCGCTGGTAACAAGAATTGAAAATGTAAAAAAATCAGGATTTGCCGATGAAATCATAGTTGAAGAAGTTCAGGGGCAGAAATTCCGTGATATAAAGAAATACAATGTAGATATATTCACAGTAGGCTCGGACTGGACAGGCAAATTCGATTATTTAAGTGAATTCTGTGAAGTTGTTTATCTCGAAAGAACAAAGGATATATCAAGCACAGAACTCAGAAACAGTTCACACCCGATTCTGCGTATGGGTATTATAGGGACAGGCAGAATTGCTTCAAGATTTATCCCCGAATCACATCTTGTAAGTGGTATTTCGGTTACAAGTGTCTATAACCCTAAAAAAACAAGTGCAGATGCTTTTGCTGAAAAATGGGACCTTAACTCATACAGCGAAGAAAATGGTTTTGACGAATTCCTTTCATGCGTTGACTGCGTTTATATAGCAACACCCCATCAGTTCCATTATGATTATGCGATGAAAGCGATGAAAGCAGGAAAACACGTTCTCTGCGAAAAGCCGATTACTCTTACAAAGAGAGAAACAGAAGAACTCTATGATTTTGCCGAAGAACATAATCTCGTTATTATGGAAGGCATAAAGACAGCATTCTGTCCCGGATTCAATAAACTTATAAGTATGGCATGCAGTGGAAAGATAGGAACAGTAAGAAACATAGAGGCTTGTTTTACAAAGCTTGAAAATCCTAAAAGCCGTGAACTTACAGACACAGAATACGGCGGAAGTTTCACAGAACTTGCAAGCTATACACTTCTTCCCATAATAAAGCTTTTCGGAACAGATTATGAAGAAGTCCGTTTTGATTCGATAAAGAACGAAAAGGGAATAGATATTTTCACAAAGGCTTATTTCAGATATAAAAGTGGAATGGCGACAGCAACCTGCGGACTCGGTGTAAAATCCGAAGGTCAGCTTATCATTTCGGGAACAAACGGATATATCCTTGCTGAATCTCCATGGTGGAAGACATCTTATTTTGAAGTAAGATATGAAGACCCTAACAATATCGAAAAATATTCCGAGGTATTCCTTAAATTCGGTTTAAGATACGAACTCAGCGACTTTGTTTCCGCGATAAACGGAAATAAGAAGAATGACATCAAACTTACAAAGAAAGAGTCTGTTGCGATAGCGGGAATAATCGAAGAATTTATGAAAACAAAAAATCAGTAAGGAGTTTTTTGATGTCTGATTTTAAAATGGTTGAAATATCAGAAGAAACTCTCATAAAAATTCAGAAGTTAGAACTTGATATTCTCAAAGAGGTAGACGCTATATGTCGAAGAAACGGAATAAAATATACCCTTTGTGGCGGAAGCCTGCTTGGTGCTATAAGACACAAAGGGTTTATCCCGTGGGATGATGATATTGATGTTTCTATGCTGAGAGAAGATTATGACAGATTCTGTGAGATATGTAAAACAGAACTTGACAGTGAAAAATATTTTCTTCAGACAACCGATACCGACCCTGAATACAGATTTACCTATGCAAAACTTCTTCTTAACGGAACAACATATGTAAGGTCGGGTTATGAACATATGAAATACAGAACGGGGATATTTATAGATATATTCCCAAGAGACGGATGTTCTGACAATCCTCTGCTGTTTTTAATACAACGCAATCTCGGTTATGTTATGAGAAAAATTCTCTATTCGCCTATGGGTGCTGTAAGAAGCCCTAAAGCTTCTGCAAGATTTATTTTCCGCATTTTAAGACATCTTCCGAAATCTTTTCCTGTTAAGATTCTGTCTTTCATAAAATGGCTTAATTTCAATAAAGAAACAGATGTTGTCTATTGTTATGGTCTTATGGGATATAAAGAAAAGCGAAAGCTTGATATGGGTAAAGAGAGATACAGAGAATACAAGAAATCTCTTAAAAGCGAAACACCTGAACAAAAAAGAGAACGCAAAATACGCGAACGTGGTCTTAAAAGATATTTTTTTAAAGAGATTACCGATATGCCGTTCGAGGATATGAAAGCGATGGTTACGGATTATTACGATATATGGCTCAAATACAATTATGAGGATTATATGAAACTTCCACCCGAGGAAAAGCGAAAAATTCATCAAACAACTTCATATTATAGTTTAGGAAAGTATGAGAACGACTGAATATATGACTGGGGATATGTTAAATGGGAAAGTTTGAATATACACAGGAAAATTTGAGAAAACTTCAGCTTGTAGAACTTGAAATGCTCAAAGAACTTGACATGATATGCAGAAAAAACAATATCAAATATATTATCGACTCAGGAACACTTCTCGGTGCTGTGCGTCACGGAGGATTTATCCCCTGGGATGACGATGTCGATGTTTCTATGTTAAGAGAAGATTATGATAAATTCTGCAGAGTATGCAAAACCGACCTCGATAAAAAATATTTTCTTCAGACGCATAAAACGGATAAGGGATATCGTTGGGAATACGCAAGAATACTTAAAAACGGAACTGTCTACATCCGGAAAGACCACGAAGAACTTAAATCAAGAAATGGTATTTTTATCGATATTTTCCCACGTGATAA
The DNA here is from genome assembly GCA_017536405.1 of Oscillospiraceae bacterium. GTDB lineage: Bacteria > Bacillota > Clostridia > Oscillospirales > Ruminococcaceae > RGIG4131. The sequence continues at coordinate 19,399 of JAFXHL010000005.1, forward strand.
TGTTCCTGAAAACGGAATGGGATATCATTTCTGCAATTCACTTTCCTGGCTTTGCAGAAAGATGCTTTATTCTGAAGTAGGGGAACATCACGCAAAGGGAACCTGGAATAAAGTCGGATTTGCCTTTCTCAATCTTTTTCCGAAATCTCTTGCACATAAGGGTGTAGAATATCTTGTCAGAAAATATAAGGATATAGAAACTGAAAAGGTAAGAAGTTTCGGATGGGGATCACGTGCTGAAACAAAAGGCTATCGCAAGGAATGGTGTGTAGACACCTGCGATATTGTATTTGAAGGAATAACAGTAAAAGCACCCGTCAAGACTCACGAATATCTTGTTCATGCTTTCGGAGAGGACTATATGACACCTCCTCCTGAAGATAAGCGTCAACCGATACATACAGCAAAATACATAAAATTCTGATGATTCAATAAGGAAAATGAAATGCCTAAAATATCAGTTATTATTCCTGTTTATAATGTCGAAAAATATCTTCCTAAATGCATAGAAAGTGTTTTGAATCAGACACTCAGCGATATAGAAATCATTCTTGTAAATGATGGTTCAGAGGATTCATCAGGAGAGATATGCGAAAGATATGCAAAGGCTGACAGCAGAATAAAATATATCTGTCAGGAAAATCAGGGAGTTGTAACAGCGAGAAAAAACGGAATGGAATATGTGACATCAGAATATGTAACCTTTGTCGATTCTGATGACTGGATAAGTGAAACTTTTTTTGAGGAATTATATAACAATATAAATGGATGCGACCTTGTTCTTTCGGGACATTATAAAGTAAAAGAAAAGGCTGTTATGTATATAGACAGAATACCGAAGGGAATATATGATACTCCTGAAAAAATGAAATATATAACAGATAATATCCTGTATTCACAGGATCCTCATATAAAATCTTCTGTTGCCATATTTCTGTATATGTGTTCAAGGTTGTATAAATCAGAGACAGTCAGAAAAGTTTTTGAGGAAGTCGATAAAACACTGTTTTTTGATGAAGATGTTGATTTCTTATCAAGATATATACTCAGATGCAGATCTGTCAACTGCACAGATATATGCGGATATTATTATCTTGACAGGTTGGATTCCTGCATGAATACAAAACACGATGATTATCTTCTGAATCTTCATAATCTTTATAATTCACTGCGCAAAGCATTTGAAAAGAACGAATATTCAGACTCTCTGATAAAACAACTTCAATTAAGAATGACTAATCTTATATTCACCAATACTCCCGGAAGAATGGGATTTCATCCCGAATGTATGATAATAAAATACATAAACCCGTTTCTCAATAAAATTGAGGGAAGAAAAACAGCGCTTTATGCTGCTGGTGTTGTCGGAAAGAATTATTATTTACAGATGAAAAAATCAAAGGGCGGTGCACCTTCTGTATGGGTTGACAGAAACTATGAACTCTATAACAATGATTTCCCCGTGCATCCCGTTGAGGAACTTAAAATCGCAGATTTCGATCATATCATCATAGCAGTTGAAGACGAAAAAATTGCAGAATCAATCAGACAGAATCTTATCGGAATGGGATTTGATGATGATAAAATCCTCTGGGAAGAACCGATAAAAGTTTATACTCCATAAAAAATCTCCCCGCAACCTATCTGGTTGCAGGGAGTATTTTTATTCTTTGTTTTCTCTTTGTTTCTTCTTGCGTTCGGTTTTGTTTTTATACATTTCTTCGTCGGCGGTTTTGAAAAGATCCTGATACTCTGAATCCTCTTCTGCGATAGCGAAGCCGAGTGAGAATAAAAGCGGAACTGTAAGCCCTTTTTCGAGAGTCGCCTTGCTGTTGCTCTGGATATACTGAAGAGTTTCGATAGCTTTCATAAGCTCTTCTTCACTGTCATATCCATAAAGGAAGAGAACAAATTCATCCCCGCCCTGTCTTGATGCGATACTGCTTTTTATACCGAAATTGTTTATGATATCTGCTATCTTTTTAAGATAGATATCACCCTTTTCGTGACCATAGGTGTCATTTATCTGTTTAAGACCGTCAGCGTCTATCATAATAACGGCATTCTGACCCAGAGCCTCTCTGTCTGTGAAAAGTTCATCGAGTTTTTCTGTAAGCCCTCTTCTGTTATAAAGACCTGTCAGGGTGTCGACATCTCTTTCTCTTTCCATACTTTTAAGTTTCTTTATTTCGTCGGTAACATCAACGACTATTCCGAAAACAATACCCTCATTTTCGGTTTCTTCAATGCGGATATATTTTTCACCCATCTGATAAATCCCCGTTTCGTTTTTAACAGGGTTTGTTTTTATACCTTCAATGAATGCTGAAAATTTGCCCTTGTCAGAAGAAAGAACTTCCATCGATTTTTCATCTTTTCCGAAAATCAAGGGGATGTTTTCGGTGTATCTTACTTTATTCATCTTTCCACCGAATTCATATGTTCCGATATGAAGATTTGTCTTGCTTAAAATATAAGACATACGCTCGTTGTTAGCGAGAAGACTCTTCACCATTTCGTTTATATAGGAACTGAGTTCTATAAATTCCTTACTGTTTTCAACATCAACGGTTTCATCGAGATTTCCCTCTGAAATTGTCTGTAATTTTTCGTTTACATCGTGTATTCCCTTAACAACGCATTTGTCCATATATTTAATCATCGAATTCGCAAGTATTATAGAAAGGACTATAAGGGCAAGTGTTGTCCAGAAAACAGTCATCGGAGTCCTGCGGTAAAGGGTGCTTGCGTTGACAACGCGTCCGATATGATAGTTTTCGCCGACCTGTTTGAATACACAGAAACAAAGAGTTCCGTTTATTTCGTTATGGAAACCATCAGGGTCTGTTTCTATTCTTTTCATATTAAAGCCGACATCCGAGGCGCTTTTCCCTGTCATACCTTCTATGCTTGAACCGACAATTTCTCCGGTTTGACAGTTGATGGCATAATAGTTTGCATCGGGACTTACCCTGAAAAGTGAGAAGATATACGAAAGCTCATTCTTTTCGGTAACTTTCATAACATTGACAGGTTCAACGCCTATCTGAACGATGAATTCGCCATTCCCACTCCATACAGCAGAATACTGCATAGGCTTGCTTTCAGCGGTGTTAGGGGTTATATCCTGAACAAGTTTGAGTGACTTATCTTTAAGCATAGGTTTAAAGAACATTATCTGTTCGCCCGAATCAAATGTAAGACCATAGTATTTCGGGTGCGTTCCCGCATAGATTTTTCCTGTTTCATCAAAAATATGTATTTCGTCGATCTCAACCGATTTTGCAATTCTTTTCAGTTCATAAAGATTGTTTATCGCATCGGGGTCACTTTCAAGAATTCTCGAAACGATTTCTGCGTTGTTAAGGCAGGTCTGATAATACTCCTCTTCGATTTTTTTAAGTTCTTTCTGATTTTCTTCGATAACCTGACTCATCTGCTGTAAGGTTATGTGCGCATCGTCAACTGCACGAAGCTGTTCTGTAAAAATCTGAACAAAGAACAGCAATAAGACTATAAGAAAAACAAGTATAGCGGTTATTCTATACATATACCTGCTGATTATTTTATTAAGTGGTTTCATATACATTTCTCCAATTTTATATACAGTAATATAAAATAATTATACCACAACAAAAAATCTGTTACAATATTGATAAAGGGATATTTTTTAGATAAAATATGTCGATTCTGAAAAATTTTTTTACAAACAAAAATGGTATCGTTCTGAAAGACGATACCCTTATAGCTTATTCACTTTCGCAGACGGAAATAAACAAACCTTCTCTTTCTTCTGAAAAGAATTTTTTCGTTGTTGTATCCGCTTCTTTAAGACCGTGAGAAAAACCCTCTCCCGTCATCTTTATGAAACTTTCCTTGCGGGTCCAGATTTTTGTGAATTCCCTCGCTTTATCGGGGGAGTTTTCAATCTGTATAAGTTCATTTTCTGAACAGACCTTTTCGGCGAGTCTTTGTGAAAAAGGTTTTATTTCTTCTGCGTCAACGCCTGTTTCTCTGTCTGAAACAACGCAAACACAGCATTTTTTTGAATGACTTATACTGAAGAAAATATCGTTTCTGTCTTTAAGATAAGGTTTTCCTTTTTCCGAAAATAAAAGCTCAAAACTGCTGATTCCATAGTCGTTTTCAAGGGCGGTTTTAAGAAGATTATAACAGAGAAAAGACTTTCTTCTGTCCTCCTCTTTTTTATATCTTCCTGCCCTTTCTTTAACGGATTGTGGCATAGACTCTGTAATTTCAGAAAATTCTTTTTCAGAAAATTTTTCAAAGTCTGAATAAAAGTAGAGTTTAAACATTATGCTTTTTTCTTTGAAGTCTTTTTCTTAGCGGGCTTTTCTTCCTTCTTTATTGTGTCAACAATATTCTTGAATTCAAGCGCCTTTTCGATGCTTCCTTCTATCCTGAGCTTGCCTACTGTAAAAGCAAAAACGGGGTCAAGTTCGCCTTCAATGAGTTTGAGGAAATCTTCTGCACCCATGATGAATTTACAATCTCTGTCGTAGTATTCATAGGGTTCACAGAAAACCTGTCTGTCTTTAAGTTCGATATAGAAAGCGCCTTCGCCTTCGCCTTCGATATTAACCTGAACAGCAAGATGTCCGCCCATATTGCTTACATCGCTTTTCATAACGGTTTCTTTTGTCTTGTTGAAAATTTCTACATATGTCATAAAATTTCTCCTTATATCAGGTCGCCCTGTTTAGTCTGCTGACGCTTGATTTTCTTAGAAGTAGTCTTGTCGAATTCTTCGTTTCTTATGCGGATTTTTCTGATTGTCTTTGCGGATGTGACTGTTGTGTTGATAACCTTTATGAGTTCAGAAATTTCTGCATTTATTTCATCGGTTGATTTATCCTTGAAATATTCTCCATTCGGGAAAATTTCCGCTGTTATGAAGCCTTCTTCGGCATAAACCATAACTTCGGCAACCATATCTTTTCCTACAAACTTGTTTTCGATTTCCTCGGGAGAAACGTTTTCACCGTTGCTTAAAATGATAAGATTCTTCTTTCTTCCTGTAATGAAAACATGATTGTTTTCAACATAACCGAGGTCGCCTGTGTGAAGCCAGCCGTCAGCAGTAAGAACTTCCGCGGTAGCGTCGGGGTCTTTATAATATCCCTTCATAACAGAGGGGCTCTTTACAACGATTTCGCCGTCTTCGATTTTAACTTCACAGCCCTTTACTATTGTTCCTACATCGCCGAAGCTTTCATCTGTAAAGAGAGATGATGTTATACGGGGTGAACACTCTGTCATTCCGTAACCCTGTGATATAGGAATACCGAGTTCTTTATATCCGCTCTGAATTTCGGGTGCGAGATAAGCACCGCCACTGTAAATACCTTTGAGTCTTCCGCCGAAAACAGCCTGCGCTATCATCTGTGGGGGAATTTCAGGCTTCGCAGCAGATGCAGCTTTAATCTGCTTTAAGATAGTTTCCGCAATCATAGGAACGAGAAGAATGATTGTTGGCTGAAAAAGTTTGAGGTTCATCGCAATTCTCATAATAGAGTCGTTAACGCAGATTGTTGTTCCGTAGCGAAGCCCTAAGAGAATATCACAGGTAAAGCAGTAAACATGATGAATAGGAAGAACAGTCATTATTGTTTCTTCGGGAGTACTTTCGTTTTCACAGCACATTGTGTTGTCGATAAGGTTGCCGTGAGTAAGCATAACACCCTTGCTCTTTCCTGTTGTTCCTGATGTGTAAACAATTGCCGCAAGGTCGTCTTCATTGATTTCAGGGAGCGTTTCAGATTCACTGTATTCAGAAACAATCCTTTCTGTTGAGACAGAGCCTTCTGTTTCCTGAAGGGGAATATAGTATTTTACATCGGGGCAGTTTGCCTTTATAGCGTCAATCATGGGAGTGTATTTTGTATCATAGAAGAATACAGAAATATCCGCTCTCTGTAAAAGTTCGCAAAGGTCGGGGCAGGGAAGCTGTGCATCAAGAGGAACTATTGGGTTCTTCGTTGAAACAGAGCCGAAATAGCTTACAAGATAAGCATAACTTGTAGGGCCTATTACTGCCGCATGGAACTTTTCACCGATTTCTGTCAGAAGATAGTTTGCGAGCTTATGACAATCAGATTTAAAATCGTTGAATGTTTTTTCAACTATATCCTTGCCGCATTTTTCTTTAAGGAAAATTCCGTCACCATAAAGGGCGGCGGCGCGTTCATAAAGGTCACGAAGTGTCTTTACATTAGTCTTGTTCATAAAAATCTCCTTTAGGGATTAAGCCTTGATTGAAGCTATGTATCTCATAGCGTCGCCTACTGTCTGAAGATTTGTAACCTGTGATTCGTCAATGACGATATCGAATTCCTGTTCGATTTCTCCTAAAAAGCTCATAAAATCATATGAGTTGAAACCGAGGTCTTCGATAAATCTTGAATCTTCAGTAACTTCTTCGGGGAGAACGTCAACATAATTAGAGATGATTTCTGCAAATTTTTCAAACATAATAATAACTCCTTTTTTATCTTTCTCTTATATCATATCAAGTATTTCGCCTACTGTACGCTGAGGGTCTTCAATTCCTCTGAAAAGCGCACGGCAGATGTAATAATAAAGATATTCCATTTCGTATTCGGTAACAGCGTCTTTTCTGTATTCAAAGTTGAAATCAAGACCGTTATCTTCGGCTCTGTGCATAACCGTAAGGTAGAGGGGCTGTCCCGCAACGCCGTTTGTATACCACATTGTCTTATAGTTTATATCAGGCATTTCGTTTTCTTTACGCTGTAAAGTCATAGGCTGATATGTAAGGCTTAAACTTTCATAACTTGTTCCGGGAGCATTTTTCCAGTGTCTTGCTCTTCTGATTGTATAATCTATAGGGTCAAAGTTTGCGTGTCGGAAGAGCTTGTTCTGTTCTGCCTGAATAATTCCTAAAGCATCAAGGAAAGTTGTTTCAGGCTCTATGTATGTTCTTACAGGGAAGAAATGAATTCTTGTTCCGCCTGATTTCTTTTCGAGAAGTGTTCCTCTTCTTGCGACGCAACTCTTTACAGAAACATCCTTTTCATCGCCGTTGAATTTTGAAAGGATTGTTCGAAGTCCCATAAGAAGAAGTGTCGCCATAGGAATTTTATTGTCAAGACAGAACTGCATAAGTCTTTCGGAAGGCTCTTTTTCGAGATGATAAACAGCAATAGCCGCTTCGGGATTTCTGCTGACAACCATAGCATATCTCTGGTCGGGATTGTTGTTTTCTCTGCGCTGGGTGATAAGTCTTCCCATTCCGTTGAAGTCGGTATACATAGGTTCAGACTTTGTGATTTCATTCATCCAGAATTCTTCGTCTTTCTTATAGGCTACAGAGCCTGCCTCGTATTCAAGGTCTTTTTCGACAGCTTTTAAGTATCTCATCATAGGCTTCGGCATTTCTGTATTGTAAACAAGATGACAATAAGCCTTTAAAACATATTCATCGAACATAATAAGCGAACTTGAGTCCATAGTCATATGGTCAACTTTTAAATATGTTCCGTTGTATCCGTTGGGAAGTTTTATAATAGCAATATAGTTCATAGGGGAATTATATCTTTCAAAGGGGATAGCTGTCCATCTTCTCATTTCGTTGTGAGCATCTTCTTCGTTCCAGCTTGAAAAATCGAAAACGGGAATTTCTCTGTCGTCGTTAGGAACGATATACTGATAGACTGTATCATCTTCGTCTTTTAAAAATCTTATTCTCATCGAATCAAATTCTTGATAGGCCATCTTGATTGCCTTTTTAAGAGCATCAATGTCAAAATCGTTCTGAACATAAAAGCCCGAGCCGATATTCAAAACCTGATGCGCCGAGAATTTGATTGTGTAGTTGTGTATTCTCTGCGCCGCGGTTAATGGATAACATTTCAAAACCGCGCCGTTTACTTCAAATTCCTTCATATTTTACCTCCTTTGATTAAAGAGTGAAAAATCTTCCGATAAAGTCCTTTACTTTTTCTTCATAAAGCGCAGGGTTTTCATAATAGCTTGCGCCGTGTCCTGCGTTTTCAACATATAAAAGTTCCTTTTCTGAATTGCAGGCGTTGAAGTTTCTTTCTGTCATATAAACGGGAACGAAATCATCTTCTTTTCCGTGGATGAAAAGGATAGGAATATCAGTTTTAACAACAGCGTCAAGAGTCGAATAATCCTTGAAGCCATATCCCGCTTTCTTGTTGCAGATTCTGTTGTTCATATTCATAACGGGGAACTGAGAGAGTTTGTAATCTCTTTTGAGGATATGTGAGAAAACATCATAGGGCGATGTGAATGCACAATCCGAAACAACAGCCTTTACTGACTTTGAAATATCATCAAAACCTGTTGCCATAACAGCGGTTGAAGCACCCATTGAAACACCATAGAGAAGAATGTTTTTCTTTTTATCAAATCTTTCGTCGATATAGTTTATCCATGACATACAATCGTATCTGTCGAGAATACCAAATCCGATATAAGCACCTTCGCTTTCGCCGTGTGAACGGCTGTCAACTAAAAGACAGTCAAATCCGAGTTTATGCATAAATGCCGCGAAAGAACAGTTGCTCATCTTCTGGCTTGTGTATCCGTGGAAACAGATAACGAGATTGTCAGAAGGTTTTTCTGCGGGATAATAATCGCCTATGAGAGTAAGGTCATCCCTTGATTTTATCTCGATTCTTTCTTTGGGAAGAGAGAGCATGAATTCCTTATTAGGCTCGATTATCTTCATATATTCTTGCCACTTCTGTGCGTCAGCCATTTCGTCCATATCAACCTTGACGCCATCCTGACGGGGAATAACTTTCTTGAAAAGAACATTTGCGGTGAGTGCCGAGCCTGCGGTTAAAAGAGCCACCGCGCTGACAGCTATGCCTGCTGCTATAAATCCTGCGTTCATAAAAATCACCTTTTCTTTAAAATATATCGCTTAAAATTATACCATATTTTTTGTATTCTGTAAAGAATTTAAATATGTATAAAAAATAAAAAATCCCGAAGAGATTATTGGGCTGTCCTCACAATAATCCCCTCGGGAAAATATTATTTCTGTTTTTTTCTTTTTTTCTTTTCTTCCTTTTCCTGCTTGTCGTCCTTTCCGCCGATTCCTCTTTCTTCGGGGACGATGTTTGTAGGAAGAAGTATGTATCTTTCGTTATGGAATTTGTCAACTGTCATTTTGTCAACCTCAAAGAATTCCATAAGTTCTTCATCTGAAACATCGGGGCGGAAAGTTCTTCTGTGAAGTTTTCCGAAACGCAGGTAGTTATAATTTTTCCAGATGATGAGAAAAAGAGTAACTATAAGTGCCGCTATAATAAGAATGAAGAAATATCTTTTTATTTCAAAAATCATCCCTCTTGTGAAGAAGAGGAATTCAGGAAGATACCATCCGAAATGAACGGCGAGCATACCATAGGCGAGGTATAAAACGTAGACAAGCATAATCGCCCAGCCGAGTATGGTAAGTATCCATTCGATGACCTTTTTCCATTTCTTCTGTTTTCCAGAAATAACATGGCCATCGAAATCATAATCGACCTTCTGCCCGTGCGGTCTTGAACGCGCGTCAACAAAGCGTTCTTCATTATCTTTCATAAAGGCTCCCTCCTTTTCTGAGTTATTGAAGCCCTCTGTCAGGGCTCTCCCAGGTTGCGAGTTTCTTCTTTTTTCCTAAAAGAAGTGGCAATGAACAAATAACAACTATTGCGTTGATATACCAGTAACAGAAAGGATACCATATTGCCGCAATCGCATTTTTCATAAGCTTTTCGTCGTATTTTCTGTCAAGCGCCATAGCAACAAAGAACTGAATAAGACAAACGAGTGATAAGAACAGACTTTTCCATATATAAGGCAATGCGTCCCATGTTCCGTTGAAGATAAGACCTATAACGAGAAGTATCGTAAGTATAAGCCAGCATATCGCCCAGAGGATTGTGAGTATCTGTTCGAGATAGATAGTAAACATTCTTCTTGTCTTCCAGCTTTTGAAGATGTTTCCGTGTCGGCGGAGTATTTCCATTCCGCCTCTTGTCCAGCGTTTTCTCTGATTGAAAAGCCCCTTTATAGTTTCGGGAACAAGCATCATACAAAGTGCGCGTGGTTCATATCTTACATCCCAGAATTTCTTTTCGAGCTTCCAGGTAACGCCGATATCTTCTGTTATCATATCTCTGTCCCAGAGGCGACAGTCCATAAGTGCGCGTTTTCTGAAAGCAACAACAACGCCAGAAACCGTCATTACCTTGCCCCATATTCTCTGCGTTCTTTTTATGAGGCTTATGATACTTGCATATTCGCAAAGCTGTAATTTAGCAAGAAGCGAGTTTCTGTTCCTTACTCTCGGATTTCCTGTTACAGCGCCTACTCTTTCGCTGTTGAAAGGAGTTGTGAAATGCGGAACCATGTAATTGAGAGCATCGGGAGTAAGATAAGAGTCAGAGTCAACCCCTACAAGTATTTCGCCTTTTGAGGCTAAAAGCCCCAAATAAAGAGCGTTTGCTTTTCCGTTGTTTTCTTTAAGGTCGATAAATCTTAAATTGTGATATTTCGGCAGAAGACTTAAAACTATCTCTGAGGTATTATCCGAACTTCCGTCGTTTATCGCGATAATCTCAAAATTGGGATATCTTATCTTTGAAAGTTCTTCAACGGTTTTTTCAATCGTTTCCGCTTCGTTGAAGCAGGGAACAAGTATCGAAACCATAGGGGTTTCATATAAAGGAATAGGTTTTTTCTTTTCGTTTGTCAGGTAAAACATAATTCCGCCGACCATCCACATAACAGACATTACGGCAGGATACCAGAAAACGAAAATTTCCAAAAGTCGCAAAAGCACAAAATCCCTCCTTGTTTTTTCTGCATAATGCGTCATAATCCACCATAATCATTGTAACATTTTGTTAACACTTTTTCAAGAGGAACAGAGGTGTGATAATAACCAAAAATATCGTATTTTCGGGGCTCAAATATGGTTAATTGTCGTTTGCAACAAATTTTTAACGATTTTTTTCCTCATAGTTGTCGTATACAATCGCAGTAATGTATTACTACATTAAATTATGCAGAATGACGATTTTATGACTTTAAACCGATGGAGTATCGTCTGTATTTGTCGTAGAATAGGGAAAAACGGATAAGACGGCTTGAAAAAAATAGCAAAAAAGTGTTAAAAAACTATTGAAAAACGATTTTAGATGTGATAAAATGATACTCGTGATTGAAAAATTCAATCGAAATCTTAAAAATTAAGGAAGTGCTTAATTGTGAGCCGTACAGTTGGAACAATATCAAGAGGAGTAAGAGCGCCTATCATCAGACAGGGCGATGACATCGTTGAAATCGTTACAAATTCGATTCTCGAAGCATCAAAGGAAGATGGCTTTGAAATTCGCGACAGAGATATCGTTGCGATGACAGAAGCTATCGTTGCAAGAGCACAGGGTAACTACGCAACAGTTGATGATATCGCAAATGATGTAAAGGCAAAATTCGGCGGTGAAACAGTCGGCGTTATTTTCCCTATTCTCAGCCGTAACCGTTTTGCTATCTGCCTCAGAGGTATCGCAAAGGGCGCAAAGAAAATCGTTCTTATGCTTTCATACCCTTCAGACGAAGTAGGTAACCACCTCGTTAGCCTTGACGCACTCGATGAAAAGGGCGTTAACCCTTATACAGATGTTCTTTCTCTTGAAAAATACCGTGAACTTTTCGGCTATGAAAAACATACATTCACAAATGTTGACTATGTTGAATACTATGAAAGCATTATCCGTGAATGCGGTGCTGAATGTGAAATCATTTTCGCAAACAATCCCAAGGCAGTTCTTTCATATACAAAGAATGTTCTCTGCTGTGATATCCATACAAGAGCGAGAACAAAGCGAATCCTCAAGGCATCAGGCGCTGAAATCGTATTCGGTCTTGATGAAATTCTCAACAAGTCAGTAAACGGAAGCGGATACAACGAAAACTATGGTCTTTTAGGCTCAAATAAAGCCGACGAAGACAGAGTAAAACTCTTCCCCCGTGAATGTCAGCCCGTTGTTGACGCTATCGCAGAAAAGCTCAGAGCCGCAACAGGAAAGAATGTTGAAGTTATGGTTTACGGCGACGGCGCTTTCAAAGACCCTGTAGGAAAGATATGGGAACTTGCTGACCCCGTTGTTTCACCCGCTTACACAAAGGGACTTGAAGGAACACCCAACGAACTCAAACTCAAATACCTTGCCGATAACGATTTTTCAGACCTTTCAGGCGATGAACTCAAAAACGCTATCAAGGGCAAGATTCAGGAAAAGGATGACAACCTCGTAGGTCAGATGGTTTCAGAAGGAACAACTCCCCGCCGTCTTACAGACCTCATCGGTTCTCTCTGTGACCTTACATCAGGCTCAGGCGATAAGGGAACACCTATAGTATTCATCCAGGGTTATTTCGATAACTACACAACAGAATAATTGAAGTTTAAAAAAACCGCCGTCTCATTATAATCTGACGGCAGTTTTTATTCCATAACAAAAATAAAGGAGAGTCAATATGAAAACAGCTTTTAATCCCGCGGATATCCTTCTTCCTAAAAATACCGATATGAATAAATGGACAGTAGTTGCCTGTGACCAGTATACAAGTGAACCTGAATACTGGGATGAAGTTTATAACGAAGTAGGCGACTGCCCCTCGACACTCAAACTCATTCTTCCCGAACTTTATCTCGAAGAACCCGATGTAGCAGAGCGAATTGATAAAATCCACGCTGAAATGAACAAATATATGGCAGACGATATTTTCGAAGAATATAAGGATGCTATGATTTATGTTGAAAGAGTTCAGAGTAATGGTATTGTCCGCGCAGGAATCATAGGCGGAATTGACCTTATGGAATACTCATTTGAAAAGGGAAGCACATCACAGGTAAGAGCAACAGAAGCAACAGTAATAGAAAGAATTCCCCCGAGAATAAAGGTAAGAGAAAATGCACCCCTTGAACTCCCCCACATAATGATTCTTATCGACGACGAAAAGAATACAGTTATAGAACCCCTCGCAGAATGTAAATCACAGATGAAGAAACTCTATGACTTCAATCTTATGCAGGGTGGCGGAAGCATCAGCGGTTATCTTGTTACTAAGGATATGCAGGAAAAGGTTATGTCAGCCCTTGAAACACTTGGCAATAAGGATGAATTCAATAAGAAATATAATCTCACAGATACACCCGTTCTTCTTTTCGCTATGGGCGATGGTAACCATTCTCTCGCAACAGCAAAGACATTCTATGAAAACCTTAAGAAAAATAATCCCGATAAGGATTTTTCAGACCATCCCGCAAGATATGCTCTCGCTGAAATCGTAAACCTTCACAGCAAGGCACTCGAATTTGAAGCAATCCACAGAATTGTCAAGAATCTTGACATAGAAAAACTCATCTCTGCTATGAATGATGAACTCGGTCTTACAGATGAAAAGACAGAACAGTCGTTTACATACTACTACAATGGTGTTGAAAAGACAGTGTTTATAAAGAACACATCTTCAAACCTCACAGTAGGCTCATTACAGATTTTCCTTGATAAATATCTCAAGGAAAACGGCGGAGAAATCGACTATATCCACGGAACAGACGCAGTTAAGAAACTCGCTGACAAGCATAACGGAATAGGATTTATTCTTCCTGATATGAATAAGAGCGAACTTTTCCCGACAGTTATCAAGGATGGTGCTTTACCGAGAAAAACCTTCTCAATGGGACACGCCGCAGACAAGAGATTCTATATCGAAAGCAGAAAAATCACAAAGTAAAAAATCATCCCCGTTGTCTTTAAAGACGGCGGGGATTTTTGTTTTATTCTATGTCAAGCGCTTTTTTTAGGAATGCTATCGATTCATTCCGTTTTTCTTCCAAAACAGTATCTGCCTTGCTGAAATCAACATCGAGCATATCATCAGAAAGAGGTCTGTATCCATAGATAATTCTGTCTGAAAGACCTGTTTCTCCGAGCATATCTGTTATTCTTGACTGCATACTCGGAACGAGAAATGTGAAGAAAGGAGTATGATACAGGAGAGAAAAAATTGTTGCGTGAAAAGAATTTGTAACAACTACCTTTGCGTGCTTTATTGCTGAAACAAATTCTTTCGGCCCGTAATGAAAAGCGGATTCCGATTCGTTTTTAAACGAACGATTTGGAATGTCAGGCAGAGAATAGACGATTTTGAGATTGAACTTTCTTGCAATCATATTTGCGTAGTTTATAAGAAGAGGCGCTGAATTATCATGAGCAAGAAAATACAAGAATAAATAGTCGCCATCAGGATAACTTGCATCTTTGCATAATTCATCATAATCATCAGATTTGAGAAGAAGTGTCGGGTCGAGAACAGAACAGACTTCTTTGTCAGTAAACTGTGAAACGAAAGGAATATGAGTTTTTTCACGAAGAGAGATATTATCGAAACGGGGGATATATTTTTCAAAAACATTTCTATTGAGCTTTGGCGAATCAACAGGAAGACCTATACTTGCAGCATATGAAATTCTTTTTGCGTCTTGTGGAACAAAATCAAGAAAATAATGTTCGTTTACAAAAGAGAATGAGGTGTTCCATACCTGATCACTGCCTGTTATATAATAATCATATTTTTCTGCGTCATTGATATCGTAAATAACAGGCGATACAGCGCCTATGCAGTCTTTTCTGAATTCATCAAATCTTTCGAGTTTCATAAGATATCTTTTTTTGATAACAGGATTTTCATATTCCTTGAAAGACCAGTTTGGATTATAGTTTATAACTTCGGCGTTTATATCAGGAAAAGTATTTATTGTGTGTCTTAACGCATAGCATTGAAGCAATGCACCGTAATTATCACAGAAGTGAAATGTCATAATTCCTGCTTTTTTCATCTTTCAAGTCTCTCCATTCCAAAAATAACGTCATTAAGGCTGAGTATTTTTTCAAGTGGAACATTATTTTCAATAAGTTCATCAACTATGTCGTTGTAGTAATAATTGCTTGTCACAACTATCACATCAGGGAGTCCGGTTTCTTTCAGCTCTGTATATCCCTTTATAGAAATCCCCATATATTCTCCGTCAGGAAAATTCTTGGGATTCTTGTCAAAGATATATTCTATTTCTATATCCGTGTCTTTCATAAGTTTTATAAAAACTTTACAGAAACGGCTCATTCCGCAGACGGCGATTTTCTTCCAGCCGAAATGCTTTAAAAACACACTTATATCTTCATCATTCAGGATGATATCAAGAAGTCTTACAGCAGTAGGATGATCTGTTGCATTTCTTGTGTTTGTATCTATTATAGCCATTATAAACCCCCCTGTTTTTATATAATTCACCATTACAGTATATCGGCCGGAATTATGAAAAGTTTAGTAAAGTATCTGTATTTTTTGTTTTCATTGACTAAATACTCTTTTCGTTGTATAATGTATATATCTGTAATTACATTTTAAGGAAATGGAGGAGAATCTTTATGAAAACGGCGATTTTATCGGATATCCACGGAAATCGTGAGGCACTTTCTGTTATTCTTGACAGTATTAAGAAAAGCGGTGCCGAAAGTATAATTATCTTAGGCGATATCATAGATTACGGACCTCATTCCGATGAAGTAATAGAAATGATAAAAGAATTTCCTCTTCCCTTGATATGCAATATATGGGGTAACCACGAAAGTGCCGTTATGAATGAAGAATACGAAAGATTTTCTTCTGAAAGAGGGAGAGAGTCTGCGATTTTTACAAGAAACAATCTCTCTGAAAAATCCTTTTCATATATAAAAAACGAAATGACAAATGACGGAATATATGAATTTTCTTTAGGAAATTTAAAATGCCTCGCTGTTCACGGAAGCCTTAAAGATATCTACTGGAAAGCGATAAGACCCGTAGATGATTTTTCAGCCTATAAAGAATACGACTATGTATTTTCGGGGCATTCTCATTTTCCGCACTTTTTCGAAATCTATTACGATGCAGACGCACCTCTTATGCGCAACAAAAAGAAAACGGTTTTCATAAACCCCGGCTCTGTCGGACAGCCCCGTAATCATTGCCCGTTGGCGCAGTATGCTTTGTTTGATACAGAAACGGGTGAGGTTTCTATGATAAGAGAAGAATACGACATAGAAAAAGAACAGAAATGTTTTTCTGATAAAACGGATGTCTTTTATAAAGAAAGACTCGCGAAAGGAATATAAA
The DNA here is from genome assembly GCA_017536405.1 of Oscillospiraceae bacterium. GTDB lineage: Bacteria > Bacillota > Clostridia > Oscillospirales > Ruminococcaceae > RGIG4131. The sequence goes on from JAFXHL010000005.1 coordinate 35,629, forward strand.
TATGGAACTTTATGTAATCAGCGGTGTTACGGGAATGACAGGAAACGAACTCGTAAGACAGCTTCTCAAGAAAGGTCACAGAATAATAGGATTTGATAACTTCTTTGCGTCATCCGTTGACACAATAAAGGATGTTATCGACAATCCTTATTTTGATTTTTATGAATACGACATAAATAACCCCGAACATATGGAAAAAATCAGAAAAGAAGTTATCGATAAAAAAGCGGGTTGTGAAAGACTCATCTATATAAACTGCGCTGCCGTTGTTCATACAGAGCATTTTTATCATATCGACAGGACTTTCGAAACCAATGTTCTCGGAATGAAAGCATTTTTAGACCAGGCAACAGAAGTCGGTGCCGATGTTTATATAAACTGTTCCACATCAGAGGTTTATTCTATGCAGTCATGGGCAGAAGACGGCGTTAAGGAATCTGATTTCATAACAATGTCAAACGCAGAACACAGTCAGAGAACAAGTTATGCAACAGGAAAACTTCTTACTGAATTCTTTATGAAAGATGCCGTTGACAATAAAAAAATCAAGGGGTGTTCGATAAGATTTGCGAATGTTTACAGCAAGAACGAACTTTATCCCAAACATATAATTCCCCATATTCTTTTTTCACTGAAAGAAAATGGTTGCGTTGAACTTCTGGAAAACAGCAGAAAAAACAGAAGAACATTCCTTCATAACGAAGACAGTTGTTCTGCCGTTATCGCCCTTTGTGAAACAGAAAGCGCACTTGACGGAACAGTCTATAACGTTGCAACAGATGAAGAAATAACCATTATAGACCTTGTTTCACTCTGCGCAGAAAAACTCGGAACGAAAGCGGAAATAATCTTTAACGGATACCGTGAATCAGACCCCGAAAGAAGAGTTCTGAATACCGAAAAAATCAGAACAAGAACAAACTGGAAACCCTCTGTAACACTCGAAGAGGGAATTATGCAGTGCGTTGCGGAGATGAATAGATAAATGAAAATTCTTATAGTAACAGTTGCGGGAATGTCAACCCGTTTCAGCAAATCCGTCGGAAAAGAAGTTATAAAATGTCTTTATAACGAAAGCGACTTTTCAGACTCTCTCATTTCGCGCCTTATAAATCAGCCCTGTGAATATGACAGATACATAATCGTCGGCGGATACAGATATAATGAACTTGTTTCATCACTGAAAGAAAAATTCGATACCGACAGAATCGATTTTGTCGAAAATCCTTTCTATGAAGAATACGGCTCGGGTTACAGTCTTTACTATGGAATAAAAAAAGCACTTTCTTATAACTTTGATGAACTCGTTTTCGCAGAGGGTGACCTTTTTGTAGATACAGAGTCTTATAAAAAAGTATGGACTTCTGAAAAAAGCGTGATAACCTGCAACAATGAACCGATAGAGGCAAATAAGGCTGTCGCTTATTACTTTTCACTCGATAACAAGGTTCATTATATCTATGATACAGGTCATAGCGCGCTCACGATATCAGAGCCTTTTTTATCAATCTATAATTCGGGTCAGATATGGAAATTCTCGGATTACAATAAGGTAAAAGAAATCTATGATGATATGGAAGAAACTTTATGGCAGGGAACAAACCTTGTGTTTATCGAAAAATATTTCAATTCCATAAATCATAACGATACAGAAATAATAAAATTCTCAGAATGGATAAACTGTAATACAGTTGAAGATTTCAGAAAAATCAAGGAGTGAGGATAAAATGAAAACCACAAGCGAAAAACTGAATATCCTTAAAAATAATCTTAAAGACAGAAAAGCAAGAATAATGATAATAGGTCTTGGAAGTGTCGGAAATTATCTTATGGATTATCTTATGTCGACAGCCGATGAGGGAATAGAAATTGCCGTTGTCGGAAGAAACGCTCTTAAAATGGAATCCGACGCGAATATAGTAAGAGTTGCTTCTCTCATAAGAAATCAGAACAAGACAAAGATAACAGTTATAGGCGATACCGACCTTAACGATGTTTCTTCGATAGAAAAGGCGATAAAGAACTTTTCTCCCGATATAATAGTAAACAGTAGCAGAGCATATTCGGGTCTTAAATACGGAAGTATTTCCTGGGCAAATGTAAGGGCATACGGAATATGGAGTCCGCTTTCGATAAAATTCACAAAAAATATTATGGAAGCCTATGAAAGAGCGGAGTCAGACGCTATCGTTATAAACACATCTTACTCAGACGCTGTTATTCCCTGGCTTAAATCAGCAGGAAAAGCATACCCCGATTTCGGCTCGGGAAATATAAATCATCTTATTTACAGATTCAAGCTTGCGGCAGGAGAAATGCTTGATATAAAGGATTACTGGAATATAGACATTACCTTTGCGGTTTCTCATTTCCATGATGTTGTCATCAGCAAGGAAGGTCATACAGAAGGAACAGAAATGATGATTGAACTTTCTTATGAAGGAAAGCCTCTTCCCGTTACTGTTGATGAGATAATCAAGAACTGCGGAATTCCTATGCCTGTTGACGCAAAGAGAAATATGATGAATGCGTCAAGCAATTTTGAGATAATAGAGGCAATTTTATCCGCTGTAAGAGACGGAAAGAAAACAAAGCTTCATTGCCCCGGCGTGTTCGGTGAAATAGGCGGATATCCCGTTATCATAGACGGCTCATCGGATGAGGTAAAGGCTTATATAGACGAATCAAAATTCTCACTTTCTGCTATGAGGGAAAAGAACAGAGAGTCTATTTATTTCGACGGCATTGAAAATGTTGAAAACGGAACGCTCACCTATACCGATGAACTTATCGCAAAGGCGGAAAAAGCATTCGGTGTAAAGCTTGTAAAGAATGTTCCCTTTGATGAAATTGAAAATGTTGCCGAATTCATAATAAACGAAATCATAAATAAAAATATAGGATAAGAGGATGAAAATATGAGTATTGCATATACCTGTTTCACAACCGATGTAATCCACGAAGGACACCTTAACATAATAAAAAAAGCATCGGAATACGGCGAAGTCGTTGTCGGCGTTATGACCGATGAAACGATGATAAAGTTTGACCGTTTCCCTACAATTCCATTTGAAAAAAGAATGGAGATGATAGAAAAACTCGATGGTGTTTCAAAAGTTATAAAGCAGGAAACCGTAATGTATGACGATGTTATCCCGTCGCTTCGTCCTGATTATGTCATCCATGGCGACAACTGGCTTTCGGGGCCGTTGAAGGCTGTCCGCGACAATGTTGAAAAACTTCTTTCTTCCTATGGCGGAAAGATAGTCGATATTCCTTATACATACAACGAAAATGTAAAGCATACCGACACTAAAATAAGAGAAAAACTCGCTATGCCCGAATTCAGAAGAAAAAGACTCCGTCAGCTTTTAAAGATGCGTCCCGTTGTCAAGGCACTTGAAGTTCATAGCGGACTCACAGGGCTTATTGCCGAAAAAACAGTTGTTGAACACGACGGAAACTTAGACCAGTTTGACGCTATGTGGATTTCTTCTCTCTGCGATTCAACCGCAAAGGGAAAACCCGACATAGAGCTTGTTGATATGACAAGCCGTTTCAGAACGATAGACGATGTAACAGAAGTTACAACAAAGCCCATTATCTTTGACAGCGACACGGGCGGACTTACGGAACACTTTGTATATACTGTCCGTTCACTTGAAAAAATGGGTGTTTCAGCAGTTATAATCGAAGATAAGGTAGGCCTTAAAAAGAACAGCCTTTTCGGAACAGAAGTAGAACAGACACAGGATACAATCGAAAACTTTTCCGCGAAGATAAAAGCAGGAAAGAAAGTTCAGCTGACAGACGACTTTATGATAATCGCAAGAATAGAAAGCCTTATTCTTGAAGCGGGAATGGATGACGCGTTAGAAAGAGCGCACGCATTCGTAAAGGCAGGCGCTGACGGAATTATGATTCACAGCAGAAGAAAAGAACCCGATGAAATTCTTACCTTCTGCGATAAATTCAGAGAAGATGATAAAGAAACTCCCATTGTTGTCGTTCCCTCATCTTTCAATACCATAACAGAAGAGGAACTCGGCGAACATGGGGTAAATATCGTCATCTATGCAAATCAGCTTACAAGAAGCGCTTTTCCTGCTATGGAAGAAACAGCAAAGGATATTTTAAGATATCATCGCGCCAAGGAAGTTGACGACAGACTTATGCCCATAAAGGATATCATCTCGCTTATAGACACATTATAGAATTTATGAGGAATTTTAAAAATGCAGGTTGAAAAGTTAATTGAAATATTAGGCTCGGATTTTTATGCGGGCGTTCCCGATTCACAACTCAAACCCTTATGCGATTTTCTTATGAATAAATACGGCATTGATAAAAAACATCATATCATTGCCGCTAATGAAGGAAACTGCGTTGCGGTAGCGGCTGGGTATCATTTAGCGACGGGTAAGGTTCCCGTTGTCTATATGCAGAACAGCGGCGAGGGAAACATAATCAATCCCGTTGCATCGCTTCTTAACGATAAGGTTTATGCTATCCCTATGATTTTCGTTATAGGATGGAGGGGAGAGCCTTCTGTTCACGATGAGCCTCAGCATATCTATCAGGGAGAGGTTACAATAAAACTTCTTGATGATATGGATATAAAGAGTTTTGTTATAGGAAAAGAAACAACAGAAGAAGAACTGAAATGTGTTATGAAAGATTTCAGAGAGCTTCTCTCAAAGGGCAAAAATGTCGCTTTTGTTGTAAGAAAAGGCGCGCTTTCGCTTGACGAAAAAATTTCCTATAAAAATAAAAACTCTATGACAAGAGAAGAAATCATAAAGCATATAACAGCCGTTTCGGGTGATGACCCCGTTATCAGCACAACGGGAAAAGCAAGCCGTGAACTTTTTGAGATAAGAGAAAATAATAATCAGAGCCATAAATATGATTTTTTAACAGTAGGCTCTATGGGGCATAGCAGCAGTATTGCTTTGGGTGTTGCGATAAACAAACCGCAGACTAAGATATGGTGTATTGACGGCGACGGCGCAGCACTTATGCATATGGGCGCTATGGCGGTAATAGGTGAAATTTCACCCGATAATATGGTGCATATCGTTATCAATAACGGAGCGCACGAAACTGTCGGCGGAATGCCTACTGTCGCAGGGAAGGCAGACCTTGTCGCTATCGCAAAGGGATGTGGATATCCTTATGCCGTATCGGTTGATTCGTTTTCGGAACTTGACAGTGAACTTAAAAAAGCAAAGGAAAGAAACGGACTTTCTTTCATAGAAATAAAGTGTTCGATAGGCGCAAGGGATGACCTCGGCAGACCAACCACAACAGCGATTGAAAACAAGAATAATTTTATGGAATACATAAGCGGTCTTGAATAAAAAATCCCCGTTGGACTTAAATCCAACGGGGTTGTTTTTTTATTTTACCATGTCCAGTCAGACATAAATCTGCTGAGTTTTGTTTCTTCGCCTGTTTTTATCTGCTGTTTTTTCATTTCGTTTGCAAGTCCCATAGCGATGAGGATTACACCTGCAAGAGCGAGGTAGACAAGCCATGCTATGCTGTCCTTCTGACCGAAACTGAGAAGTATGCCCGATATAACCATCGAACTTACCGCAAGGACAAACCAGCGTTTTTTCTTTATTATGAATGAAATGAAAAGCATTATGAAAAGAACTGTTCCTATAAATACAGCGTCGAAGGTATCGCCTGAGATAAACGATTCTACAAAGAGGATTACAAGCGATATAATTGCCATAATGAATGAGAAATTATCTGCACCTTTAGGATGGTCTTTCCATATAAACTTTATGAGAACACAATAGAAGAATACAGGAAGAAGAATATACTGAATATTTATCAGTTCGGGGATTTCGACAAACGGCTGGAACCAGAAAAGCGGGAAAATGAAAATTCCTGCAACGGTTATGCATATTTTTTTTGAAAGGACACTATGTTCTTTTCTTATCAGGTTTAAAGTAAGAAGTGAAAGGATTAAAATCGCAATCCATCCTCTGAGGTCGTCGGGCTCACTGATAAAATATGCGATAACAGGAAGAAATGCGCCTATCGAGAAAACATCGGAATAAACGCCGTTAAAGAGCCTTTCTCTGAAAAGTATGCGTCCTGCTACAACAAGCATTACAAGAGGAATTATAAGCATTTCGGCTTCACAAAGAAGAGCAACAGAAACCGTAATCGTTATAATGGGAAGGATAAGACCCATGGTGTTCTTTTTGAGAACAGATATAACTCCTGCGCATATCGCGAGAACTGTTCCGAAAATAACGAGGGATAATTCGTCCGCCACACATCCCGAAATCATAAGACAGGAGCTTATAACGGGAAGTGAAAACCATAAGAATATCTTTATGGGATTATTGACATTCGGGAATGCGTCGTATATTTCTGAAAGAACAGAAAATGCGAATATAAAAAGTAAAGCGATAGCGGGGAAACAGAAGATGAACGAAAGGTCATCTAAAAACTCAAATCCCATCATGAACGATGTTAAGATAACAGCGCCGTTTATAAGGTTGACATCGCCGTATTTTCCATCGGGGAGAGAGCGTTTTACAAAGAAAACAACCGTGTATCCGATAACAAAAAGAAGAGGGATGAAATCTGCGCTTTCACATAACAAGCAGGAAACGAGGAATACAGGGATTACGAAAAGGAGCGAAAATCCATAAGAAACCGCATATTTCCTTGCTTTCGGGATAAATAACAAAGCGGATGCTATTATGCAGAAAAGAATCATAACAACAGATATCGCAATGTTAGGGATATCGACATCATAAGAAAAACTTGTGAGTGTGAAGATAGGCATAGTCAGCTGGAAAGTGAATATCGGGCAGAAGATTTCTGCGATTTTTCCTCTGTTGCAGATAATAACAGATACCGCTGATATTATGAGAATTGCTATCGAAATAAATCTCGAAGCGGTAGAATCGGTTGTTGCGACAAATGATGAGATGAGCGCATAAACTCCGAAAACAATATCGTTTGCATATTCTGCATTCAGTAAGTTTTTAAGAGGAGTAAGACCTGTTATAAGGTAATATGCAAGAATTAAAACAAACGGAATGACAAGACTTGCGATAAAGCCGAGTTCAAAAATAAGTATAAAACTTGTAACAAGCCATATGAACGAGATAAATGTAAATAATCTGAGGATATTTGTTTTATGACGGAGAGAAAGTATAAGAAATTCTGCCGTTATCATAAATGAAGAAAGGATAAGTTCCCATTCGGGAATTTTTTCGCCCGCAAGGCAGATTAAAATGTCAATAACCGCAAGAATTCCTGCTACCGAAGCAACAAAAATCCCGAAATATTTTGATGTGTTTTTTATTTCGTCGGAGAAAATTCCCATAAATGAGAGAATACAATAGATAACCGCTGTTAATGTGATTATAAGTATTACAGATGAGAAATCATCGGGGCGTATACCTGAGAAAAGCGATGTTGTTATGAATACAGCGAAGAGAGAAACCGATAACATTCCGCTTTTTTCAGAAACGGTTCTTGTAAGGAATGTTACAGCGTAAACCGCGAATGCAAGGAATGTTACAATGTTTATTGTTTCTTCTGCAAACACCGAGAACGATAAAAACGAGAATATGATAACGCTTGATACCGAGAATAAATCGTATATTTCAGAAAATACATTTTTTTCTCCGAAAATCTTATCATATAACTTTTTCATAAGCGGAACTGTAATTATTACAGCGAATGAATAAACCGCATTGGCGAGAATAGCAACATCTTTTCTCGGGATGAAATGAAGAAGCATAAGGAAAACCGTCAGAGAAAAACTGTAATGCGAAATCGCGGAAAAAGCCTTGATTTTATAGTCGTGAGCGCCCTTAAAGAAAGGAATGCATATACTGAATGATGTTATCGCCGTCATCAAAAGACATCCATCGCCCGAGAACGAAAGATATTCGCCGAAAACATCGAGAATTCCCGCCGCAACAAAAGCAGCAGGCAGGAAAAGACTTCCGATTACATAGAATACGAAACCTGTCTGTTTGAGTTTCAGTTTGCGTTCTGTGAGTGAATGCATACCGAAGAAGAATGCCGAGAACGAAAGAAGAACAACTGTCTTGAAGAAGGTGTTTAAAACGCCCCATGTTGCCGCCGCAAAGATAAATCCCGAAAGACAGAGGAACAAAGCACCGAGAACGAGAATAATACTCATAGCGCTTGTCTTCTTTTTAGTGTCAGCCTTTTCTGTTTTAACAACAGATTTCTGCTCAGGAATAACAGCAGCAGGCTTTGGTTCGTCTTTGAAGATTTTTTCGGGAGCGGGTTTCGGAACATCCTGCTTTCCGACAGCCTGTTCATTATCGGGCTTTTTATAGAAATCGCCATACTGATAAGCAGGTGCAGAAGCGGGTTTGCTTTCGGTCTGAGGAGCAGATACCGTTTCGGTAACAGGTTTTTCATCCACAGGATTTGTTTCCGATAACTTTGCACGAAGCCTTTTTATTTCTTCATCAAGAGTATAGATTTTTCTTTTCAGTGAAGAATTGTTGGTAAGAGCGACGATGTAGAGTATTGTCAGAACAATCGGCGCTACAAGCCATAGAAGTATCAATAATATTAATAGTCCCATTGTTTTCCCCCTTGTTTTTTTAATAAAGTACCCGTTTCTATTATACTATACAAGAAAAAAATGTCAATAAAAAGAAAAACTCTCTCTGCTTTGAACAGAGAGAGTTTTCTGGTCGGGATGACAGGATTCGAACCTGCGGCCTCTTCGTCCCGAACGAAGCGCGCTACCAAACTGCGCTACATCCCGTTATCTCTGCGGAAAAAACATCCGCAAAGAGTATTATATCATAACTGAATTTTTTTGTAAAGCCTGAAATTATTCTTCGGCAGGTGTTTCTTCGGGTGTTTCTGTCGAAAAATCCTTCATTTCGGGGAGAGAGTTTACCTTCTGCGCAAAGGATTTTACAAATTCTTCGATAAGTCTTGCGGTAGGACGCTCAAAACAGGAACTGTCGATATAGATTACCCTTCCGCTTTTAACGGCATTAAGTTCTGAAATTTCAGCGTCAAAGCCGTCTATCGTTATGCCTTCGGAAAGAACAACCGTTTCGGGCTGCTTTTCTATAAGTTCCTCGGGAGAAATGTTGTATTTTTCGTGTTCTGCGGCAACATTCTCTCCGAAATACGAAAGAATTTCGCCCGCTAATGTGTCGCCCGTCGCTGTGCCGTAATCATATGTCATAAGATAGGCGAATGTTCCGTCGCCCTTTATATTTGAAAGCCTTACAGCGAGAGAGTTCATACATTCATCGGCTTTTGCCTCGGCGGTAAGATTTCCGCCTAAAACAGCGGCGATATCGCGGTAACAGTTATAAAGTTCCTCAAAATTATTGGGAGTTTCAAGAATGAGGATTTTCGTTCCCCCTTCTTCGATTTTATCCCTGTCGGTTTTGGCAATAGGGCTCTGAGTTATCAGAACATCGGGTTTTATATTAAGTATTGTTTCAACCGAGGGCTTTACAGAGCTTCCTATATTCGTTCTTTTTGTAACGATTTCGGGATAGTCGCAGTATTTGCTTCTTGCAACAACTTTATCGCCATATCCTAATGCGAAAATCATTTCCGTTACGGCAGGGGATAACGATGCCACCGACATGGGCTCTTCCTTGAAAACAGTTTCGCCTATAACAACGGGATAGGCGACAGGTGTTTCCGTCGGCATATTATATTCAATTTCACTCGTACATCCGCTCATTAAAAAGATAACGGAAACGATAAGAAACGATAATATTCTTTTCAAGATAAATCCTCCTAAAAAATCTCATAATGATATTATACACTTTTTTGTCGTATTTTGCAAACATAAAATATATTCCATTGACTAAAATATCCCGATAATATATAATATATATGACTATGACTATCTTTAAAAAAGGAGAATTACGCTATGAAAGCAGCAGAGGCAGTAGCAAAATGTCTTAAAAAAGAGAACATCACTACCGTTTTCGGATATCCGGGGGCGGCTATATGTGCTGTCTATGAGGCTATTGAAAAAGAGGGAATAAAGCATATCCTTGTAAGACACGAACAGAATGCAGGACACGCCGCAAACGGCTATGCAAGGGTGAATAATACCCCTGCCGTATGTATCGCAACATCGGGCCCCGGCGCTACTAACCTTCTTACAGCGATAGCAACCGCTTATATGGACAGTATTCCCGTTGTTTTCATAACGGGACAGGTTTCAAGCGACCAGATAGGCCGTGATGTTTTTCAGGAAGCCGATATAACGGGCGCTTCCGAGCCTTTTATAAAACACAGCTTTCTTGTCAAGGACGCGGCGTCTATCCCGAAAATCTTCAAAGAGGCGTTTATTCTTGCGGGAACAGGAAGAAAAGGCCCCGTTTTAATAGATATCCCCGAAGATATCGCCGAAGAAGAGATTGATTTCAACTATCCCGAAAAACTTTCAATAAGAGGATATAAGCCCACAACAAAAGGAAATAAGCTTCAGTTGAAGCGTTGTGCCGAAGCGATAGCAGAGTCAGAAAGACCGCTTATCTGTGCAGGCGGGGGAGTTCTTTTGTCAGGTGCTACCGAAGAACTTTATGCCCTTTCTGAAAAAATCTCAGCGCCCATAGTTACAACTATGATGGGAATAGGCTCTTTTCCGACAGAGGACGAAAGAAATCTCGGTATGATAGGAAGATTCGGAAAAGAAGAAGCAAACAACGCTGTCAATAAATGTGACCTTATACTCTTTGTCGGCGCGAGAGTAGGCGACAGAGCGGTAAAATCCCCGACCTTTATCGAAAAGACAACAAAGATTATACATATAGATATAGATCCCGCCGAAATCGGCAAAAACCTCACATCAGACATTCCCGTTGTAGGCGATGTAAAGAATATTCTTTCAGCGCTTTCAGATGTTGTTTCCGAAAGAAATGTTCCTTTATGGAAAACTAAAAAGGAAGACAACTCTGATAAAACACTTGCCGCAAAACTCGTTAAAAGAGTTTCGGAAAAACTTTCCGATGGCGGAGTTTTTGTTTCTGATGTAGGAAATCATCTTATAACCGCCGCTAACAATGTTTCACTTAAAAAGGGTGTAAGATTTTTCACATCGGGCGGAATGGGAACAATGGGTTATGCACTTCCTGCGTCAATAGGCGCTTATCTTGCGTCAGGAAAAGATACAGTAGCCTTTATAGGCGATGGCGCTTTTCAGATGTCATTGCAGGAACTTGCAACTGTAAAACAGAATAATATCCCCGTTAAGATAATTATCGCAGATAACACATCACTCGGAATGGTAAGGGATTATCAGAAGGCAAAGGATTTAAAGGAATTCGCCGTTTCTCTTGACGGAAGCCCCGATTATCTTAAACTTGCCGATGCTTACGGAATAAAATCGGCGCTTGTTGATGAAGAAAGCGATATAGATGAAATGATTGATAGTTTCCTTTCTGCGAAAGAGCCTTTCATAATCCTTTGCAGAACGGAGTAAGGAGAATTTATGAAACATACAATTTCTGTTCTCGTTGAAAATACAGCGGGTGTTCTTTCAAGAATAACAGGTCTTTTCTCAAGACGAGGCTTCAATATCGACAGCCTTGCCGTTGGAATAACCGATAACCCCGATATTTCGAGAGTTACCATTGTTGCCGACGGAAACGAACATACCGTTGAACAACTTGCAAAACAGCTCAATAAACTCGTTGATGTAATAAAAGTTCAGTCGCTTGATCAGGAACAGCTCATTTCAAGAGAATTATGGCTTGTAAAAATTTCCTGCACCCCCGATAAACTCTCTGAACTCAAAAGCATAACCGAAGTCACGGGTGCTAAGATTATCGATCTTACCCCCGAAACAGCAACCCTTGAAATTTCAGACTGGGGCGCAAAACTTATGAATTTCAAGGCACTTATAGAACCTTTCGGAATTCTTGAAATGGTAAGAACGGGTGTTGTTGCCATTGAAAGAGGCGCAGGCGGAATAGGAAGAAAATAGTGGCATTTGCCTAAACTGTCTAATTTATCGACACAAATTTTACATTACTATGTGCCTTTATACAAATTTGATTTTTTTAATAAAATCCTTTTGATTTTTAACAAGAAATCAGTTATACTTTACTTGTAAGTAAAGAAACAGTAAAGAAAAAGAGGAAAAAGATATGGATATTTTTTCTATCATAGGCCTTTTGGGCGGGCTTGCGATGTTCCTTTTCGGAATGAAGTATATGGGCGAAAAGCTCGAAAAACTCGCAGGCGGAAGACTTGAAAAGATGTTTGAAAAACTCACATCCAACAGACTTTTAGGACTTGCACTCGGTGCATTCGTAACAGCAGTTGTTCAATCATCATCAGCAACAACAGTTATGCTTGTCGGTTTTGTAAACTCCGGCCTTATGCGACTCGCGCAGACAATCCCCGTAATTATGGGTGCCAATATCGGAACGACAATCACAACATGGCTTCTCAGCCTTGTAGGAATTGAAGGCGACAGCATATTCATAAAACTTTTAAAACCAACATCATTCTCTCCCATTATAGCACTCATAGGCGTTATCCTTATTATGTGCGCAAAATCGGGAAAGAAAAGAGACATTGGCGGAATACTCATAGGTTTTGCAATCCTTATGTTCGGTATGACAACAATGGGCGATGCGGTTGAACCTCTTTCAACAAACGAACAGTTTGCCGAAATCTTTGTAATGTTCAGCAATCCTTTCTTCGGCGTTTTAGCGGGCGCAATCCTCACAGCGATTATCCAGTCATCAGCGGCGTCAATCGGTATGCTTCAGATGTTATCGTTAAAGGGAATGGTAACCTTCGGGTCGGCGCTTCCTATCATTCTCGGTCAGAATATAGGAACATGTATCACAGCTATCCTTTCAAGTATCGGTGCCAACAAAAACGCAAAGCGCGTTGCGGTTGTTCATCTTGTATTCAACGTTATAGGAACAGTTCTTTTCCTCGTTGTTTTCTATACACTTGACGCATTCATCCATTTCTCATTCGTTGATGAATCCGTAACAACATTCAATATCGCGCTTGTACATACAATCTTTAACCTTTCAACAACTTTAGTTCTCATTCCCTTTACAAACCTTCTCGAAAAACTCGCTTATAAGATTATCAGAGATAAAGAAAACGAAGACGAAAAAATTCAGCTTCTCGATGAAAGACTTCTCAGCACTCCCGGTGTGGCTATCGAACATTGCCGTAATCTCACAATAAAGATGGGTCAGCTTTCAGAAGAAACAATAAAGATGTCTTTAGAGCTTCTTTCTGATGATGAATATGATGAAGAAAAAGAAAAACTCGTTATCACAAACGAAGGCATCATAGACAGCTATGAAGACAAACTCGGAACA
>JAFXHL010000061.1 GCA_017536405.1 Oscillospiraceae bacterium
AACTCTCGTTATGTGGTCAATAATAACCGCTATTCCATCGGCGTGTATCATTGCGGGGTATAAAATTCCCTGTTTCCCTGCGGGGCTTGCGTTCGCTTTAATGGCAGCATTCATCGAAAACACCGCGCTTATGATAACCTCTTTCTTAGGAGTTATGTCCTGCGTTATCGCATTTTTCTATATATGCGAAATGGATGACCTTAAAAACACCTATGGTTATCCGAGTTTCAGAGAGGATTGTGAATTTGAATATCTTCGGACTACAACACCGATAATCGAACAGGAAAAAGAAAGACTCGGTGGAACAGAAGAAGAAACCGAAGAGGTTTCTGAAGAAGAATCAGAAGAGATTTCTGAAGAAACAACCGAAGAAAAAGAAGAAGAATAATAAAAAAGAGTATCGTGTATAAAACACGGTACTCTTTTTTTATATCCTGCATTTTGATAAAATGAAAGACGGACTAAAAAAGTCCGTCTTTTTATTGTTATTTATGCTCTTTTCTTTTTCTTCTTTCTTGTCTGCCATAAAATCCAGAGAGGACAAACGACAAACATTGTAGAATATACACCTGAAATCATACCGAAGATGAGAGGAGTTGAGAATGAAAGGATTGATGTTATTCCGTAAACCGAACCTACTATCGAAACACATATCATAGCAGTAACTGTTGTGATAGTTGTGTTGATTGTTCTTCGGATACATTCATTAAGGCTTCTGTTTACGATTTCAACGATATTGCCATTCTTACCTGCGAGTTTCTTGTTTTCTCTTATTCTGTCGTAAACAACGATTGTGTCGTTGATTGAGTAACCGAGGATTGTAAGAACAACCGCCATAAAGTTTGCGTTGATTTCAAATCCGAAAAGAACGAATGCGCCGAAAACGATGATAACATCGTGGATAAGACCGATGATTGCGAAAACACCTGCTGACCAACCGCTTACTGCTTTAAATCTGAAAGCGATATAGATTACTGTTACAAGGAATGCAAGGCCGATAGCAACCATACATTTAACGAAGAATTCCTTACCTGCTGTCGGCTTGACATCACTTGACGAGATAAGGTCAAGTCCGTTTTCTGCGTATTTTTCCTTGAGTGTGTTTGTGAGTTCAAACTGCTTGTCTGCTGTAAGACCTTCGTTTGAAGCAAGAGAAACATTCATTGTCTTGCTCTTTGTTGCAAAATCTTCGCCGATTGTTACAACGGCTGTTGTCTTTGTTATCTTTTCAACATCTGATTTAAACTGTGTGTCGCTGATTTCGCCATCGTAGATATAAGTGAGGATTGTTCCTCCCTTGAAGTTGATTGAAAGGTCAACCCCGAAGATTGCTGTCGCTATTGCAACAATCACTATAAGAACACTCGAAAGTGTGAGGAAAATTTTCTTCTTTCCTAAAAAGTCAAAATTCTTATTCTGCATCTTTCTTCGCACCTCCGTAAAGAACAGGATTGCGTAACGCCTTGAACTTTGAAAGCGAAACAAGCATGAGTTTTGAAGCAGTTACCGCCATAACGAAGTTAAGGATAATACCTGCTATAAGTGTATAACCGAGTGAATAAACTGTTCCTTCTGTTGAAGCACCGAACCAACGGAAAATCGGGCTTAAGAGTGTTGCGAAGAAACTGTCTGAAACGCCGAATGCACCCATAAGGATTACCGCTACGAATACTACTGTGATGTTACTGTCGAAGATTGCTGTAAAGCCTTTGTCGTAGGCGATTGAAAGCGCACCGTCGATCGACTTTCCGTTTCTGAGTTCTTCTTTTATTCTTTCGTTTGTGATGATGTTTGCGTCAACACCCATACCTACTGAAAGGATGATACCTGCAATACCGGGAACTGTGAGTGTTGAACCGTTCATAAATCCGAAGAAACCTGTTACTGCGCATATCATACCTGCAACCTGTCCTAAAAGGCCGATTGAAGCGACAGCACCGGGAAGTCTGTATACACATACCATAAAGATACAGATGAGAACGAATGCGATAGCACCTGCTATTGCCATTGCGTCACGGGCACCAAGACCAAGTGTTGGTGAAATTGTTGAGAATGAAGATGTTTCAAGTTTGAAAGGCAAAGCACCTGAATTGATTTTGTTTGCGAGTGCTGTTGCTTCTTCCGCGTCTGCGAAAGCACCTGAAATTGTTGCGTTTCCGCCTGCTATGGGTTCTCTTACATTAGGAGCGGAGATGAGTGTATCGTCCATCCAGATTGAGAGAACTTCCTTTGTTTCATATGCTCTCTTTGTTGCTTCATAGAATTTATCCTTACCTGTTTCTGAAAGTGTAAGGTAAACAACATAACCGCTCTGTTCATCAAGACCGGGAACCGCTCTCTGAACATCAGAACCCTGAAGAAGAATTTCTTCTGTGATTCCTGTCGGAACACCAGCTTCATCTGTTTCTGTTCCGAGACGGAAAGTAAGAAGCGCTGTTTCGCCGATTTCCTTAACGGCCTGTTCGGGGTCGAAGTTTTCTTCACCCGACTGCCAGGGGAATCTTACTATAATTCTCTGGTTGCTGTAGTCTGTATAACATTCAGAGTCTGTGATACCGAGTGTAACAAGTCTCTGATTGATGGTTGCTGTTGCAGCGTCCATCTGTTCTGTTGTTGCGTCTATTCCTTCGGGGGGAGTGAATGTAACATCAACCCCTCCTCTGATGTCAATTCCCCAACGGATATCGTTAAGACTCTTGACATATTTTGTCTGAACATCACCATACTGATAGGTAAGCCCTGTTACCTGAACTACCGTAAAGAGTATGATAAAGATGAATACAATGAAAAATACGGGTTTTCCAACTCTTTTCACAGTTTTCTGCCTCCTGTTGATTTTTTTATGACTTTAAGTCAAAGCATACCTTATCATTATATAGCATTTCCTTATAATTGTCAAATATTTTCTTTTTAAAAGATACGATTTCTCATCTTTTATGAATATTGATTTTAGGGAATTCTTGTGATATACTGAAAAAAGTATATAAAAAGGAGGGGAACCCTTTTGGACGAAATTTTAATAACCGCCCGTGATGTCGGAAAAAAGATAAAGAAAAGAAAGAAGGGGTCTTCTCTTATAAGGCCCGAATATGAAGAAAAAACCATACTTTCGGGCGTAAATCTTACTGTCAATAAGGGCGAATGTATTGTCGTTATCGGCGAAAGCGGAGCGGGAAAAACCCTTCTTCTCGATATCCTTTCGGGAAAAGACAAGGAATTTACGGGCGAACTTTCGCTCTCATCCTCTGCATACATAAACGAAATTGTGAGAAAACTTTCCCCGAGGCTTTCGGGTGAAAAGAACATTTTAAACATTCTTTCATCTTTCGGGATAAAGAAAAAGGAAGCGATTTCTTTTTACGATAAAATCGCCGTTTTTTCAGAACTTTTCGAAAACCTCGAAAAGCCTGTCCGTGAATATTCATACGGAATGAAAATGCGACTTGTTTTTTCTGCTGTCGCTTTTTCGGGGGCGGGGCTTATTATCATCGATGATATGCCCTCGGCTTTCGACAGAGTTTTTATGAGAAAAGTCACCGATAAAATCGAAGAACTCCGCCTTATGGGGACAAGCTTCATAATATCCGACAACACGATAAATCTTCCGCTTACTCTTTCTGCAAAAACTGTTTCGATGGCAGGCGGAAAGATGATTTCTATGGGAAATCCCACAGAGGAAACGACTGTATTTTTAGAAAAAGCACTTTCTGACAGAGAAAGAAGAGTTACTGAATTCTTTGAAAGACAGCCCCTTTCAGAGCGTGAACTTTCACGCTGGGGAAATCAGAATATCGAGATAATAGGCGTTGACCTTTTTTCAGGAAACGGCAAGAAATGCTATGATTTTGACCCCGAGGGCAGAATGGTTATAAGAATAGAATATAAGATAAACCGTCCCGTTTCGGATATAGGATTTTCTGTCGGCATTTTCGGTGCTGACGGGGTTTGTCGTTATTTTACGGATACATATATCGACGAAGTTCTGGTCGATATAAAGCAGAGAGGAAGAATTTCTCTTATTTTGGAGCGTTCTGGCCTTATGGAAAATTCCTACCGCATAGATGTCGCTGCACACGACAAGGCAGGAATGCCCTATGATTATGTATTGGGAATTGCAAAGTTCAAAACATCATCCCCCATAAACGACAGAGGAATGTATCGCCCCGCGCATCGCTGGGAAAACGATTGAGGTAGCATAAAAAATGTCAGAAAAGAAATTTGAAAAAATATCGGAAAAACTTTCTCTCGCCGTTTCGGATGAACACTCTTTCGGAACAGACGCTTTTCTTTTAGCGTCATTTTCAGCGCCACGAAGAAAAGATATGGTATGTGATTTGGGAACAGGATGTGGAATAATCCCCTTTCTGATGAAAAAGGGATTTTCACCGAAAATAATCTATGCTGTTGACATTCAGGAAAACGCGATAAATCTTTTGAAGGAAAGTATCAGTGTTTCGGGCGTTGATGACATCATCCCCGTATGCGTCGACCTTAAAACCCTATGGGATGACGCACCCACAGGGAAACTCGATATAGTATCCTGCAATCCGCCTTATAAGGTTTCGGGTGCGGGGATAGAAAGTGAACTTACTGCGCATAAAATTGCAAGACACGAAATTTTATGCAACATAGATGATGTCTGCAAAGCAGGAGCAAAACTACTTAAATTCGGCGGAAAATTATGTATCTGCAACCGCCCCGAAAGGCTTTCGGATGTTATCTTTGCGATGAAAAACAATGGCATTGAGCCTAAAACAATAAGGTTTGTAAGTAAAACCCCCTCGGATGCGCCGTGGCTTTTTTTAATCGAGGGCAGAAAGGGCGGAAAGCCTTTTATGAATGTTATGAAAAACCTTTATATAAAAGATGAAAACGGAAATTTCTCAGAAGAGATGATGTCGATTTATGAGAGAGAAGCAAAGGAGGAAGAATAATGTCGGGAAAACTTTATGTTGTGGGAACTCCCATAGGGAATCTTTCCGATATGACTCCGCGTGCTTTGGAAATTCTTTCTTCTGTCGATTTTATCGCCGCTGAGGATACAAGAGTAACCTTAAAACTTCTTAACTGTTTTGAAATAAAAAACTCACTTATGAGTTATCATAAATTCAGCGACGATTCTGTTGCTGAAAAAATATGTATGAGAATTTTAGCGGGTGAAGACTGCGCTATTGTTACCGATGCGGGAATGCCCTGCGTTTCAGACCCGGGCGAAGAACTCGTTAAAAAAGCCTATGAAATGGGGATTGAAGTTTCTGTTATCCCAGGCGTTTCAGCGGCTATATCAGCACTCGCTATCAGCGGACTTGACACAGCGCGTTTCGCTTTCGAGGGATTTTTACCCGTAAACAAAAAACAGAGAAAAGAAATTCTTTCAAAACTCTCTACCGATACTCACACCCTTATTTTCTACGAAGCACCGCACAAACTCATAGACACCCTTTCGGATTTATATGAAAATTTCGGGGAGAGAAAAATCTCTTTATGCAGAGAACTTACAAAACTCCACGAAGAAGTTATAAGAACAACTCTTTCAGAGGCGGTTTCTCTTTATGATGACGAAAAAAAGCCGAGGGGAGAATATGTCCTCATAATCGAGGGGGCTTCTGAAAAAGATTTGAAGGAAGATTTTTCAATAGAAGACGCAGCAGAAATCGCAAGAAAAAATATCTCTGACGGAATGAAACCTACTGACGCTTGTAAACTTGCGGCGAAGAAAACGGGCTTTTCAAAAGGAGAAATTTATTCTCTTATTTCATCCGACAAGACATAATTTAATAAAAAAGGAATAAAACACCTCCCTTATGTTCAAACTACATTCGGAGGTGTTTTTCTATGAAAAAATACAATTCATCAAAAATAAATTTATTCAAGGGCAAAGGATTTATCATTTCGGTAACTGCCTGCGCGGCGGTTGTTGCGGCGGCAGGATTCATAACCTATAACGAAACGGCAAAGAGTCTTGAAAATCAGTTATCGGTTGAAAGAACAACAGAGTCAACGAAGAAAATTCCCTCTTATGAAGAAATCAAAGAGGCGAACAAGGAAAAGAAGAATGTAGAAAAAGAAACAACCGCAGAAACAGAAAAGCCTAAAGAGGCAACCGAGGTTAAAATCAGTGTTGCACCAAGCGTTAAACAGAAGTTTGTCTATCCCGTAGCGGATGAAGTTATCGTTCCTTTCAGCGAGGGCGAACTTGTTAAGTCGAAAACTTTAAACTGTTGGAAAACTCACGACGGGGTTGACATAAAGGCAGAAAACGGAACTCCCGTTTCTGCTATGACTTCGGGCAGGATTGTTTCTGTAAAATATGACGCTTTATGGGGAGTTTCGATAGTAATCGACCACGGAAACGGCATCGAGGGACATTATTACGGGCTTGCCAAGAATGTCGGCGTCAAGCCCGACCAGATGGTAGCCTCAGGCGAAATCATAGGTGTTGCAGGAAACACGGCGGAATGTGAAACCGCAGAAGAACCACACATCCATTTCGGCGTTAAGAACAACGGCGAATGGATAAACCCTATCGACTATATCAGAGCGAATATGTAAGAAAAGGACACCCAAAGGGTGTCCTTTTCTTTATAGTCACATAGTTGTCCGTTTTATTAATTTCCGAATATAAGATCTAAGATTCCTTTATGAAAAAAGCTCGGGTCAAAGCCATAGTTTGTGCTGATAAAAAGGATAAGCGCAAACATAACTATCGCCAAAAGTATCGCTATTACCGATGTAACGATATTTATCTTTATAAGGTGTGTTTCTTTCTTTTTAAGTGAAAATATTATCGCTATTACAGCAACTATTATGCCTTCGATCGAAAATCCCGTTAATCCGAAAACAAGGGCAAGAACAGAAACAAGCAATGATGGTATATGAAATTTTTTCTCTGTCATATTTATTCGCCCCTTTCCCAGAGAACGATGTTCTCGTCAGTATCTTCGTCATAATAGTAAATTGTCTGAATTTTCGGTCTGTCGTTCTTATTGAAAAGAAGTTCCTTTTCTTCGCCGGATGAATAGATATTACTCATTTTTTCGTGGAGCATTATTCTCATCTGATAAGAAACGGCAACGGCTTTTTCTTTATCGAAATCTTCATCGGTTGAAAGGCGGTTTCCGTTTTCATCATAAACATCGGGAAGAAGGAAAAATGACTTTTTCGCCCCTTCTTTTCTTACAAACCACAAGTTTCCGTCGGCGTCTTCTTCGATGCAGATTTTGTCTTCCAGATTATATTCATAATATCCCATAGGCAGATCTGATGTGAACACAACCAGGAATCCCAAATTGCATACGCTTAAAAGAAAGACGCTTATCATTACAATAGTAACGACATTTTCTATGAACATTCTTCTTTTTATGCGCTTGATAACGGCTATATCGTCTTTGAAATCGGCGTTTACGGGTTTTTCCATTATCTCTAATTCTTTTCTGCATTTTTCACAGCCTGAAATATGCTTTGCAACAAGTTCACGGCTTTCTTCGCTACATACTTTATCTGCGTATAACGGAAGAAGGTCGCCTATGAGTTCGCAGGATGTCTTATTCATATTTTTCCTCCAGTTTCTCTGAAATTTTTAGCTTGCCACGATGGAATGTTACTCTCGCCCAGCTTTCAGTCTTTCCGAAAATATCGGCTATCTGTTTGAAAGAAAGTTCGCTGAAAACGCGTAGAGAGAAAACCTCTTTATAAGGTTCTTCAAGGTTATGAAGAATTTTATGTATAGAAACGGCTTCGGAATTATCGCTGATTTTCTCGACAAAATCCGATTTTACATCGGGGATATCGGCGGGAAGTTCATCATCTGAAAACCGTTTCTGTTTTTTTATATGGTTTATAAAAAGGTTTCTCGCTATCTGACACAACCAGGTTTTTATACTGCTTTTTCCTTCGAATTTATCAAGGGATTTCATCGCCCTGAAAAAAGTTTCCTGAGTTATCTCTTCTGAAATTTCCTCGCTTTTTGAGAGTGACATCATATAAAGGTAAACATCGTGAAAATATGTATTGTAGAGCTCTTCAATTGTATTCATATTTTCCCTCCCTCTATATATCCGACAACGCAGAATGAATTTCGTTACAAACTTTCGGAAAAAATTTTAAAAAGACGCAAAAGTTCAAAAGCCGTACTTTATAGGGTACGGCTTTGATATTGTTATTTAAATGAGTGAACGATAGAGTTTTTCTATGTCAGCAACTGATGTATCCTTGGGGTTTCCTGGACGGCAAGCGTCGTCAAAAGCTGACTGTGAAAGGAATGCGATGTCTTCTTCCTTAACGATATCTTTAAGGTCAGCAGGAATTCCTACATCAGAAGAAAGCTTCTTTACAGCGTCAATAGCTGCTTTTCTGTATTCTTCCTGTGACATTGTTTCTGTTCCCGAAACGCCCATAGCCTTTGCGATATCTCTGTATTTTTCGCCTGTTGCTTCTGCGTTATATTCCATAACGGTAGGAAGGATAATTGCGTTTGCAACACCATGAGGTGTATCGTAAAGTGCGCCTAAGGGATGAGCCATTGAGTGAACAATACCAAGACCTACATTTGAAAATCCCATTCCCGCGATATACTGACCGAGAGCCATTCCTTCTCTGCCCTTTGGGTCATTTTCACAGGCACCGCGGAGTGATGCGGCGATAATTTCGATAGCTTTAAGATGGAACATATCTGTCATTTCGCAAGCGCCCTTTGTGATATAGCCTTCGATAGCGTGAGTGAGAGCGTCCATACCTGTTGCGGCTGTAAGGCCCTTGGGCATTGTGCTCATCATATCGGGGTCAACGAAAGCAACAACGGGGATGTCGTGAACATCGACACAAACCATTTTTCTGTCTTTTTCTTCGTCTGTGATAACATAGTTTATAGTAACCTCAGCAGCTGTTCCTGCTGTTGTGGGAACAGCTAAAATAGGAACGCAGGGGTTCTTTGTGGGCGCAACGCCTTCAAGGCTCTTGACATCTGCAAATTCAGGGTTTGTTATGATGATGCCGATTGCCTTTGCTGTGTCTATTGATGAACCTCCGCCCACTGCTACTATGCAGTCAGCGCCTGATGCCTTGAATGCTTCAACGCCGTCCTGAACATTCTTTACCGAGGGGTTTACTTTGATTTCAGAAAAAATCTCATAGGGGATGTTTTCCTTTGAAAGAAGATCGGTAACTTTTGCTGTTACACCGAATTTTATAAGGTCAGGGTCTGAGCATACAAATGCCTTTTTAAATCCTCTTGCTTTCATTTCGTTTGAAATTTCGAGGATAGCACCCGCACCGTGATATGAAGTTCCGTTTAAAACAATTCTCTGAGCCATGATAGAAAAACTCCTTTCAAAATTTATTGTATAAATTATATCATATCAAAGGAGCCATTTCAAGAAAAATTGTGTAAAATCTTCAAAAAATTAAAAGTGAAAGAAAGGCTTCAAAGTCTACCTTTTATTTTTGCTTTCCCAACGTTACCGAGCCGATTTTTATTTTTCAGAGCAAAGTCCGTGACGATTTGTTCTCCGCGACCACGCGGGTTTCTCCTCCTTACTCTCTTAAAACGAAAAGATTGTGCTTTATACAAGGCAAACGAGCGACGGAATATGCGGATATTCCGAGCGAGTTTAACGCAGTAGAAAGTGCAAGGTTTCTCGTTTTACCCCACCGTGACCGCCGAAAATTCTCCATTCTCCAAGTCCTAAACGGCTTATGAGATAGTTTCTTTCTTCGGATGAAAGGTCTTTGTCGGTGTCAACGGATGTCATAAGTATCGGGGCGTATTTGTTATACTCTTTCTGTTCGGCTGTGAGGTCGTGGATGTTGACATATATGTCGCCTGAAAAAACGATGTGGTTTTTATAGTCTATAAGAACTATTTCGCCCTTTAAATGACCGCCTTTTCCTTCAAGGATTTCAAAATCCATATCGCCGAAAGAAAACTCTCCGACACTCTGTAAAGGAAGTCCCGTTTCTGTTCTCTTTTTTGAGATGACCTTTATTTTCTCAGGGTCTACGGGATAATACCCCGTTACCGTCTTGCAGATATTCACATATGGTTTATGGAGTTTGTTCTGTTCTCTGAAACCGTCTTTTCCGTCGTATTCCGCTTTGATACATAAAGCAGAATTTTCGCTCATAAGAACTTCATCGAAAGATGACAGGAGACCTGCGTGGTCAACATCGGCATGGGTGATTAAAACCTGCTTTTTCATATCGTCATAAGAGGGAAGAATTTTTCTTATAATCGTTTCCATTTCATCTTTATAACAGGCATATCCGCTGTCTATGAAAAGCGCTTCTTTTTTATGCTTTATTATGGCGGTGTTACTTCCGCAGGGTGGCTCTATAAGGACTATTTCGGTATCGTCGCTTACTGTATGATGCGTTATTCGGGGGTTGAAATTCTCTCCCTTATAATGATGGATAAGGTCTGCGAATTTTCCTATGCTGTCAAAGGTTTTATATGGCGAAAGACCTCTCTCGTCGAGCGTCTGCATAGCAAGGTTTGTGTTTATTAAAAGGGTGTTTTTTTCTTCTTCAGAAAGATGTGCTTTTCCTGCGATTTCAGAAACAAAACTCTCATAGAAAATGCTGTTGTCAAAAACCTTTTCTGTATGGTTATAATCGAGAACTTTAACGGGACATATCTTTTCTGCCGACTTTAAAAAGCTCTTTATTTTTTCTGAATTATCGACAAAAAGCCCCATTTTGAAATACTGATAATCTGTTCCGTTTTCTTCTGAACTGATATATGAAATATTGAAATCAAATTCATCTATAAGCGATAAAACATCGGTTACACTTCCCGGTGTATCTTTAAGGCAGAATTCTATTAAAACAACTCCCCTTTCGGATTTATCGCCGTTTATATAACCTATTTCTGAAAGTCTTTCATCGGCTTTTTTCAGTTGTTCTTCTGTTCCCATAGCGTCGATAAAAAGGGTGTGGGAGTCTATCGCTTTGTTATAGCTTACTCTCGTTATGTTTATGCCGAGTTCTGAAAAAAGCCTGCTTGCCTTTAAAAACGAACCTATATCGTCGGGCATTGTTGTTATATATGTTTTCTTCATATTCTTCACCAAAAATTCTTATAAAAAAACCGCAGACCTCTCCTTAAAAGAATATCTGCGGTTTCTGGTTTTTAAATTACTTCTGTGCGTCCTGCGCTCTGATTTCTGAACGACGGATTTTTCCACTTCCTACTGTTTTGGGAAGGCTGTCACGGAATTCAACAACTCTCGGGTATTTATAAGGAGCTGTATGTTCCTTGACATATGTCTGGATTTCCTTTTTGAGTTCGTCTGTGCCTTCTGTTCCGTTTGTGAGAACGATTGTAGCCTTAACAACCTGACCTCTGATTTCATCGGGAACGCCTGTAACGGCACATTCAAGAACATAGGGAAGTTCCATGATAACGCTTTCGATTTCGAAAGGTCCTATGCGGTAGCCTGATGACTTGATAAGGTCATCGACTCTACCTACATACCATAAATAACCGTCTTCGTCCATTCTTGCTGTATCGCCTGTGTGATACCAGCCGTCGTGCCATGCTTCCTTTGTGCTTTCTTCGTTTCTGTAATAACTCATAAAGAGTCCGCAAGGCTTGTTTTCGCCGACCCTGATACAGATTTCACCTGTTTCGCCGTCGCCTGCTTCTGTTCCGTCTGCGTTGAGAACATGAACATCATAAAGTGGGTTGGGTTTACCCATACTGCCGGGCTTGGGTTCCATTCCGACAAAGTTTGCAACAGAAAGTGTTGTTTCTGTCTGACCGAAACCTTCCATAAGCGAGATACCTGTTGCTTTCTTGAACTGATAGAAAACTTCGGGGTTTAAAGCCTCTCCTGCGATTGTTGCATATTTAAGGCTTGAAAGGTCGTATTTGGAAAGGTCTTCCTTTATAAAGAAACGATACATTGTGGGAGGTGCGCAGAATGTTGTGATGTTATATTTCTTGAACATAGGAAGGATGTCTTCAGCGTGGAATCTTTCGAAGTCATAAACGAATACCGCTGTTTCACACATCCACTGACCATAGAGTTTTCCCCATAAAGCCTTGCCCCAGCCTGTATCTGAGATTGTGAAGTGGATTCCGTTGGGGTCAACATTATGCCAGTATCTTGCTGTTGTATAGTGTCCCAAAGGATATTTGAAATCGTGCATTGCGATTTTGGGATATCCTGTTGTTCCTGATGTAAAGAA
This sequence comes from Oscillospiraceae bacterium, assembly GCA_017536405.1. Taxonomy (GTDB): domain Bacteria; phylum Bacillota; class Clostridia; order Oscillospirales; family Ruminococcaceae; genus RGIG4131. The sequence continues at coordinate 12,187 of JAFXHL010000061.1, forward strand.
CATAAGCATAGGGTCGCTTCCGCATGAAGTATCTTCTGTTCTTTCATATACATTCGAGAAGTTGGGAAGTTCAGAGTTAAAGTCGTTCCAGCCTTCTTTTGCCTTTCCAACGATGATTTTTGTTTTAAGTGAGGGACAGTTGGGAGCAGCGAGGTCAACTTCATCAGAAACAGTTCCGTCTGATGTACATACGATAGCAGAGATTTCTGCTGAATCGAAACGATATTCAAAGTCGTGTTTAACGAGCTGATTTGATGCTGGGATTACTATTGCGCCGAGCTTATGAAGAGCAAGGATTGAGAACCAGAACTGATAATGTCTTTTAAGAACGAGCATTACCTTGTCGCCCTTCTTTATGCCGAGTGAGCTGAAATAGTTTGCTGTCTGTGCTGAATATTCCTTCATTTCCTTGAATGTGAATACTCTTTCATTCTTGTCGTTATCAACATGAATCATAGCAACCTTATCGGGTGCTTTTTCAGCCATAGCGTCAACGATATCGAAAGCAAAGTTGAAGCTTTCTTCGTTCTTGAATTTAACAGATGAGAGTTTGCCCATTTCATCTGTTTCACAGGTTACGAACTTTTCTGAAACATGATGTGTTATTCCTGCTTTATCGAAGTTTGTATGTGTGAATTCCTTTACTTCATTCTTGAGTTCGGGAACTTCATCTGCATCGGCAGGCTTCATAACGAGCGCATAGATTTCACAGTCTTCCCCGCCGAGAGCAATTTCATCATGAGGGATTGAGCTGTCGTAATAGATACAGTCACCTTCATAGAGAGTTTCTGTATGATTTCCTACAACCATACGGAGTGTTCCCTTGATAACGATATCCATTTCCTGACCTGC
>JAFXHL010000062.1 GCA_017536405.1 Oscillospiraceae bacterium
GCTGAATGTGGCGCTAAAAGACCTTAACTTTTATACAGAGGAAAGAATATGACTACTATTCAATATAAATGTCCTAATTGTGGAGGACCTTTGCAGTGGAGTGCTACTAAGCAGACTTTCGCCTGCGACTACTGCGGAAGTGAATTCACAGAAGAACAACTTAAAATCGCATTCCCTGATATAGAAAACAAGACCCTTGAGGAAAATGTTGAAGAACCCGAAGTAAAGGAATTTGAGGAAAACACCTCTCTTTACAGATGCGGAAGTTGTGGCGCTGAAATAATCGCCGAAACAACAACTGCGGCAACATTCTGCTACTACTGTCATAACCCCGTTATCATAGAGGGCAGACTTTCGGGTGATTATAAACCTTCACATGTTATCCCCTTTGTTATTGAAAGAGAAAAAGCACTTTCGATATTCAAGGAATGGTGTTCTAAAAAGTGGTTTCTGCCTAATGATTTCAAGTCACAGCAACAGCTTGAAAAAATGACGGGCGTATATATTCCCTTCTGGCTTGCTGACTGCAAGGCAGACGCACAGATGACCGCACTCGGAAAGAAAATAAATACATGGCAGTCGGGCGACAGAATATATACAAAGACAAAGGAATACAATGTAAGAAGATCGGCTATTATCGACTATATGAAAATTCCTGCCGATGGTTCTTCAAAAGCGGATAACTCTCTTATGGAAGCTATCGAGCCTTTTGATTACAGCGCGATGAAACCTTTTTCGATGTCTTATCTTTCGGGATATCTTGCTGAAAAATACGACATAAAGAATATTGATGTCTTGCCAAGAATAAAGGAAAGGGTTTCATCGGCTTCCGAAAAGATGCTGAGAGACTCTATCACAGGATATTCTATGGTTATCCCTCAGAACAAGAACATAAACCTTATAAAGACAAACTGGAATTATACCCTCTTCCCTGTATGGTTTATGACATATAAGCACAGGGACAAGAGTTATTATTTCTCGATAAACGGTCAGACAGGAAAACTCGCGGGTACTCCCCCGTTTGATACCAAAAAGGGTATACTCTTCTCAGCAGGAATAGGGCTTTTAGCATCGGTACTTCTCGGAATTATTATGATTGTGGGAGGTATTGTATGATGAAAAGACTAATTACTCTCATATCTGTTCTTCTCATCTCGCTGACACTTTTTTCTGTAACTGTTTCAGCAAAAAGATATGATGAAGAAAAGGTTTTTGTTTCGGATAAAGAAGGCTATCTTTCGGATTCGGAATTTGACGACATAGTTGATACCGCAGAAAAATTATCCGACAAAACGGGATATAATGTCGGTATTATAATTACTGACGATATAGGAAGTAAAAGTCCCGTGGCTTTTTCGGATGACGCCTATATGGATGTTTTCAAAAAAGATTCCGACGGATTTATGATTCTTCTCAATAACGATACCTATGAAGACAATATATCAACATCGGGAAATGCCATTCTGATGTATTCTGATGCAAGGATTATGAACACTCTTGGCAGTGCAGGAAGTTATCTTAAAGAAGAAGAATTCTATTCAGCACTGAAATTAATGCTCACGAAACTTGACAGTTACTATGACGAAGGAATTCCTCCCGAAAACGAAGGATATACAAAAGATGATATAAAAGATGCTACCGGACAGGATTTTCTTGGCAGACTGATAAATATCGTTCATCGTTTAGGCATTCTGTTTGTTATCTTCATTGTTGTTTCGATTGTTACATTCCTTATTGTAAAATCTTCATACCGTTTCAAAACAGCTGAATCGGCAAGAACTTATATAAACAAATCGGAAACTTTCTTCAGAGAAAAACAGGATATATACATAAGAGAATACACAACAAGCCACAAGATTTCTTCTGATAGTTCTGGTGGAGGAAGTCGCGGTGGCGGTGGCGGTGGCGGAAGAGTCGGTGGCTCTTCAGTTCATCGTTCAAGTGGTGGTGGCTCTTTCGGCGGTGCAAGCAGAAAGAGATAATAAAAAATAAAAGGTACCCTTGAGGGTACCTTTTTTGTTATGGTAAATTAATGAGAAATTCTTTTATTTCTTTATTGAGGCTTGCTACGGGAAGCCCTACTACATTGAAGAAATCACCGTCTATTCCCTTTACAAACAAACTTCCGAGACCTTGTATTCCATAAGCGCCTGCTTTATCAAAAGGCTCGCGTGAGGCGATATAGTTTTCGATTTCTTCTTCTGTTAAAGGATAGAATTCTACTTCGGTTTCCTCACGGAAGGAATGACTTTTTCCGTTCATAAAAAGTGCGCAACCTGTTACTACATAATGCACCTTTCCTGAAAGAAGAGTGAGCATTCTTCTTGCGTCATCATCGTCTGTGGGTTTTCCGAGTATTTCATTGCCTGCTATAACGACTGTGTCGCTTCCTATAACAAGGCTTTCGGGATATTTTTTTGCGACATCCTCTGCTTTCTGCATAGCAAGGATTTTAGGCACTTCGAAGAGAGGAGTTTCATCGGGAACAATTTCATCTATTTCAGACGGGATACATCTGAAATCGGAAAAGATATTAGAAAGCAGTTCTTTTCTTCTTGGAGATGCAGAGGCTAAAATTACATCCATAACTAAACTCCTTAAAAATCAATGAATTTCTGTTTGGGAGAACTTTCACCCGTTACTTTTTCGCCAAGGTAATTTGCCCATCTTTCGCAGAAAAAGCTGAAATATGAAATATGGTTCTTTTTTCTGTAATTTATCATCATAGGTGTCATCGCCCAGAAACTTGACGGAATACCTATTATAATAAGATACAACGGCCCTAAAATAAGAGACTGTATTGTATGGCCGTATTCATGGACTATAACCTGTTCACGATAGCCTTCTTCTTTTTGAGAAAGGGTTTCTGAAACGAAGACAAAAAGTCCCAAAGACATACTTGCATCGGGATTTTTCCATTCGGTAAATACAGCACCGTGATATATAAAATGCTTACATTTTATGTATCTTAAAAAGACAAAAAATCCGCCTATTGTCTGAAGAATTCCCCAGGTGCACTGACAGAGGGTGTAGAGTATCCTTCTCATTTGAGTAATGATTTAGGGTCGTACTGGGGCTGTTTTGTGATGTTCTTGTTGTTTTCGATTTCGTTTGCGAAAACATCCTGCCATTCTTCTGCTGTATATTCCTCGATAGAAACAGAGATATGACTTTCAGACGCGCCTATTGCTTCGTTCAAAGCTTTTGAAAGTTTTTCTGTTGCGATTTTTTTCTGTTCGTCTGTTCTGCCTTTGAGCATTTTAAGAGTAATATGAGGCATATTTTTTACGCTCCTATCTTCTGTATGTTACAGTAAGTGATTTTATTTCCTTTGAAAGCTTTTCTGTGATAGCATCCTTTTTCATACGCCACTGCCAGTTCTTGCCGAGGGTTGAAGGTTCGTTCATACGGGCGGTATTGTCGAGTTCGAGAAAATCCTGCATCTGCGCTACGGCGAGGTCGGCAGTACTGCTCCAAGCGAGGCGGATAAGTGCTTTAGGAAGCGCCTTTTCGCTTCTTACATCTGCATATTTCTTAAGAAAAGCCTTGTCTTTTTTAGGCAGATGAGAAAGCCAGCCGACAACTGTTTCGTTATCGTGTGTTCCTGTATATACTACGCAGTTTTTGGGGTAATTATGCGGAAGATAATTGCTGTCGGATTTATGGTCGAAAGCAAATTCCAATATCTTCATTCCGGGATAGCCTGAAGATTTGAGCATCTTTTCAACTTCGGGAGTTAAAAAGCCAAGGTCTTCTGCTATGATTCCTGTCTTTTTAAAGTTCTGTTTAACTGCCTTTATGAACTTCATATCGGGGCCTTTTACCCACTCGCCTATTCTTGCATTTTCGTTTCCGTAAGGGATTGAATAGTAGCTTTCAAAGCCACGGAAATGGTCTATACGGATAACATCAAAAAGTTTTGCTGTTGCTTTTATTCTTTCCATCCACCACGAAAAATTCTGTTCTTCTAAAACATCCCAGCGGTAGAGAGGATTTCCCCACAACTGACCGTCTTCTGAAAAACAATCGGGCGGGCAACCTGCAACATTTGTGGGTAAAAGTGATTTATCAAACTGGAAGATTTCGGGGTTTGCCCAGGTATCTGCGCTGTCTGACGCGACATAGATGGGAATATCGCCTATCAGTTTAATGCCGTTCTTTTTGGCATAGGCTTTCATTTCGTTCCATTGTTTGAAGAAAAGGAACTGGATATATCCCCAGAAATCTATCTCTTCGGATAAAAGTTCGCGGTATTTTTTTACTGCGTTTTTCTTGCGGAATTTTATATCGTCATCCCATTCCTGCCATGCCTTTAAATCAAAATGGTTTTTAACAGCCATATAGAAAGCATAGTCTTCTATCCTGGGATTTTCCTTTATAAAATCAAGGTAGAGTGATTTATCCCTCTCAAAGCCGTTTTTAAAGGCTTTTTTAAGAACCTTGAATCTTTCGTTGAAGATTTTCTCATAGTCAACCTTTTCATCGTTATCGCCGAAATCAATATTTTCGTAATCACTTTTTTCGAGAAGATTATCTTCTGCCAAAAGGTCAAAATCAATGAAATAGGGATTTCCTGCGAATGACGAGAATGACTGATAGGGTGAATCGCCATAGCTTGTTGGGCCTATCGGGAGAAGCTGCCAGTATTTCTGCCCTGAGTTTTTAAGAAAATCGATAAATTCATAAGCCGCTTTGCCCATTGTTCCTATTCCGTAATCGGAAGGAAGAGAGAATATCGGCATAAGTATTCCGCTTGCACGCATAGTAAAATTAAGCCTTTCTTATTGTCTGAATAAGGACTGTAAGCCCTGCCCACGCGAGATTATAAAGAAGAACAACTGTGGGACTCAGTTCGGGGAATGATGAGAGAACGGCAAATACAAGTGCCATTAAAAGCCCTAAAATTCCCGATGCGGCCTGAATGATAAGACCGATATTAGCAGTTTTTCTGATTCGCTTTGTTCCGATAATGAGAGATGCGAATGACGCAAATCTTCCGTTGCAGACAAGTGATGATGACTGCTTGGGAACATAGCTTGTTGTTTCTTCAAATTCATTATGGAGTCTGAAAGGAAGAAGTTTGAACATATCGGGTGAAACACCGAAAAGTTCAGAAAGTTTGTTGATGCTGATTATTGAGTCAACAGTTCTCAGCATTACGCTTACTTCGTTCTTTTCAAATTCCTTAAGGCAGTAATCCACTTCGGGATTTGCCTTTATATCGATAATGAACATCGCTGAAAGTTCGCCTGAAATCGAGAGATAAACGGCTGATTTTCCGTTTTCTGTATACTCTCTTTCTCTTGCAGCTGTGGGCATTCCTTCAATGCTGTGGTTTATCATAAGTTCTCTGCTGCCAAGAAGCACTCTCTTGTTGTTTATCCATCCGCAGAGACCCATAGAGTCTTCATAGATATAACTTTCAACGGGATTGAGCATTTCTGTCTTTCCGACGATTATATCATAGAACATATGCTTTAAGATACTTCCTGAATGGCTTGTAAGACTTGCTGCCTGAACTATGGCTTCGTCTATCTGTGTTCCTGAAAATACCTTTATGGATGAAAGTGTTACTGTTCCTTCGGGGAAAAGCTGTGAAACATCCAAAAGAACAGAATTTGTATCGCCGAAATCTTCAACGCTCTGATATGAAAGCATTGCTGATGAAGATTCGAGATATTTTGATGTGCCCTTTAAAAGTGGAAGGTTTACTGTGAAAATCGTTGCGAAGCAGGAGCAGAGTGACAATGTTCCCGCAAAGACTGAAAATGCAATGAATATTCCGCCTGCGCCTTCAACAGAACGATTGAAGATAAGCGAAAGGATTGCCGCGAGAAGTGCGCCTCCGCAAGCAACGGGTGCTGCTATTTTACAGAAATTATCTGAAATATCGGGGGCATATGAATTCTTTAAGAAGTCGTTTACGAATTCTGTCTTTCTCATAGCGGAAAGAACAGGGAAATCGCTCAACGCACCTCTTGTGAACTTTGTTGCTGTATCTTCGTTATCAACTGTGAAAACAGCATAATGTTCACTGTCACCTGCGATATAGCGGAAGTTCTTTTCTGTTCTCCATACAGAGAAGAGTTTGCCTAAAGTATTGAAAAGAAGTGAGAATATCGCAACTGAAATATACACATTCACATAGCCCTGTGAAACTATTCCTGTATTAGCGAGCGCTACCATAGCGGAAACGAGTGTTCCTGCTATTGCTATGGCACTTAAAGTATCTGTATCCGCCTGTAATTTAAAGAGCTTTTTGAAACCGCAGGAAATTACCGAATAGCAGACAAATGCCGAAAGAAGTCCTAAAATAATATTGATGAAAAGATATGTTGTAGGCTGTGCGCCCTTGCTTAAAAGTTCGATAACGGGAAGGTCAAAATCGTTTGCAAGGGAAATAAGACCGCTTGAAAGTGCTGCAACAACGAGGAAGATAAATCTTATTACAAGAGAATTCTTGAACTGAAGAATATCATTATGAACAGAAGGAGCATCCTCAACGGATTCAAAATCTGTTATCTCTCTGTTGTCGTCTGCGATTTCTACAACATCATCATCGTCTTCACCGATAAGAACAAAATCATTTACCTTCTTTTTTCTGCGTTCCCTGAGTTCACGCATCTTCTGCATTTCGCTTGCTGATTCGTCTATCGGGATAGGCTCTGTGTTCGGAAGAATCTTGTCTTCGAGTTTAAGGTCGATATCAGAAATGCTTTTTCTTGAAACGGGAGGAATTACGGCTGTATGCTGTCCCCTCTCCTTCTTGATACGGTTGAGGTTTTCAACCATATTATCACTTTCTACCGACTTCTGTGGCTCTAAAGGTTTTACTTCCTTATTATCGAAAGAAAGTCTGCCTGTCTGTTCTTTCTTCTGTGAGGGTTTCTTTTTCTTCTGTATATCCTCGGGTTCCGCTGTAAGAACAGGACCTGTCATTTCAAAAGCTATTTCCTTGGGTTTCTGTGGCTTATTGATTTTTATTTCGATAACGGGTTCTTTCTTTTTAGGCCCTCCCATCATCGAAGAATAAACATCAACATTGATATCATCGGGAGTAGGAAGTTCTGCTGTATACTCTCTGAGTTTTGAGCTTTCTCTCTCTTTTGCTGAAAGTTTTTTCTTTTCCTTTGTTTCTGTATGATGCTTTTCTTCTGCCTTTGCAGGCTTTTCAGGCTTTGCCTTTTCTTCCTTTGCGGGAGTTTCTTCTTTTTCCTTTTTACCGAAAAGACCCTTTATTGTATCGAAAATACCGGGCTTGTCGTCGTCATCTTCGACAACGGGACGATAGCCTGAATTTCCGCCGAAGAACTCTTTAAGGTCACCGTCTATTTTTATTGAAGAAGTTTCTTTTTCGTTCTTTGCGAAAGCATCGGCAAGATTTTCGTTCTTTATTTTCTGTTCACGGGGTTTTTTAGCAACAAATCCGCCGTCAAGCGCTTTGCTGAGTTCAGACTGTTGTTCTTTATTGTCAGCCTGCTGTTTTGTCATAGCAGGCTTTGAAGAATCATAGTCTATGGGATTTATTGTTCCGTAATCGAAAATTGATTTCTTGTTATCGTTTACAATTTCAGGCTCTTTAACGGGAGCTTCTTCTGTAACGACGGGTTTTTCAACCTTTGCGGGTTTTTCTGTTTTAACAGTTTTTTCCGCCTTGATAGGTTTTTCTGCCTTAACGGGTTTCTCCGCCTTTACGGGTTTTTCAGCCTTTGCAGGCTTCTCTGCCTTTACGGGCTTTTCTTCTTTTATTACAGGCTTTTCTCTGGGAGTTACAGCCTTATTTACTTCGGGTTCTGTTTTACGGGGAGGAACTTTATCAAGATTTCTGCCCGCAAGAATACTGTCAAGGTCAAAGGGTTCGTCAGACTTTGCTACCTCTCGTCTTGGGTGTTCGTTAAGGATGTCATCAAGTGAAAACTGATTGTCAGCCATTCTTTCTCTCCTCCTGAATTTATCGGAATAGGGATTTTTTAGTTATCCTCTTTGTCTTACAACTTCGTAGATGAATATACCTGCTGCAACAGACGCGTTGAGCGAGGTTACTTTGCCTTTCATTTTAAGGCTTAAAAGATAATCGCATTTTTCTCTGACAAGTCGGCTCATGCCTTTTCCTTCAGAGCCGATAACGAGTGCTACTGCGCCTTTCATATCAACAGTTGAATAATCTTCGCCCGCAGCGTCTGTTCCGTAAACCCAGACACCGTTTTCTTTCAGGTAATCAATAGTTGACGCGATATTTGGAACTCTCGCAACAGGCACCCAGCTTGCCGCACCTGCTGAGGTTTTATTTACTGTAAAGTTAAGTGTTGCGCTGTGTCTTTTAGGGATTATAACTCCATCAGCGCCGCCCGCTTCGCAGGTTCTTATAATTGCGCCGAGGTTGTGGGGGTCTTCAATATCATCACAGACAATGATGAACGGGGGCGTTCCCTTTTCTTTTGAGATATTCAAAATATCATCAACCGAAACATATTCAGCGACGCCGCCTATTGCGACAACGCCCTGATGCGCACCACCCTCTGACATCTGAGAAAGTTTTTTATCGTCAACATTCTTGACAACAATCCCCTGCTCCTTTGCCATTTTACAGATAAGGCCGATACTTCCGCCGCCTTCTTTGGAAACATAGATTGTGTCGATATTCTTTTTTGCTTTAAGTGCCTCTATCACGGGATTTCTTCCGATTATGAGGCTCTTTTCTTCTTTAAAATTATCGTTATAATAAGCCATAATAAATTCCTTTTAAAAACATTTTAACACATATATAGACATTATAACATTTTTGCAAAAGAAAAACAAGATTTTTCGCTAATTTTTTAGAGAAAAATCTTGTCTTTGATTCAGAATATTATTACAGTTAAAATTATAGTCAGAAAAGCGATGACAGCCGATGAAATTATGAGCGCTGTCCTTAACCGCCTTCGTCTGTCGTTTTCATCGACTTCTGAGAGATATTTTCTTGCGGCTATCCGCAAAGTTTCGGATTTATCGCCTGATTTTTCGGGTTTTACGAATAAAATTGCCTTTTCAAAGTATTCTCCGTCGGGATTATTTATCTCGATAACACGCCTGTTTACGCCCTTTATCACGATTTTCTCACCACTCTCTTCCTGTCATCTTTCGATATGGATATTTTAGCCTTAAAGAATGGCGTTTATACAAAAAGTAGTCGCTACTTTACAAAAAATAGTGTGAAAATGTTGAAAACTATGTTGAAAAGAGGTTAATCTGACTGTTGAAAACTTTGATTTTACAAAAATTTCAGTTGAAAACTCTGTTGAAAGTGTGGAAACTTGCGTAACAACGCAACCGATTTTCGTTTATGAAAGTGTAACATTTCAACATTACAATCTGTAAAAATACTAAAAACTCAGGTTACATTACGGTTACATTTCTTCTCTTGATGTAAGGAATTTTATTGCCCTTTCGATACTGTCCCTTGATGTTCCCCAATCGGCGTCTGCGCCTGTATTTCTGTAATCATACATACTGCAATAATGCGAAACATCGTCATAAAGCACCTTTGCGTATTCTCCCGCAAGTTTCTTTATATCAGAAAGGAAAAGTTCGAGTTCTTCTTTTTTGAGATAATTCGGTGCTTGTTCCATAAGCATATCGTAATGAGGAAGGCAGATGTATTTCTGTTCACGGAGTTGTTTTTTGAAAGACTCATCTCTGTAACATTCGAAAAAGGTTTTTAAAAGGCGTTCCATTCCCCAATCGACTTTACTGCATACAAAGCAGGATGTGTTGACTTCTGAAAGTTTTTTCTTCTTTGCGTTTTTGGATTCAAAGAGTTTTTTGCCCGAAAAGATTTCTTCGTTTAAAGTCTGAAGATGAGTCTGGAGCATAAGCGCTAACGAAAGGCGGTTTTTGCAGGCTTTCATCATAGCAAAATGTTCGGAACAAAACCCGAGTTTATTGGTTTCGATTCTGACATCAGGCTCCATCATAGCGGCGCCCATTATGTATTCAACCGTTCTCTGTTCGAGCATATCCCTCATCTTGCAGATAGGACAGCCACAGCTTTCCTCCATAATTTCGCTTATAGGGATTGTAAGGATACTTTCACGCATTTTTTATACTTCCTTTCGGGTTATTTTTTTACACATTCATCATAAAACCTGAGCATTTCTTCCATAAGTTCGCTATCGAGTTCATTTCCCTTATGCATATCAAAATTGGTTTCGATATATTCCGCTCTCATTTCGGGGGTTAAATTTTCGGATCCGCCTATGCTTTGAAGCCATTCATCGCCCTTTTTGTTATATTCTTCTCTGTAAGCAATAGCATCCTCTGAACAGAGAATAAGGTTATGTCCCCTGTCTTCATAGCGGATAAATGTAAATCTTTCGTCATCTTTGAATTTTTCATAATAGCGGTCATAGCTTATTTCTATGGGAACGACTTTGTCATCTGCGCTATGGACAATCATAACGGGAGCGTCTGTTAAGGTAAGGCTCTGAAGTCCGCTCATATAGGCATATTCATTGAAAGTTTTTTCTTCGTGTTTTCTGAGATAAGGAATAACAAAATCAATAGCATCGCCCGCTATATTTCTTCCCTCTGCTTCAAGCATATCAAGCGACTGATTAAATCCCGAAACGGATATTATTCCCTTAACTTCGGGGTAAACCGCGGGTACAGAACAAACTGAATATCCGCCCCAGCTGTGTCCCCATAAAAGAATGGGATAACCGCTGAAATCATCAATATAATCAAGGGCATATCCAAGGTCTATAACTCCCTGAGGAAGACCGCCGACAGCATCTCCTTCGCTTTCGTCGTTACCCGTTGCGTCATAAGCGAAAACGAGATAGCCGTTTTTTGCAAAATAATCTATGACATCCATATAACTGCGGTGTCCGCCACCGCCGAAACCATGTGCCATAACGATAATGCCTTTTGTTCTGTTTCTTTCTCTTGAATAGAGATAGGCTGTTATTACCTGACCTTTATCGGAATAGAAACGGTGTTTTTCGGCTGAAAGTCCTTCAAAATCAGAAAGTTCCCATGTAGTAGGTTCATAACTTGTATAGCGGATACCGAAATATTCGTTATAGACAGACATAGCGATTGTTTTCGGAAGAACAAGTGCTGATATAATCAGCAGGACAAGTATTACCGAAATAACGATAAGCGTTATTTTAAGCGGTTTTTTCATTTTTTTTGATTTTTCCATACAGAATTCTCCTTCGTTTGACTTGAATTCAACTCCCGTGTATAATGTATAAAAAGGAGTTGTTTTTATGAAATACACCGTAAATGGTAACGATATAAAATTTATCTGCGATGATTTTGATCTCGCTGAAACCTTAGACTGCGGTCAGGCTTTTCGCTGGAAAAAAGAAGATAACGGATTTAAGGGATTTGCCCTTGACAAGCCTCTTTACATAGAGCAAAACGGAAACGAATTTACTCTGAAAGATGTTTCAGAAAATGAATTTTTATCTTTCTGGAAAGATTATTTCGACCTTGATACAGATTACGCATCCCTCAAAAAAATATACAGTGATGACAAGACGCTGAAATCCGCCTGTGAATATGCAAAAGGGATAAGGCTTCTCCGTCAGGACACATGGGAAACACTGATTTCATTCATCATATCGCAGAACAACAACATTCCGAGAATAAAGGGAATAATCGAGAATATGTGTAAGATGTTCGGCGGATTTCCCGATGTGAAAACACTTTCATCCTGCACAGAAGATGATATCGCACCTTTAAGAACGGGATTCAGAGCGAAATATATTCTTGATGCCGCAAGGGCTGTGAACGACGGCAGAGTTGTTCTTTCAGAACTTAAAACTCTCCCCATTGAAGATGCAAGAAACAGCCTTATGTCGATAAAAGGAGTAGGCCCCAAGGTTGCGGAATGTGTTCTTTTATACGGATGTTACAGAGTTGAGGCTTTCCCTGTTGATGTATGGATAAAAAGAGTTATGGCAGAATATTATCCCGACGGACTTCCGGAAAATATCTTATCCACAGCGGGAATAGCACAGCAGTTTCTCTTCCATTATATGAGAACCAACAATACAAAATAGAATTTTTTAATAAAAATATACAAAAAGTAGTTAAGTTTTTACAGAAATTGCCGATATATATATTGAAAGGAAAATAAATCGTATACGAAATTAAAACCCTCAGACCAAAAGCCACAAACAAGGATGTTGACCGTTTTTAGCAAAGGGGGCGTGAATATGATATACAACACATATAACAACAATATAATCGAGCAATCAAATGCTATCTCTTCTGTTATCAGTTCTTCGCCCTATGCGAAATCGAAAAGACAGAGAAGAGAAGAAAGAGCACACGGTAGTAAAAGTTTTGCCGAGATTCTTTCGAAAAAGGCCAATGAACAAAAGCCTCACAACTTTGTGAGAGTCGAGTCGCCTTATGAATCTTCGTTAGGCAGAGCATAAAATACAATAAAACCAAAGTTGTCGCCTTATAAGAGGCGACAATTTTGTTTTTTACTGGATATTTTCAAGTCTTAACATTTCGTTTATGCAGTGAACTGCTTTTTCTGAAATTTCATCAGAGAGAGTGATTTCTTTTCCGCCCTCGCCTTTTACAGCATTAAGGACATCGTTTAAAGTTGTTGCCCTCATATCTATACAGATGAGGTTTTTACTTAATGGATAGAATTTTTTATCGGGACATTCAAACTGTAAATGTTCGACAACGGAATTTTCTGTTCCTATAATAAATTCTTTCTTATCTGAATTTCTGGCATACTCCATAATTCCCGCTGTTGAGCCGACATAGTCTGCGTGTTTCACAACACAAGGCTTACATTCGGGGTGAACGAGGAAAAGCGCATCGGGATGAAGTTCTTTAGCCTTTATCGCTTCTTCTTCGGTTATTGCGGAATGAACGGGACATCCACCATCGATAAGGGTAACCTTCTTTTCGGGGATGTTTTCTTTTATGTAATTTCCTAAGTTACAATCGGGGATGAAAAGAATATTATCGGTTTTTGCATTCTTACAGATTTTGAGTGCCGAGCCTGATGTTACCGCGATATCTGAAACCGCTTTGATTTCGGCGGTTGTGTTTATATATGAAACGACTGTCGGGTTGTTATTCTCAGCCTTGAACTTTAAAATTTCTTCGGCTGTGAACTGTTCTGCCATAGGACAACCTGCTGTTTCGTTAGCAAGGATAACTGTCTTTTCGGGAGAAAGCATTTTTACCGTTTCTGCCATAAAATGCACACCGCAGACTACTGCTATCGGGTTTTTATCTTCTTTTGCCTTTTTGCTTAAAAAGAATGAATCACCCACAACATCAGCAATCTCTATAATATCGTGGGACTGATAGGTGTGTGCGAAAATTGTCACACCCTTTTCTTTTTTGAGTTTTATAATCTCTGACTGAATATCGGATATCATTAAAACAACCTGCTTTACTTTAATTTATTCTTCTGTTTTTTCTTCTTCTGTTTTTTCTGTTTCGATAGGGTTTTCTTCGGATTTTTCTTCTGTTTCAACAGGAGTTTCCTCTGTTGTTTCTTCATTTACTTCTTCTGAAACAGATTCGGTTTCTTCTTCGGGTTCGGGTTCTGTCAGTATTTCTATCTTATCACTGCCCTGATAGAGTTTAACCGCGGTAGGAAGTTTTTTCTTTTTGAGAACATTATTTATGCCTTCTTTGCTGAGTTCATAGATAACTGCGAAGCAAGGAACACCTACAAGCATTCCGACGAAGCCGAAAAGTCCCCCTCCGACAAGGATTGCAAACATTACCCAGAATGCAGGAAGACCTATTGAGTCACCCAGAATCTTGGGGCCTAAGATATTGCCGTCAAACTGCTGAAGAACAAGAACGAAAATCGCGAATACAAGCGCCTGCTTGGGAGATTCAAAGAATAAGAGAATCACACTTGGTATCGCACCGAAGAAAGGCCCGAAGAAAGGAATCATATTTGTTACACCGACGATAACGCTTATGAGGACTGAATATGAAAGCCCCATAAACTGCATTCCGATAAAACAGAGAAGACCTATTATGAGAGAGTCAACTGCTTTTCCGCCGATAAAGCCTATGAAAGTTTTATCCGCTCTTGCTGTTATTTCAAGCATTTTATCGGCATCGGTTTTTTTGAAAACCGCATATATTATCTTTTTAATCTGACCTTTGAAATTTTCTTTACCGCAGAGAAGATAAACCATTACTACAAAGCCGAGTAAAAAGTCC
>JAFXHL010000063.1 GCA_017536405.1 Oscillospiraceae bacterium
AAGTGTCTAAAAAGATACTTCTTTCTCCTGATGATGAAATACTTATTTCAAGCGGAAAGGCTGAAATAACAAGAACGAAAACCATGTCAACCTTAAAACTCGGTAAACTTTCATCTGCTGTCATAGGAAAAAAATACAACTAAAAAACTATTGACAATCGAACATATGTTCTGCTATAATAGAAAAGCAGAACATATGTTCGATTTTTTGTTGAGAGGTGACAGGGTTGGAACTTTTGGAAAAACTTAAAATCTTAGGCGATAGCGCAAAATACGACGCTGCCTGCACATCAAGCGGTGTTGACAGAGGCGGAAGTATTGACGGCATAGGAAACGCTGCTTCCTGCGGAATATGCCATAGCTTTGCCGCTGACGGCAGATGTATTTCACTTTTGAAAGTTTTAATGACAAACTATTGCCTTTTCGACTGTAAATACTGTATCAACCGAAGGAGTAACGATATAGAAAGGGCAAGATTTGAACCGCGTGAACTTGCTGAACTTGTGATAAATTTCTATAAGAGAAATTATATCGAGGGGCTGTTTTTGAGCTCGGGGATAATAAAAAGCCCCGATTACACCTGCGAACAGATGATTGAGATTTTAAGAATTCTTCGATATGAATATAAATTCAACGGCTATATCCACGCAAAAGCAATACCTGGGGCTGACCCTCTGCTTATTGAAAAACTTGGCTTTTTGGCCGACAGAATGAGCGTCAATATCGAACTTCCTTCTGAAGAAAGCCTTAATAAAATTGCACCCGATAAATCAAAGCGCAACATTCTTCTTCCTATGCATAATATCAGAACAGGCATTGAAGAAAATCACACAGAAATTGTAAAGTATAAAGCTGCGCCGAAATTTGTTCCCGCAGGACAGAGCACACAGATGATTATAGGTGCTACCCCTGAAAGTGATTTACAGATAATTACTCTTTCAGAGGCTTTGTATAAAAAATTCAGCCTTAAAAGAGTTTTCTATTCTGCCTATGTTCCCGTAGGTGATGAAAAATTCCTTCCCTCAAAGGAAACAA
Organism: Oscillospiraceae bacterium; assembly: GCA_017536405.1. GTDB lineage: Bacteria > Bacillota > Clostridia > Oscillospirales > Ruminococcaceae > RGIG4131. The sequence continues at coordinate 1,035 of JAFXHL010000063.1, forward strand.
AACCACCGCTTCTGCGCGAGCATCGTCTTTATCAGGCAGACTGGCTTCTTCGTTTTTACGGCTTTGAAGCAAAGGAACTTTTAGACGAAAAACATTCTTCTTTCAATCCGCTTTTAGACCCTAAATGCAACTGGGCTGTGAATCATCCCGAATTTTTCCCTGTTGAGATAAATAAAGCGCCTTATGAACTTCTGCTGCGTATTCCCGGGGTCGGGGTAAATTCTGCCCGAAGAATAATGATGGCAAGAAGAACGGCAAACCTTAATTTCAAGGACCTTAAAAAACTCGGTGTAGTTTTAAAAAGAGCGCAGTATTTCATCCTCTGCAACGGAAAAATGACCGAGGGGCTGAAAGTTACGGAAACCGCTGTAATGCGCGAACTTATGTCGGCAAGTGTTGTCAAGAAACTTGATGAAAACGGTGCCTTTCCTGATAATTCCTATGGCACGCAGATTTCATTCTTTGACAACGAAAACAAAAATCTTTCTATGGAGGATTCGGTAAAATGTCTTACGGGACAAATGTAACATATCGCTATGACGGCAGTTTCAACGGGCTTATGACCGCTGTATATAAAGCGATTTCATCCAAAAAAATGCCTGAAAATATAATATCCGAAGAAGATAGTCAGACCATACTTTTTCACGAGGAAGTGGTTGTTTCAGACGAAGAAATTTCTTCTAAAATGCAGAAATATATCAGAGAAAAAATTTCTTTCGATGCACTCGATAACATAAGAAGATGCTATTTTTCTAATGCGAAAGAAAAAGAAATGCTGATTTTAAAATATATTCTTTTAGGCAAAAAATACGGCAGAAAAGTTGACACAATGCTTTCTGTCGATACGGTCATAACTATGTTCAAGGTTGTAAAAAGGTTTTCGAATGAAGCAAATTTCTACCGCGAATTTTTAAGGTTTACAGAAAACGAGGGGGTTCTTTCATCCGTTATCGAACCTGAAAATTTCGTTCTTCCCTATATCGTTTATCATTATGAACAGAGAATAGGAAACCTCGATTTTCTGATTTATGATAAAACTCATAAAGTTGCGCTTATTCATAAAGATAAACATTCCGATATTGTTTTTATCGATGATTTTTCACTTCCCGAGGCGGATGATAAAGAGAGATTCTATCGTGAACTCTGGAAAGGCTATTACAATATTATCGGCATAAAAGAACGCTATAACGAAAAACTCAGAATGAATCTGATGCCTAAAAAATACTGGAAACATATGACTGAATTTGAGGATATGTTCGGTAACAATAAAGAAAATAAAAAGTGTCTTATGGGATAAAATCCATAAGACACTTTTACTTTTTCATTGGTGTTAAAATTCCGCCGTCCTGTAAGGTTATCGTTTCGCCGTTTAAATAAACATTTGTGGGATTATCGGCATCGTAATAGATTGTATAGCCGTTGTCTATTATGTTCGAAAAATCCGCCATTCCCGGAGTGATTGAGGATACGAAAGAGTTTCCTGTGAGTATCCATTTGCTTGTTCCGTCAAGGATGATGTCCGCTTTTTTGGCTGTGTTTCTTGAATTTATTGTTCCTTCAAAGGTTGATAATGCAGAAAGTTCAAGTTTCACTTCGCTTAAATTATCGGCATAAATATCGCCTTCAAGGTTTTGAAAATTAGCGAGAATGGTTGCTTTTCCACCGTTTTCGCCGACCTCGCCCCATTTTTCATTCGCAACGACATTGACAAGTGATGATGAGCTTGAATCTATCTCAACAGCCTGAAGACAGATCTTCGCATCAGTATTTGCAACATAGAATAAAGCGCCCGATTTCGCTTCTATCGTTCCGCCGACAAGATTTAAAGTTGCAAGACCTTTGCTTGTTTCACCCGAATTGCTCTGATAGAGTGTGAATGTTGTTGAGCCCGATTCTATATCACAACCCGTTAACGAAACGGAATTCTTTCCTTCGATTACCGCTGTTTCCGAGGATGTTGTCTTTACCTTTACACCCGTCATAGATACAGTTCCTTCGGAATATACGGCAGGTGATGAAACGCCTAAAGTTGATATCTCTCCGCCTGTAACCGTTATCGTTCCGCCATTGACGCCTACGAAAACAGCGGGGGAGTTCATTCCGTTTGTAGAAATCTTTGAGCCTGCGGCATAGATGTTTCCGTGATATGTTGAGGCGAGTGCCCTTGCATTAGCATTCTGCGTCATAATTTCACTCTGCGAAATGTCTATAACAGAGCCTGTTCCATAAGCAAAACAAGCCGAAGCACCATTTCCTGTTGTTGTTATAACGCTGTCTTTTATGTCTATCTGACTTGAAGGCATACAAAGAAAAGCCGATGATGTTCCGAAAAATCTGCTTTCTGCGGTGTCAGAAGATTTTGAACTTGAAACCGCTGTAATGCCTTCTAAAGTGAGTTTTCCGCGATTTTTTGCAATACCTGCCGAAACATCAACATCTTTTGAGATGATATCATCAGAAATTTTCAGTTTTTCTGAATCGGCAGTTTTCATCGCAACAGCCGTTGCTTTGGGCTTTTTGGGGATAATAACTTCCGTCAGACCAAAATCTGTTCCGTCGATAAAAAGGGTTGTCCCCGTTGTAGTTATATTTGTGTCATAGGTGGAAGTTCCCAAAGTGTAAACAGGAGATTTTTTTGTGGTAGCATGAGTTTCAAGTGCATCAAGATTATTTACATAATCCGAAACTGTACATGAAGAAAGCGACAACGAGAGAACTATGCACAAAGCAAATGCGAAAATACGCTTATCTTTCATATAAAAACCTCCTTTTTCAAGACTTTTCATTATGATTATACCATAAGATTTGATTATTTGCTACATTGTCAACAAAAAATAAAAAATTTGTATATTCTCAACAATATTTGTTTCCGACATATTTCAAATGTTGATTTCAGAGCATTTTTATAGTATAATAAGGTGTAATTTTATATCTATATCTTCAAAGAGGAGGTGGCGGAGCTGAAAAACAAGAAATCATCGATAGAAAACAGGGTTTTTTCCGTTATTGCGGGGATTTCGCTTGTTTGTCTTATAATAACATCGGTTATTGCATATTTCGGTGTTTTTAAAGTTTCAAGAAAATTCATCAGTATAAATGAAGAAATAATCGAACACGCCGCCGAAAACAGCCTAACCTCGATAGAAGAACTTACCGATAAGGAACTTCTTCTGGTTTCAACAGGAAAAGCGGAACATATCGGAGAAATGTTTGAAAAATACGAGATTTATCTCGAAAATATAAGTTCACACGCCTCTGATATGAGATCAAAACCCGAAGTTTTTTCAGAAGCGCCCTATCATCTTTCTTTTTCGGCAAAGGCAGGCTCTGAAACTCCGTTTCTGCTTTATTCCGCGGATGCTGACGAAGAAGCACTTTCAGACGAAGCGGGAGTTACTGCAAATATAGGCATAACACTGCATAGAATAACATCAAAGGATGATGTTATTTCAGACGCATATTATGCAACCGACAGCGGACTTTTCTTTGTTTCAAGCAACAAGAAATTCCTTGTTGAAAATAAAACGTTTGATTATAAACAGCGCGAGTGGTATAAAAATGCCAAGAATTCGGGCGAACTTTATATATCGGGAGTTCATAGTGACCCTTTTGGCAGAGATGAAATAATCTGTATTACAAAACCTGTATATTCCGTAGACGGAGAATTTATGGGAGTTGCGGGTGTAAATATCAGGGCTGAAAAATTCAGGGAACAACTTGGTTATACCGATTTTCTCGATTGTTGTTTCGCTGTTTTGGATGATAACGGAAACCTTATAATATCAAGTGAAAACTGTTCATCCGAAACAGGAAAGAATATAGTCGGATTCATTTCAGAAAATGCAACCCTCTATAATGACATAATGAAAACACAGAGCGGAACAAAGCATCTTGAAATCGAGAAAAGACATATCCATGTATCACATACAAAACTCAAAGACCATAAATGGATTATCGTCGCTTATGTTGACAATGAAATAGCATCAGCACCATCAACTGTTCTGAAAAACGGAATAAGTTCGCTTTCTCAGGAAGTTTCCGACGAAGTAATGAAATCAATGCTTTCAACCTGCATTTTCGGTTTTGTTTCGCTTATACTCCTTCTTGTTCTGACATATATTCTTGGTATAACACTCTCAAAGAAGATAACAAAACCGATAGTTACCTTAACAGACAGTGTAAAGAAAATAACTCATGGAAACCTTGAATTCAACTGCGATATAAAAACAGGCGACGAGATAGAAGACCTTTCGGATGCTTTCGGAAATATGACCGAAGAACTGAAAGAATATATCGACAAAGTCAAGAAAGAATCGAAAGAAAAAGAACATCATAAGGCAGAACTCGAAATCGCAAAGAAGATACAGATGTCTATTCTTCCCAACAATGCGAAGGATTTTGATATAAACACCGAATTCGAAATCGCAACCTCAATCATCCCCGCAAAGGGAGTAGGAGGAGATTTCTACGACTACTTTATGGTAGACGATGAACATCTTGCCATAACGATAGCCGATGTATCGGGAAAAGGCGTTCCCGCGGCGCTCTTTATGATGATTTCAAAAACACTCATCAGTAACAAGACAAAACCTAATATGTCACCCGGAGAAATTCTTACGGAAGTAAACAGACTTCTTTGTATCAATAACGATGCCGCGATGTTTGTTACAGCTTTCCTCGGAATTCTCAATATAAAAACGGGCGAATTCAGATATTCAAACGCAGGTCATACGCCGCCTTTTGTATATCGTTATAAAGAAGGCTTTGACAATTTAAGCGTTACAAAGAATCTTTTCCTCGCAGGAGATGAAGATACACTCTATAAAACCGACAGCATAATGCTTGATAAGGGAGATATGATTTTCCTTTATACAGATGGTGTTACCGAGGCTTCAACCAAGGAAAAGAAACAATACGGCAAAAAGAGGCTCTATAATCTTCTCAACAGCTTTGCGGCAGAACATATGACTCTTGAAGAGATTATAGCGAATATCACAGAAGATATCTATGAATTTGTTTACGGCGCTGACCAGGCAGACGATATAACAATGCTCATAACAAGATTTTTCAATTAAAACTCATATCAATCAGGCAGATAAAACGAGAGGGGAATTTTAAATTATGAAACTCGAAACAAAGATGCTTCCGGGAGATATAACAGTTGTATCTCTCAAAGGTGAACTCAACTACAACACAAGTGAAGAAGCAAGAGAATCTATGATGTCAGTTGTCGAAAACAACAAGAATGTTGTTATCGATATGGAAGACTGCACATATGTTTCAAGCTCAGGGCTCCGCGTTCTTCTTCTTTTAGGAAAAAGAAGCCGTCAGCTCGGTGAAAACATAGCGCTTGTAAACCTTAATGAAGAGGTTAAGGATGTTATGGAAATGACAGGCTTCGGAACTATTTTTAACTGTTATGACAATCTCGATACAGCAGCTGCTGCTATGTCATAACGCATAAACTCATATAAGAAGGTTTTTTTAAGAATGATAACAAGAATTGACGGATACCCAACCAGAATCTACCGCGGAATGCGTATAAGAGAAGGAAAGAGCCTCCCTTTCGGAGCGACTATTGTTTCGGGAGGAGTAAACTTTTCTATCTTTTCAAAAAACGCAAAATCCGTGGAACTTGTACTCTATAAAAGAGGCGAAGCACTTCCTTTTGCGGTAATTCCTTTTCCTAAGGAATACAGAATAGGAAGCGTATGGTCGATGATAGTTTTCGACCTTGACTATGAAACGCTTGAATACGGATACCGTGTTGACGGTGAATATAACCCCGAAAAGGGACATCGTTTCGACAAGACAAAAGTTCTTTTAGACCCCTATGCAAAGGGCGTCAGCGGAAGAAATGTATGGGGTGTGAACAGTGCCGCATATACTGAATTTACAAACCGCGGAAGAATTATCTATGACGATTTCAACTGGGAAGGCGACCGCCCTCTCGAAATCCCTATGGAAGACCTTGTCATCTATGAAGCGAATGTAAGAGCTTTTACAAAGCACGAATCAAGCAACATAAAACATCCCGGAACATTTGCTGGTATTATTGATAAAATTCCCTATCTCAAAGAACTCGGAATAAACTGTATAGAACTCCTTCCGATTTTCTCGTTTGACGAACTCGACAACTGTAATGTTGACAACGAAGGAAAACGCCTTTATAACTGCTGGGGATACTCAACAGTAGGATTTTTCGCACCCAAAGCCGCATATGCCGCAACAGGCAGATACGGAATGGAAGTCGATGAACTCAAAAATCTTATAAAACAGCTTCACAGAAACGGAATAGAAGTTATTTTAGATGTTGTTTTCAACCACACGGCAGAGGGTAATGAATATGGACCTACTCTCTCTTTCAAGGGGCTTGACAACGCAACCTATTATCTTCTTACTCCCGAAGGATACTACTATAATTTCAGCGGATGCGGAAATACATTCAACTGTAATAATTCAGTAGTAAGAAATATGATTCTCGATTGCCTCAGATACTGGGTTTCGGAATATCATATCGACGGATTCCGTTTTGACCTTGCATCTATCCTTTCAAGAGACCAGAATGGTGCACCTATGGAAAATCCCCCTCTTTTAGAGGCACTTGAACATGACCCAATCTTAAGCAGAACAAAACTCATAGCAGAAGCGTGGGACGCGGGCGGACTTTATCAGGTAGGTTCTTTCCCGACACAGGGACGCTGGGCTGAATGGAACGGAAAATATCGTGATGATATGAGAAAACAGCTCAAAAGCGACGGACTTTCTGTTGACTGTATAATAGACAGAGTTATGGGCTCACCCGGACTTTACAGAGAAAGAAGCGCCAATGCATCAATAAACTTTATAACCTGTCATGACGGATTTACTCTCAATGACCTTGTAAGTTACAACGATAAGCACAATGAGGCTAACGGTGAAAACAACCGCGACGGTGCTAACGATAACAACAGCTGGAATTGTGGTGAAGAAGGAGATACAGATAACCCCGAAGTTCTCGCATTAAGACGCAGACAGCGTAAAAACGCTTTCGTCATGCTTCTTATGAGCAGGGGTGTTCCTATGATGCTTGCGGGGGACGAATTCGGAAATACACAGTTCGGAAACAACAATGCTTACTGTCAGGATAACGAAATTTTATGGCTTGACTGGTCAAATCTTGAAAAGAACAAAGAACTTTTCGATTTTGTAAGCAGTATGATTAAATTCAGATTAAGTCACCCTGTTCTTAGAAATCCCAGCTATGAAACACCAAAGACCGAACTCGGTTATCCCGAAGTTTCATGGCATCAGACAACAGCATGGCAACTTGATAAAAATTCATCATCACATACTCTTGCGGTTATGTTTGTCGAAACATCGCATAAGTATCATACCAATGAGGATAATTTTATATACTGTATTATGAATACAATCTGGGAATCGAAATCATATCAGTTACCCGAACTTCCCTTAGGATTCGGCTGGCATATCGTTGCCGATACAGCAAGGGATGAAGAAAGTTTTATAAAAAATCCCGAGCATTATCGTGGTGGTGATGTTTTTGTTCAGCCGAGAAGTTGTATGATACTTGTCGGAAAGAAAATCTCAGAAGAACTCAGACAGACTATTGACTACGCAGACGGAGAAGTGTAGCAGAAACTTTTATGAAAGAAGGTGGAAATATGGATTATATCGTTGTTGACGCGAACCCTCAGGCATTTGAAGATGTTATGGAATTTATATTCACAAAAATAAAAGACGAAGATAATCTTTATCCTTCCGCCGAAAGAGTTATAAAAGACCTTCGTCTTGCTACCGAGGAAATTTTTATAAACATAGTTTCTTATGCCTATGACGGAATAAAGGGAGAAGTTAAAGTCAGCGCAGAGGTTTCTGACGGTGAAATTTCCATTGAAATTTCGGATAAGGGAATTCCTTTCAATCCTCTCGAAAAAGAAGAACCCGATATAACATCGGGCATCGAAAACAGAAAAATCGGAGGACTTGGAATTTACATAGCAAAGCGCATGATGGATGAAACTTCTTACAAGCGTAAAGGCAATGAAAACATTATAACTATGAAAAAAAGAATTTCTCTTATGTCAAAAGTTATGGCATAGAATAAAGGCTGTCTTTATAAAGACAGCCTTTTCTTTACATTATCAGACTTGCTATAAGCCCTATAATTCCACCTAAAAGAGATGGGATACCAACTATCAGGAGAATAAGATATGTTATCTTGTATCCTTTTCCTGATGAAAGTGATGCCCTCATAGGATTTTCTGCATCATAATAAACAATAACTTCTTTTCCGATGCATTTTTCAACAGCACCCTTGTTATATCTTACACCTTCGGCCCTTTCATATGTAACACCGTCAACTGTGTATTCAAAAACCTTGTGGAACATATTTCTCGGTGTGCTTGTTGTTGTGCGGATAGTATTCGCCCCTATTCCTGTTTCGCCGATTTCGAATCGTGCGGGTCTTGACCCTACTTTTACATTCATTCCGCCCATTTCAACACCTTTATCACCTTGTGCTTCGTTGAATTCAGCGGCATTCCAGGTCATACCTGTGATTTTTCCTGTTACACTATGAGAAGTTTTTGAGGCGAGGTTTCTACTTATGAGAAGAAAGATGATTCCCACTAAAACAGCGGCAAATCCTATCGACAGAAAAACTATCGAAACAACGAGCAAAGCTATTGATACACCCATAATAAAATCTCCTTAAATAAGTTCAGAGTAGTTGCCGAGGAATTTGAAATCTGTTGTGTCTTTTTCAAGATGAATGAGAAGCGAATTTATTCTTTCGTCAGCCATTGTTCCTTCAAAATCAAGATAGAAAACAACATCAAAATTTCCTTCGTGACGAGGTCTGCTTTCAATTTTGAGAAGATTGAGTCCTAAAACAGTAAACTTTGTAAGAAGTCTGTAAAGACTTCTTTCTTCGTTGGGGATTGCAAGCTGAACAGAGATGATATCCGCGTTTTCTTCAACCGCAAAGTCCTTTGAAATGCATATGAATCTTGTGTAGTTTGTTTCATAATCAGAAATATTTTCACCGATTATATCAAGACCATAAAGCTTAGCACATTCAGGCGAACATATTGCGGCGATTTTTTCATCACTTTCTGAAACGAGTTCGGCAGCAGAAGAAGTGCTTTCATAGTTTACAGGTGTAAGCCCCTTGCTTGCTATAAAATCAGAACACTGCATAAGTGCCTGAGGATGAGAATAAACCTTTTCAATTCCTTTTATATCAGTTCCTTTTGCGGCAAGACAATGTCTTATACTTACTCTTATCATCTTGTTTATATAGACATTGTATTTATGCATAAGGTCATAAGTCTGCGTTATAGAGCCTGTACTTGAATTCTGCAAGGGAACAACACCGAAATCTATTTCGCCGTCACATACAGCCTTAAAGACATCTTCAAATTCGGAATAGAAAGAAAGTTCTTTTTCTTTTCCGAAAATCTTTCTTGCCGCTTCTTCGGAGTTAGAACCCTTGACGCCGAAACATCCTGCTTTTGCGGATGGAGCTATTTCAAGAGGCTTTTTTTCGATGAATGTAATGCCCTTGTTTATCTCATTCTGCTGAAAACTCTTGCTTATATCCATTATGTTGGTGAATAAAAGCGAAACACTGTCTTTATATTTTTCATCAGACATGGATTTTACCCTGTCTATGATTTCCTGTTCTCTTGATGACTGCATAACGCCTATGTTGTTTTCTTTCTTGTATCTCGCAACATCAAGGCAAAGCTCCATTCTTTTTATGAATTTATCGAGTATTTCATTGTCGATGATGTCAATCTGCTGACGCAGTCCGTTTAAATCCATATATAAAAATCCCTTCATAAAAAATATCACAAAAAACATTATACATCATTTTTTTATGGATTTCAATAGAAAAGCCACTCTGTAAAAAGAGTGGCTTTATCTTTATTAAAGGTTATAATACTTGTCGAATTCAGCAGGATGAGGAATGTTTGCGAGTTCACGACATTCTGCACGTTTTGTCTTGATGAAGTTCTTGAGAAGTTCTTCGGGGAATACACCGCCTGCTGTGAGGTAGTCGTGGTCCTTTTCGAGAGCGTCGAGAGCTTCTTCGAGAGATGTGGGAAGTCCCTGAAGTTTAGCCTTTTCTTCATCTGAAAGATGGAAGAGGTTTACATCATAAGGTCCCCAGCCGTTTTCATGGGGGTCAATCTGATTCTTGATACCGTCAAGACCTGCCATAAGAATAGCAGCATAGCAGAAATATGGGTTACATGTAGCGTCGGGGTTTCTGAGCTCGAAACGACGCTTGTTGGGAGTTTTTGCGTAAGCTGGAATACGGATAACAGCAGATCTGTTTGATGTAGCGTAGCCTACTGTAACGGGTGCTTCATAACCGGGAACAAGTCTCTTGAATGAGTTTGTGCTGGGGTTAGTGAGAGCACAGAGTGAGTGGATGTGCTTTAAAAGTCCGCCCATGAACCAGTGAGCTTCTTTACTGAGATGAGCATAACCGTTGTCATCTGAGAATACAGGTTCACCATCTTTAAGAAGAAGCATATGAACGTGCATACCGCTTCCTGCTTCGCCATAGATGGGCTTGGGCATGAATGTTGCTGATTTGCCGTATTTGAGAGCTGTGTTGTGGATGATGTATTTGATCATCATTGTGGCGTCAGCCATTTCTGACATTTTTCCGAGCTGAGGTTCAATTTCAAACTGACCTGAAGCCGCAACTTCGGGATGATGATAGTTTATAGCAATTCCTGCATCGCGCATATGCATGCACATTTCACTTCTGCATTCATAAGCGATGTCGAAAGGCTTTGCAACATGATATGCCTTCTGCTTGGGGATAACAACGCCTGTTCCTTCAGTAGCGCTGTTCCAGTATGACTGCTGTGCATCAACAGCCGCGCCAACGCTTCTGGGTGAAACTTCCCAGCCTACATTATCGAAAAGATAGAATTCAAATTCAGGAAGAATAAGCATTGTATCAGCAACGCCACTGTCCTTCATATACTGTTCTGCAGCGAGAACGATGTTACGGGGATACTGTGCGAGAGGACGGTTTTCGGGATTGTCGATAATCATCGCATTACCTGTCATTGAAAGTGTGGGGATTGAACAGAAGGGGTCGATAAGTGCTGTATCGGGATCGGGAATAAATACCATATCGCTCTTTTCAACTACTGCATAGCCGTAGTTTGATGCGTCGAAACCGATACCGCTCTTCATTGTGTCTTCTGAAAAATTCTGTGCAGGGATAGTAACGTGACGATACTGACCATTGATGTCAACCATTTTGAAGTCAACCATTTCAATACCGTTTTCACGGATCATATCCAGGATATCCTGAACGCTTTTGCTCATAAGTATACACCTCTGAAATTCAAATTGATAAATTAATAATACACTAATTTAATCCGAATGACAATATTTTTGATAAAATTTGTCAGAAATTTTTGTGAAGAGAAAGGAAAACCGCCTGTTAAAAAACAGGCGGGGTTTTATTCTTCGACTTTTACAATATCTATGGCAGATTCAAGGAGAATGTTTACAAGCTCGTTTCTTGAACGATTTGTTTTTGCCGAAAGATTATCGAGCTTTTCGAGAAGTTCATCCTTCATTCTGACCGAAATCACTTTGCAACCATCTTCGCCTTTCTGCGCTTTTTTCTTTATCTTTATTTCGTTCTGCATAACAAAATCTCCTGCTTTTATAGTTATACATTTATTTTAACTTGACATTCCAATAAATAGTATATTATAATTGTAACTACAAAATACACTACAAAATATATTTTCAAAAGGAGATTTGTTATGAAACTCAAAAAAATATTACTTGTAATAACTGCGATGAGCGTAATGCTTTGCGGATGCTCGAAGGCTGAGCCTTCTTCTTCCGATGACAATAATAGCGGAAACGATGTTACTGTATCAGAAGAAAGAACGGAAAAGGAATTTATTGAAACGACAAGCAAGATGAAAGAAGCAAAAGGACCGAGAACAGAAAGAAAAGATGGAACGAATGGTTCGTATCAAATAGAAGAATATGATGCTAATGACAATAGAGTGAAATTGAGTGGATACGATGCTGATGGGACACTTGAGTGGTATTATACATATGAGTATGATTCGAACGGAAAAGTAATAAAAGACAACGAATACTTTGGTGACGGAGCACTTAATAAATATAATATATTTGAGTACGATTCTAATGGCAAAACGACAAAAATGGGTGAGTATCGTGGAGACGGAGCGCTCGCTTGGCTTAAAACGATGGAATACGATTCGAATGGTGAACTTTCAAAAGTGAGTCTTTATAATTCGGATTCTAATTTGATTCGTGTAGAAATGCATTCGAACGGAGATTTTAGCGGCAAGATTGAATATGAATATAATAAAAATGGACAATTAAAAAAAGAAGTTGAATATGATTCAAATAAATACAAAATAAAACAGAGTCATTATAATTCAGAAGGAATATTGGAATATTATTACACATATGTATATGATCAATACGGTGAACTTGCAATGGAAGAAAAGCATACACCTGATGGGACGCTTGTATAATAGAATCTTTAGTTATTACAACAACCCCCGCTCATTTCGAGCGGGGGTTTATCTGTCATCAACCGAACAGGGTGTCTGTAATAAGCATAACGCAGAAACCGATGAGAAGTGCATAGGTAGCAGGTCTTTCGTTGCCGTGTGCGTGCGTTTCAGGTATCATTTCATCGCTTATGATATAAAGCATTGTTCCGCCTGCAAAACTCAGCGCAAACGGAAGAATTGCCGTCGATACGCTTACTGCGAAATACCCGATAAGAGTTCCGATAACTTCTATAAGGCCTGTTACAGATGCGAACAAAAATGTTTTCGAGGGCTTTATTCCTGCTGAAAGCATAGGCGCTATTATAACCATACCTTCGGGAATGTTCTGTAAAGCGATGCCTCCTGCGATGATAAGCGCCTGAGAAATATCTCCCGAGCCGAAACCCACACCTGCTGCTATTCCTTCGGGGAGATTGTGTATTGCGATGGCGATAACGAAAAGCAATACCTTGTGTGCCTGTGAATTGTGTTCGTATTTTGTGTCCGTTCCCGCAAGCCTGTGAAGATGAGGAACTAATTTGTCTATCAGGTTAAGACATATCGCACCTACAAAAATCCCTGCTATTGTTGTCAGTATTCCATATTTTCCGCCATATTCAAGAGAGGGGAGTATCAGCCCTAAAACCGATGCGGAAAGCATTACTCCTGCGGCGAATGAAAGAACAATATCAGAAAATTTATGTGATATATTTTTGAATATGAATCCCAATACAGAGCCAAAAACAGTTGCGGCGCCAACACCTATTGCGGTAAGCAGAACTTCGTTCATATATTCCTCCTGATAATCTGGTATATTTATATCTTACTACATATTATACCATAAATTCAGATGTGCAACAAGTTATTAAAAAACAAAAACACCCACATTTCTGTGAGTGTTTCTTCGTTGCGAAAGACGGGCAATAAGGTGCGTAAACAGGGGTAAAAACGAAGAAAAGGTGCGTAGCTACTCTGTTCAACAAATTGGAATTTGTTATTCTCCGATTTTTTCCATTGTGTCTTTACGAATTTCCTCTCTTAATTCTGTAAGATATTCAGAAAAAGCCACCTTATCATCTGCATATGTTTTATTTAACTCGTATTCTTTTGGAATCCAAGTTGATAAATCTGAAATATTATGTTGAATTAAAGCCTCTAAACCATCAATAGCTTTATATATTTTAGATTCTATTGTTTTTCTTTCAGCCATTTCTTCATACAATGCAATCATTTCATTAGCATAATTCTCAGGCAGAGTTCTTACCCAACTATATAAAAGGTTTTCTTCATTTTGCTCATGAGCTTTTGTCTTATCAAATGTTGGAATATCTCCCGTAAAACATTCTCCTAAATCATGGATAATACACATTTGAACCACTTTGTCCATATCTACCTCAGGAAATTCATCTTTCATAAAGTAAGCCATCAAAGTCATCATCCAACTATGTTCGGCAACACTCTCATGTCTTCCATTTTTAGTATAACAATGTCTTGTTGCATCTTTTAATCGCTCTGCAATTTGTAACGCATCTAACAATTCTCTTGCTTTCATATACTCTCCCTCTCTGTCCTTGATGTTTACCTACTATTTACTAAATTCTTATTTATCGAACTGATTATACCACAAAACTATGAATTTTTCAACCGAACGCAAAAAGCCCCGACCCCCTTATGGCTGCCGAGGGTATTGTAAGGATAAGAAAAACCTCTCTTGTCTTGGTAGACAAAAGAGGTTTCTTCGTTGGTTGCGGGAGCCGGATTTGAACCGACGACCTTCGGGTTATGAGCCCGACGAGCTACCGAGCTGCTCCATCCCGCGATATGAAATTTTTAGAGTGCTTATTTATTATATCACTATGAAAACCTCTTGTCAATACCTAATTTCAAAAAAATCGAAAAATTTTAAAGGGAGTGCCACAAAAAGCACTCCCTCTGACAAATTATCCTCTTGCACGGCAGAATTTTCCGATATATCTGTCGATTGAGTCATCAACGATAGCGACAGCCTTCTCTCTTCCGAGAATTTCGTCGATAGCGGTTTCTTTTCCTTCGAGTGTCTTATAAACCTTGAAGAAATGCGACATTTCGTCAAAGATGTGAGTAGGAAGTTCACTGATATCCTTATAACCGTTATATGTCGGGTCTTCAAAGGGGATAGCGATTACCTTATAGTCGGGGTCACCGTTGTCAAGCATACAGATAACGCCTATCGGATAGCATCTTACGAGTGACATTGGCGCTATGATTTCAGAACAGAGAACGAGAACATCGAGAGGGTCTCCGTCCTCTGCAAAACTTCTCGGAACAAATCCGTAGTTAGCAGGGTAGTGTGTCGATGTATAAAGTATTCTGTCGAGTTTTAAAACGCCTGTTTCCTTGTCGAGTTCGTATTTGATTTTACTGCC
>JAFXHL010000064.1 GCA_017536405.1 Oscillospiraceae bacterium
ACCATAATCTTATGGATGAAAAGGGAGTTAAGCCTGAAGACATCAAGGGCATTGAAGACCTTCACAAGCTTCCTTTCCTCACAAAAGCAGACCTTCGTGACGCTTATCCTTACGGACTTCTTGCGAAGCCTCTTTCAGACTGCGTTCGTATTCAGTCAACATCAGGAACAACAGGTCGTCGTGTAGTTGCTTTCTACACACAGAAGGATATTGACCTCTGGGAAGACTGCTGTGCGCGTGCTATCGTTGCGGCAGGTGGTTCAAATGAAGATGTATGTCAGGTGGCTTACGGTTACGGACTTTTCACAGGCGGTGCCGGACTTAACGGTGGTTCACATAAAGTAGGTTGTCTTACACTTCCTATGTCATCAGGTAATACAGAAAGACAGATTCAGTTTATGATGGATCTCAACGCAACAATACTTTGCTGCACACCTTCATATGCTGCATACATAGGCGAAACACTCAAGGAACAGGGCTATAAGCCTGAGGATATTCCTCTCAAGGCAGGTATTTTCGGTGCAGAACCCTGGACAGAAGAAATGCGTCAAGGTATCGAAGAAGTTCTCGGTATCAAGGCTTACGACATCTATGGCCTTACAGAAACAACAGGCCCAGGCGTTGCATTTGAATGTTCTGAACAGACAGGCATGCATATCAACGAAGACCATTTCTATGCAGAAATCATCGATCCCGATACAGGGGAAGTTCTTCCTGAAGGAAGCAAGGGTGAACTCGTATTCACATCTCTTGATAAAGAAGCATTTCCTCTTCTCCGTTACCGTACAAGAGATATCTGTGTTCTCACAAGAGAAAAATGCTCTTGCGGACGTACACTCGTTAAAATGGCAAAGCCCATGGGCAGAACAGATGATATGCTCATTATCCGTGGCGTAAATGTATTCCCAAGCCAGATCGAAACAGTTCTTCTCAACGAAGGCTATCAGCCCAACTATCAGATTGTTGTTGACCGTGTAAAGAATACAGATACATTCGAAGTAAATGTTGAAATGTTACCCGAACAGTTCACAGACAAGGTCGGCGATATTCTCGCTATGGAAAAATCCCTCGCAAACGCAATGAAGACAATGCTCGGTATCAACCCTTCAGTTCATCTTGTAGCACCTAAGTCCATCACAAGAAGTGAAGGCAAGGCAGTCCGCGTTATCGATAAGAGAAAACTTGTATAATAAGGAAGGGAGTTTTAATTATGGCAATCAAACAGTTAACAGTATTTGTAGAAAATAAGCAGGGCGCAGTTGGTTCTATAACCGAAACACTCTCAAAGAAAAATATAAATTTAAGAGCACTTTCAATAGCAGAAACACAGGATTTCGGTATTCTTCGTCTTATCGTTGACGATGTTGAAACAGCAGGAAAAATTCTTTCAGAAGAAGGTTTCCTTACAAAGATAACAGAAGTTGTCGGTGTTAAGATAGGGGATGCTCCGGGAAAACTTGCAGGTGCACTCAAAGTTCTCGGCGAAAACAAAATCAATATGGAATATCTCTATGCTTTTATGGCGCGTACAGAAAAACACGCTTATGTAGTTATCAGAGTAGAGGATAACAATAAGGCTGAAACAGCACTTGAATCAGCAGGATATCATATCATAACAGACGCAGATATTGCTAAATTATGCGCTAATTCTTAAATTACAGATAAAAAGCCGTACTCATAATGAATACGGCTTTTCTTTATAGCAACAGACAGTTGCTTGATGGAAAATATTCTCTGTGATATAATAACAGCGAGGTGAAAAATAATGGAAACAAAAGAAATTATACTTAGTCTTCGGACAAAAAACGGATTATCACAGGATGAACTCGCGGAAAAAGTTTTTGTAACCCGTCAGGCAGTTTCACGCTGGGAAAACGGCGAAACTGTTCCTAATACAGAAACTTTGAAACTTCTCTCAAAACTTTTTGATGTTTCAATCAATACTCTTCTCGGCTCTCCTCAGAAACTTATATGTCAGTGTTGCGGAATGCCTCTTGAAGATGCCGTTACAAGCCGTGAAAAAGATGGTGAAATCAACGAACATTACTGCAAATGGTGTTATGCCGACGGGGAATATATGTATAGCGATATGGATGACTTAATAGAAGTCTGCGTTAAGAATATGGTGAGCGAAGAACATTCCGAAGAAGAAGTGCGCTCATATCTTAAAGCAACTCTCCCTAAACTTGATTACTGGAAAAGATATGAAGAACTCGGCGGAAACTCTGCTTTTGAAGAATTCAAGAAAACTCTGATTGAAGAAATAAATGCGCTTGATATCGAAGGTATGCCTAAACTCACAAAACTCAACGCACTTGTCGGAAGTTATGTAAATCTTGAATACAGATTACCTAACGGAAGAACAGTAAAATATCTTGATGATAACGCTACATATTTAGGAAACGAACTCGAATGTGAGTTTGGTGGAGACAGATGCTTCGGAATTGTCGCTAATATGGAGTTTATTCTTGTTTCTACCTATGAAGAAAACGGAGAAAACCCCGAACTTGTTATTTATAAAAAGAGATAGAATAAAAAAGCCGTACTCATTATGAGTACGGCTTTTATTTTATATTGAACTTCTCGGAGAGATGTGATATAATATAAAAAAATCGGACAGACCGATAAATAAGAATTTGTAGGTGATATTGTTTATGGAACCAAAACTTGAATATTGTGGTAATTATATAGAAATCAGAAATTTTCATCATTCAATTGATGATGAGAAAAATGAAAATCCATATAACTGTTCGTTTGATATCAAAGTCAAATCAGGTGTATTTACTGGTGTTGCAGACGGTTGTGAATGCGATTATAAGGAATTACAAAAATTCATTGTGGCTCTTGAAGATTTAATTTCATTCAAAAGAAAAGAAATAACCTTTATCGAAATTGGTTATGGAAATAAAATCGAATTTAAATGCGACAGAACAGGACATATTGAAATATTCGGAGATATACAAGGTGATGCAGGCACTCACTTTATGAAATTTGAGTTTATGACAGACCAAACAGTTTTTTCAAAATTCATAAATGAATTGAAAAGTCTGTAAATTCCAATTTATCGAACAGTTCAATATGTACCGCCGTATTCGGAAAAATCCGAGTACGGCTTTTTATTGCTACTATGATTGAACTTCTTGGGTTGATGTGGTATAATGTAGAAAATCGGACAGACCAATAAATAAGAATTTGCTGTTACGATATTGCGTTAGGAGGAAAGTGATTTTGATAGAGAAGGCACAGACAGAAGATTTAAAGGAAATAATTGAATTGCAATATTTGGCTTATCAAAGCGAAGCTAAACTCTTTGGAAATATGGATATTCCGCCGTTAAAGCAAACGATAGAGGAAGTGGTCGAAGAATTTGTACAG
>JAFXHL010000065.1 GCA_017536405.1 Oscillospiraceae bacterium
CCCAAAAGCAGATTTACCGTTGCTTATTATAAATCGGGTGATGAGGAATATCCTTGTATCTTCCCGAATGAACCTATGCTCAAAAAAATTCTTTATAAAGAGGGGAAAGAAATAACTATTTTACTCGATAAGAAACATAGCCGTGTATACGACAGATATTCACTTATAACCTGCTTTGTCGGATTTATGTTTACAGTTATGACAGTAGCAGGGGCGGTATATTTTATAGTCTCAAACGGAGTTACATTCGGATAGTAAATAAGGGTATCAGGTTTAAGGTAATGATCGTATAGAAGTAATTAAGGGTACCGAGCCACAAACTCGATACCCTTGATTTGTTTATTACGGATTGGCGAAGGGGCTGCCCTTTTACCTGATACCCTTTTCTGTATCCTTTAAAAGTTTGTATCTTATACTGTCAGCGAGTGCTGTAACAGATGCGCCGATAATGTCTGTTGACGCACCGACTGTTGTCCATACATCCTCACCATCGGTTGTTTCGATAAGAACTCTTACCATAGCGGCGGTTGCTGCGTTTCCGTCAACAACACGAACCTTATAGTCGACAAGCCGCATATCCTCAACCTTGGGATAAAATACTTTGAGAGCTGAACGCATAGCGTTGTCGATAGCGTTTACGGGGCCGTCACCCTCGTCTGCGCCTATCTGTGTCTTACCGTCAACCCTTACCTTTATCATAGCACTTGCGGGCGCTTGTCTGTCGTCTGATGTTTCACCGATTGTCTTGAAATAAACTATATCAAAGAACATATCCATAAGCCCTAAATAGTTTTTGACAAGAAGTTCGAAACTTGCTTCTGCGGCTTCATATTGATAACCGCGATACTCCATTTTCTGAAGAAGGTCAAGGATAGACTGAACCTCTATACTGTCCTTTTCAAGTTCGGGTGCTATCTGTTTTATCTTCGAAAGAATACCGCTTCTTCCGCCTATTTCAGAAATAAGGAAATTTCTCTTGTTTCCGACAAGTGCGGGAGAGATATGCTCGAAACTTGATGTGTTTTTGGAAACCCCGTCAATATGCATTCCGCCCTTGTGTGAGAATGCATTTTTTCCTACATAGGCAAGGTTATCGGGGAGTGTTATATTTGAGATTTCAGCGATATGTCTTGCAACTTTTGTGAGATGAGAAAGGTCGATGTTTTCGCTTAGTTCATAGCCGAGTTTTAGTTTTAAGGTTGCCATAGCGGAAGAAAGATTTGTGTTTCCGCAACGTTCACCGAAACCTATGAATGTTCCCTGAATGTGAGTGACTCCCGATTTTACGGCAGAGAAACAGTTTGCTTCAGCACAGCCTGTATCGTTATGTGCGTGTATTCCTATCGGAACAGACACTATTTTTCTTACCTTCTTTGTTATTTCTGCTATTTCGTCAGGTAAAGTCCCGCCGTTTGTATCGCAGAGAATTATTCTTTCAGCACCTGCTTTTTCCGCTGTTTTTATAACATCGGATGCGTATTCTTCGTTTTCTCTGAAACCATCAAAGAAATGCTCTGCGTCAAAGAAAATATGCTTTCCCTTTGATTTTAAAAATGCAATGCTTTCTTCTATCATAGAAAGATTTTCAGAGGGAGTTGTCTTTATTATTTCACTTACATGAAAAAGCGAACTTTTACCGAAAAGAGAAATATAATCTGCTGAACAATCCGCAAGTTTTAAAAGCGCCTCGTCGTTTTCTGCTTTTTCTTCTTTTCTTCTTGTTGAGCCGAAAGCAACTATCTTTGAGTTTTTCGTTTCTATCTTTCTTATGCTTTCAAAAAATTCAAGGTCCTTAGGGTTTGAAGCGGGAGTTCCTGCTTCTATGAAATCTATGCCGAAATCGTCAAGTATCTTTATTATGTTGATTTTATCCTGTAATGAAAAAATAATCCCCTCTCCCTGTGCGCCGTCACGCAGGGTAGAGTCGAGTATTTCAAGTCTTTCCAAATTATATTCACCCCTTATGATGATATATATAATCATCTTAACATAAATAATTCTCTATTTCAAGTAGAAATCCCGTTATATTGACAGTAAGACACTTTAATGGTATAATTATTCTCGTATATGTGCATTCAAAGGAGGGGTTTTATGTTCGGTTATATCAGACCATATAAGCCCCGTATGGAGATATCCGATTATGAACTTTATAAGGCATCTTATTGCGGGCTTTGTAAAGAACTTAAAAAATTCGGAATAACATCAAGAATGACGCTCAGTTATGATTTTGCTTTTCTTCTGATTCTTTATATGGCTGTAAATGAAACAGAGATATCTCTCGATAAAAAAGCCTGCATTGCGCACCCTCTGAAAAAGAGGGAATTTGTGAAATCCTGCGACGCACTTACGTTTACCGCGGCGGCGGAATGTATATCTGTCTATCACAAACTGAAAGACGATATTTCTGACGATGGATTTATGAAAAAAGCGGCGGCGAAAACGCTTTTATCGGGGATGAAAAAGCCCTATAAAAAGGCGAAGAAACTTCTTCCTGAACTTTCATCTTTAACAGAAGAAAAAATGAAACTTCAGAAAGAAACCGAAGATAAGAAAACGAAATCCATTGATATGGCGGCGGAGCCTACTGCGGCTATTATGTCCGCTATGGCAGGCGGGATAACGGATAATCCCGAAAAGAAAAGAATTCTTATGAGAATGGGTTATCTTTTAGGAAGATTCATCTATCTCTGTGACGCACTTGATGATATGGAAAGTGACTATAAAACAGGAAGTTATAACCCGCTTCTTTTGCAGGAAGAAGAATATAATCCTGAAAAGATAAGAAGTCTCGCTAAAGATAGCATCTATTTTACCTTAGGCGAACTTTCAAACGCTTATGTTCTTTTAGGCGACATAAAATACAAGACAATTACCGATAATGTTATATATATGGGGCTTCCCTTTGTTGCAGAAAAACTGCTTAAAGGGGAGAGTATTACAAAGGGGAAGAAATCATCTTTTTTAACCGAAGGGAATGAAAATTACAATGAGTGATCCTTACAGAGTTTTAGGAGTGACACCATCATCAACCGATGACGAAATAAGAGAGGCTTACAGAAATCTTGCGGCTAAATATCATCCCGATGTTCAGGGGCAGGGCCCTCTTTCTGATATAGCCGAAACGAAAATGCAGGAACTCAACGAAGCATATGACAGAATAATGGATATAAGACGAGGAGGCGGAAAACCCTCATCTGAATATACACAGCAGAGTCATAGCGGAAGTTCACTTTTCGCAGAAATCAGAAGACAGATTCAGCTCGGAAATCTTTCTATTGCAGACGATATGCTCGAAAGGATAGATACAGAAAGAGATGCGGAATGGTCTTTCCTGAAAGGAAGCGTATGCTATGCGAGAGGATGGCTTAACGACGCATATCATTTCTTCTCGAATGCGGTAAGAATGGCTCCTGATAACGCTGAATACAAAGCGGCACTTTCAAATATGGATAACGCTAAAAAAGGGAAGATGAACGGCGATAATTCACCTTATGGAAGCGATAAGGGAAGTCTTTGCGGAGAGGGTCTCTGCGATACCTGTCAGCTTCTTATCTGTGCCGATTGTTGTTGTGAATGTATGGGCGGAGATATAATACCGTTCTGTTAAACGAAAGGATTTCTATGAAAAAAATCAGTTATAAGGTAGCGCTGGGTGGCGTTCTTGCGGCGGTCGCTCTGCTTATTATGTTCACCACAGGGCTTGCTCCTTTTCTAACATATGTTGCGCCGATGTTTGCGGGAATGCTCGCTATCATGATGATGGTTGAGGTTTCTTATGGCTGGGCAACGCTTACTTATGCGGCGGTTGCGATTTTATGTATACTTGTTACTCCCGACAGAGAAGCGGCATTTTTATACATCTTCTTTTTCGGATATTACCCCATTGTGAAGGGTCTTATAGAGAAGATAAAAAACGGCGTTTTAAGATGGATTCTCAAATTCGTTGTGTTCAATGTTTCAACGGTTACCTGCTATTTTCTTATCATAAATCTTTTCGGAATGAAGGATGTTTTCGACAGCCTTAATTCAATGGGAAAATACGGACTTCTGATTTTCTGGATTGCGGCGAATTTCACATTTTTAATCTATGATAATTTTTTGAATTCCGTTGCTATAATGTATGTAAAATGGTTCAGAACAAAGTTTTTGAGGAAAAAGAAATAGAAAAATCAAAGAGAGGTTTTTTGGACACCCCTTATGTTATACTTGAATTGTAAGGAAACTTGAAATTCAAGGAGGAACATAAAATGGAAGCAGTAGTAACAATCGTAATTGTAGCGGCTTTAATGGGGCTGGACAAACTCGTTACGGAATATAAAACATATTCTGAAAGAAAGAAAGCAATAAGAAAACGCAGTTGTATAAAGGTTAAAAAGACAGCTTAGCGTTTTACGGAGGAAAGATGAAAAAAGGTTTTTTACTTACACTTTTAATCGCGGCAGGAATTATGACATCTCTTTCGGGATGTGCTGAAAAAACAGTCCCTGCGACATCAGACGAAACTGTTACAACAGAATACATTTCGACAACCGTTCCTATCCCTGACGGCCCTGTCGGTATCGTTGCTTCAACGGATAATAACTATTCTGAAGATACAACCGCTATGGGAGTAGTTCCTGATACATCAGCGGAAACAACATCAGAAACAACGGTGGAGACTGCTATGGAAGTTACAGGCAAACAGGGAATAGAAACTATAAACGGAATAACCTATATTGACGGAGTTCTGATAGTAAACAAAACATATTCATTGCCGAAGGATTATAATCCGGGAGTTGATGCTACTGCTGAAAGTGCTTTTAAAAAGATGCAGTCAGCGGCGGCTTCTGAGGGACTTAATATCTACATTTCATCAGGCTTCAGAAGTTATGATTATCAGTCGGGGCTTTATGAAAGATATGCACAGAGAGACGGCTATGCCGCGGCAGACAGATATTCCGCAAGACCCGGTCATTCAGAACATCAGACAGGACTTGCTTTTGACCTTAACTCGATAGACGATTCTTTTGCGGAAACAAAAGAGGGAAAATGGGTTGCTGAAAACTGCCATAAATATGGCTTTATCATAAGATATCCCAAGGGCAAGGAAGATATAACGGGATATATGTATGAATCCTGGCATATAAGATATTTAGGAGTCGATATGGCTACAAAGGTTTATGAAAGCGGAAAGACCCTTGAGGAATATTTCGGCATAACATCTGAATATGATGAGTAATGAAAAACGCAGGACTTCTTGTTCTGCGTTTTGTTTTGTGCAAAGTAATCAAAAAAGCTGTCGATTTTTGAATGTTTTTGCGATTTTGTTGTAAAAACCTTGATTTAATATTAAAGATATGGTAAAATTTATTTTGAATAATTGTACCCTGATTTTAATTTGAAATTATCTGAGGTTTATATAAATAAAACCCTTTAAAAAGGGAGTTTCGGAGGAATTTTTCTATGAGAGGAAAAAGAATTAATGTCGGTCTTTTTGTGTGTCACCTCGAAAATGAATTTTCATCAGCAGTTGTAAACGGTGCTATGATAGCCGCCGAGAAACTCGATGCCAACCTTGTTATCTTTCCCGGAAGATACATAAACGGCGTTTACAACGATGCTATAAGAACAGAATACGAATATCAGTATAATACAATATTCAGCTATGCATCTGCTAAAAACCTCGATGTTCTTCTTGTTACAACAGGAACAATAGGCGGATTTATCACAAAGAAGGAAATGAAAGCAATACTTGATAAGTATGGTGACCTTCCCATAATAACACTCGCATCAGAAATCGAAACATATCCTTGTATAAAATTTGATAACACATTGGGTCTTATCGAAGGAATAGAACATATCATTCATCATCACAACAGAAAGAATATCGGTTTTGTAAGCGGTCCCAGCACAAACGAAGATGCGCAGGAAAGACTTGCTGTTTATGCTGAAACAATGGTTAAAAACGGCTTCAAATATGACCCTAAGAAGATAGCCTACGGCGATTTTTCTGAATACAGCTATGATACAGTTTCAGAGCTTTTAAGAAAGAACAGCGGAAGCCTCGACGCGATAGTTTTTGCAAACGATAAAATGGCAATAGGCGGATACAAGGCTATTGTTGACGCGGGTCTTGAAATAGGAAGAGATATCTCTGTTATGGGATTTGACGATTCTCCCGTTTCAACATCACTTTCTCCCAACCTCACAACAGTAAGGGCGGATGCTGCTGAACTCGGCTACCGCGCTGTTATCGAAGGAATAAACCTTGTAAAGAACGGAACTATGGTGAACAATATCATCAATACAGTTCTTGTAAAGCGTGATTCCTGCGGATGTAAAGCTTTCAAATCAAGCGATAACAATACTCTCGGCGATTTCGGTAATATAACAGACCTTACTCCCGAACAGACAGCACACGCAATCAACAACTATCTTTTCGATAACTTTATGCTCAGCACATATACAGACGAAGCGAAGAATGCTATGTTTGAATTCTCGCTCGAATTCTTCAAATGCGCTGAAAGAAAGGATTTTTCAAAGGATGAAGAAAAGCTCGTTGTAAATAAGTTCAATAAGGTTACAGCGACAAAGATTCTCCATTCGGTTTCTTTCGAAAAATTCTCAAATGTTCTTGATGCTATGTGCCTTAAGGCGACAAAGGATTTTACCGAAGAAGAAAAAGTAAAATTCCATATTATGTTCACATCAATCTATAAATCTCTCACAACAATCAGTATCAACGAAAGAGATTCTTATAAAGACCGTGTTCATAATATCGCATGGCTCACAAGTTCGATTTCGAGAGATGTTCTTGCTTTCGCAAATGACGACCAGAACAAATACGGCGATATAATCGACAAGATGCAGAGACTTGATCTTGATAGTTCATACCTCTTCACATTCGACGAACCTTTCGCTTATTACAATAATTCTGAATGGGTGCTTCCCGAAAATGTATACCTCAGAGCATATCATAACGAACAGAAAGCAGAAGTTCTTCCGCCCGAACAGCAGGCTATAAATGTTCTTGATATCTTCAACAACAAATATACCCCTTCGGACAGAAGATTCACAATGGTTTTAAATCCGCTTATCTCGCAGGAAACACACTATGGTCTTCTTTTAACAGAACTCGAAAGAGAAAACTTCTGTTTCCTTTCTGCGATAACAGTTCAGATTTGTGCGGCACTTAAAATCATCTCACTCCTTCAGGACCTTGAAACAACTCAGAAACAGCTTGAAGAAAGCCTCAATGAAATCAGAGCAAATAATATCATTCTCAGCAAGGTTTCAAGAACAGACGAACTCACAGGTATTTTCAACCGCAGAGGATTCTTTGAAACAGCAAAGGCTGTTATTTCAGCGCCCAACAACGCAGGAAAACACGCAGCACTTGTATTTGCCGATATGGATGGACTTAAAGTCATCAATGATATGTTCGGACACGACGAGGGTGACTTTGCACTCAAGAAGGTTGCCTATATTCTTGAAGAATCATTCAGAAGCACAGACGTTGTCGGCAGAATCGGGGGAGATGAATTCTCCGCATTCGCAATCACAAATGCTTCCAACTTCACAAATACAATCAAGAAGAGAATTCACGATATTTCAGCAAATGTCAATGAACAGTCAGGCAAGCCTTACTACATCAATGTCAGTGTTGGTGTTGTTGAATTCGATTGCGAAAAGGGAACTGATTTCCAGCAACTTCTTGACGACGCAGACGCACTTCTTTACGAAGAAAAGAAGAACAAGAAAAAGGTTATTCTTAAATCTTAAAAACAAAACACCAGGGCATTTTGCCTTGGTGTTTTTTTGCTACTGAAATAAAAAAGCGTGGAGAAGCGAGTCGCTTCCGACGTTTCGTAATAAACAAAAAGGGTACCGGAATATGCTACTCGGTACCCTGATTTTGTTGTTTGCTGTAATTATAAATTACTTGAGATTCTTAAGAGCAAGAGCCTTACCAACATTACCTGTAACATCAATATCTCCGCTTTCGATAGCAGCGAGAAGAGCAACCTTACCTTCAGCATACTTCATAAGAGTTTCTGTTGAAGCATAAGCCTGGATGTCAGCACCCTTGTAATCGTAAGGTTCAACAGCGAGCTTGCCGTTTTCAGCCTTGATGTAGAACTGACCACTTGCTGTTCCGCTGATTGTTACTTCGATAGCAACATCTGACTTCTTATCAACAGCAGTGCCTCTGATCTTCTTTGAAACAGCAGCGAAAACATCGCCGAATAAAACTTCCTTAGGAGCAGCAGCCTTCTTTGTAGCAGGCTTCTTAGCAGCTGACTTCTTAGCAGCGGGCTTCTTAGCAGCAGCCTTCTTAGCAGCGGGTTTCTTAGCTGCAGGCTTCTTAGCAGCTTCCTTCTTAGGAGCAGCAGCCTTCTTAGCAGCGGGCTTCTTAGCAGCAGCCTTCTTAGGAGCAGCTGTCTTTGTTTCTGTCTTCTTTTCAGTTGCAGCTACGGGAGCCTTAACTTCTTCTTTTTTTACTTCTGCAGTTTTCTTTTCTGCGGGTTTTGTTGTTTTAGCCTGTGCCATAATAATAAATCCCCTTTCTTATTTTGCAACAGCGTCTTTAAGAGCCTTACCAGCCTTGAAAGCAGGAGCCTTCTTAGCGGGAACCTTGATCTTCTGCTTTGTAGCAGGGTTGATAGCTTCCTTAGCCTTGCGGTCTCTTACTTCGAATGTGCCGAAACCAACGAGCTGAACCTTTTCGCCCTTAACGAGAGCTTCTTCGATTGAAGAGATAACTGCTGTAACAGCCTTATCTGCATCTTTCTTTGTAATGTCTGCTTTTGCTGCAACTGCAGCGATGAGTTCTGCCTTTGTCATTTTTAAATCCTCCAAAATTTTTTGTGCAGAAATTAACTTTTTTTCTGTATCATTTTCAAACTTCTGCCATAAGCATAATTATATACGCAGAATAGCCATTTGTCAATGTTTTTGAGTGTTTGTAAAAACAAAATTATATAATGTTTTCATAAAATATATTTAGTTTATTAATAACTTTGTGAGAAATGCTATAAAATTTGTGTGGATTGCGTAAAAAAGCCACTTCGCAGGATTTTTCTGCAAAGCGGCTTTTGTTATTTTTTATTCTTCGTTGTGGCAGTTTTCATCACAGTTGCAATCGTCATTATCGGATAAGTTTCCGTATAAATCCCTGCCTCTTGTGTGATATTTATCTCTCTGGATATTTACATACTTATCAATAAGTTCAACAACATTGCGAGGTTTCTTTACAGCCTTGATTTCTTTTATCGGTGTGTCGATATCCTTTGAATGAAGTGATATTGTTCCGCAACCGAACATTCTCTGACCCAAGGGGAGAAAAAGTTTCTTGTCATAGATTCTGTAAAGTTCGATTTCGTCTTCAACGATATTGAAAAATCCCGATCTTGTTATGAGTTTTGTTTCTGTTAAAAAGTATCTTGTAAAAGATAAGGGAAGACCGAAAATCGTTCTTTTCTTATCTGTCCATAAATATTCAAAATCTGCTTTCATATCATTACTCCTTTAATTATTGCGGAATACGATTTCGCCGCCGTCAACACAAATTCTACATTTGTGGAATTCGTTCTTTACATTATAACTTGCGTTGTTGATGTTTATCTTTACTCCGGGGAAGATTGTCTTGCTTACATAAACAGAAAGCGATTCGTTTGATTGAAGAAGAACAGAGATGGCTTCGTTTCTCTTTTTGATTTCTTCAATCCTTGCGTTGTTTTCTGTTCTCTGATTGAATGTGTTCATAAGAAGTTCTTCCTTTTCGGGAGGAAGCTGACCAAGTTCTTTTTTCTTGCCTGCAAGAAAGACTATAATCTGATCGGCATATACAAGTTGTTGATTGAGGTTTTCGATTTCTGCATTGTTGCTTGTCTGTTCAGCCGCAAGAACGGCATTGTCACCGACAGTTATGTCTGTTGCCATAAAGGAATCAGAACCGATTGTGCCTGCGTGGATTTCCTGTAAAACGATATATTTTCCGCCAAGGATAATTCCTTTTCTGCCTGTTGCGTGCATTTCACCGCCACAATAGATATCGCAGGAGATAAATGCGTCTGATGTGAGTTTTCCGTCACAGGTAATCTTTGAGTTTTCACAGAAACCTATTGTGACATCACCATGACAGGTGATGTTTGAATTGATACTGCCTGATTTTATTGTGAGGTTTCCGCCTGCTGAAATTTCAGCACCCGATGCGTTTCCGTTTATGGTTATATCCTTTTTAGAAGAAACCCTGAAACCATCCATAACATTTCCGCGGATGATTACACTTCCGATGAAATCAATGTTTCCGATTGATGCGTCAACATCTTCAAGAGTAACAACTTCATCAACTACAAACTTATTCGATTCCCAGCGGAGATGTCCGTCACAAGAGGCAAGAAGTTTGGTTTCATCATCAGAAAGTTTAATGCCCTTTCCGATTACATAAGGCGCTCTGGCACCCTTCATCTGATTAACAACAACGCCCTTGATGTTCTTACCGGGAGTACCGTCTGTGGGAAGTGTGATTTCTGCAATTACAGTTCCTTCAACTATGTTGTGGATATGACCTAAATTCTTATAATCGACATATCCGTTCTCATCTTCCTTAGGGGCGATAGTCTGAGTCTGAGGGAAAAGGTATTTTATTGTGCCGTCCTCACCATTAACGGGAGGGAGCCATTTTGCAATAAGATAGTTTACGCTGTTCTTGTTTTCAACGGCAGTTTTTATAGCCTCAGTATTTACATTATAGGTGATACCCTGAGAACGAAGTTCAGCCATAACCTGTTCATAAGTAGCAGGTCTTCCACCGTTTTCTGCGTGATAAATTGTAAGGTAAGCATCCTTTCCGCTGTCGCCGACGGTTATTAC
Source organism: Oscillospiraceae bacterium (assembly GCA_017536405.1). Taxonomy (GTDB): domain Bacteria; phylum Bacillota; class Clostridia; order Oscillospirales; family Ruminococcaceae; genus RGIG4131. Next base: position 10,855 of record JAFXHL010000065.1, read on the forward strand.
TATCTTGGCGTCAACGGGCGCACCTTTTGTTTTGTCAAAAACATTATCGGGCATAGATTTAATCCCCCTTAAAGATAAATTTTCCTTCTGACATACTAATCTATTAAATTATACCATATTATGAGAATGATTACAAGCGGATATTGAAATAATCTGCTTGACAAAATCATAACAAAGTTATATTATTTAAATAGCATTTTTAAAGTATTCGGGAGGGTTTTTAAAATGGATATTATGCAGAAGGCTTTAGATAAACATTATGAATGGAACGGAAAGATAGAAATCGTTTCAAGAACTAAAATAAACGACAGAGAATCTCTTTCTCTTGCATACACACCCGGCGTTGCACAGCCTTGTCTTGAAATAGAAAAAGATCCCGACCTTTCTTTTTCTCTTACAAGACGCTCAAATCTTGTTGCTGTTATAACAGACGGAACTGCCGTTTTAGGACTCGGTGATATAGGCCCTCGTGCCGCTATGCCTGTTATGGAAGGGAAATGTGCACTTTTCAAGGAGTTTGCTGATGTTGACGCATTCCCGATATGCGTAAATTCAAAGGATGTTGATGAAATTGTAAAAACTATCGAAATGATAGCATATAGTTTCGGCGGAATAAATCTTGAAGATATTTCGGCACCCCGTTGTTTTGAAATCGAAAAACGTCTCAAAGAAAAACTTGATATTCCTGTTTTCCATGATGACCAGCACGGTACAGCGATAGTAGCATCTGCCGCTATGATGAACGCGGCTAAGGTTGCAGAAAAGAAAATCTCTGATATGACACTTGTCATAAACGGCGCGGGCGCTGCGGGAATTGCTATTGCAAAGCAGTTTATTTCTCTCGGTATCGGGAATATTATTATGGTAGATATTGAAGGCATTATCTGTGACGGCGATGAATTCAGAAATCCCGCACATTATGAAATAGCAAAACTTACAAACAAAAATCATATAAAGGGAAGTCTTGCCGACGCTATGAAGGGTGCAGACGCATTCATAGGCGTTTCAAGACCTGACCTTGTTACAGCGGAAATGATAAAGTCAATGGCGGAAAAACCTATTATCTTTGCTATGGCAAATCCCAAGCCTGAAATTATGCCCGATAAGGCACTCGAAGCAGGTGCCTTCATTGTCGGAACGGGAAGAAGCGATTTCCCAAATCAGATAAACAATGTTGTTGCTTTCCCCGGAATTTTCAAGGGAGCACTTTCAGTAAGGGCATCCGATATAAACGAAGAAATGAAACTTGCGGCGGCTTATGCCATTGCGGCAACTGTTCCCGATGAAGAGCTCCGCCCCGATAACATTCTGCCGAATTCTTTCGACAGAAAAATCCCCGTTGCAGTAGCGGCGGCTGTTGCAGAGGCTGCTAAAAAATCAGGCGTTGCAAGAATTTAAGGAGGATAATATGCAGACAATAAAATACACCCCCAAGGGCGTTTGCGCAAGACAGATGGAAATAGATATAGAAGATGGAAAGATAGTTGATTTCAGAATCATAGGCGGTTGCCACGGTAACGGTCAGGGCGTTTCAGCGCTCGTTAAGGGAATGGAAGTTGAAGATGTTATCGAAAGACTTGAAAACATAAGATGCGGAAGCAAGATGACATCCTGTCCCGCACAACTCGCTGAGGCTTTAAAGGAAAACTACGACGGTGAATAAAATTAAAACGAAAATACAAGGTTTATTTCGTCGTTAAATTCGCTCGAAATACCCTCGTATTCCTTCGCTCGTTTGCCTGGAACTAAACCATGCCTTTTCGTTTTAACTGAATATAAAAATACAAGGCTTATTTCGTCGTTAAACTCGCTCGAAAGATAGTAAATAAAAAGACACTCCCTTTCTGAGAGTGTCTTTTTTGATTATTCAAAGTTGAATTCGTCAGCATGTCTTTCCTTGAAGATTTCAAAAACTTCATTGAGGAGCTTTTCATCTTCGATAGGACCTAATGTTGTATCGCCTGTGTCTTCATCTTCTGCTTCAACCTGCATGATGATGATGTCTGTATCTTCTTCGTCAAGAGGAATAAGAACAGCATATGAATTTCCCTTGTAGTCAATCATATCACCGAATTCAAAATCGACAGTTTCGCCGTTTTCGTCTTCAAGAGTGATTATGCCTTCATCTTCCTCTAAAAGTTCTTCGTTTTCTATAATTTCGCTCATTTCAATCCTCCGTTATTTAAGCATATTAAGCATACCATATGTCATCATTGAAGAAAAATTCATTGAATTATTCTGCATAGCATTTTTAAGACCGAACATAACTTTCTGCTGTTCAAGTCTTGATGAAAGAGAAGCTATATCCATATCTGAAATTCTGCTCATTGATGAAGTAAGGTTGTATGTAGAGTTGTTGAGGTAATTTATCTGAGAACGGAGAGAATTTGTTTCTGCACCTTCTTTTGCCCTGTCAAGACTTACTGAATTTATAGCCTTGTCGATAGCGTCAATATCAAAATCACCTGTAACGCTGAAATCAGAAATGCCGAGTTCATCGAAAGCGCCTTCTTCGAAGACATTTACACCATTGAATTCTGTCTTGTCGTAAATATCCTTTATGTCATTTTTAAGACCGTCGATTTCAAGCTGAACCGCTGATTTTTCAACATCGCCATAGAATGTGTTGTTTGCAGATGCTGCAAGTGTCTTTATTCTTTTGAGGCCTTCCGCAACTCCTGAAAGTGCGCCTTCCTTGACATCAGAGAAAGAAATTTCATCAAGCTTGTTTGTAGCCTGCTGGTCTGAAACTGCAATCTGCGCTTCCATTTTAGAAGAAATCGCAAGACCTGCTGCGTCATCTGCGGCTGAATTGATTCTTTTTCCTGTTGAACCCTGCTGCAATGACCTTGCATAAACGGAATTCATATTGTATTGCATTCTCGCCATACCGCCGATTGTCATAAAAACGCCTCCTTTAACTGCTATTTTCCTAATTATATAATAATATATTTTCCTTCTTTTGTCAACGGCTTTTATAAAAGTCAGTTTGTAATAGTTTTACAAAGATTTCTTCTTTGCTTTGTGCAAAAAACAGAAGATAAAATATTTTTTTCAGAAAGTTGTACGTTTATGTGCAACTTTTTTCCGTTTTAAGCCTTATAGTGAAAGGCTTTGCGGTAATGCGGCGTTTACTGCATAGTCTTTTGCGGCGTAAATAAAAAGGAAAGGAAAAGAAACTATGCTTATTGATATTATAGGCAAAAGAATGATAACAACCTCTTTGCAGAATAAGCTTGTAAAGGGAGAAGACAGCGCACATACTGTCAGCATATCGCTTCCGCTTGAATATGATGGACTTGACCTCACGGAACTTTCTTATAAGATGAGGGGAAGCATAGGAGAAACAACGGCGGAGCAGGTTCTTTATAAAGAAGTTACAGACAATGGCGTTATTCTTACATGGACTATAAGCGAAAGCTTTACCGCCGAAAGCGGAATGCTTACTCTCGAACTTATAGGACTTTCTTATTCAAGAGAAGTTGTAATAAGATTCACAGCACAGCCTGTAGAAGTCTTTGAGGGTGCGGATAAAATTATCTATACATCGGATGATGTTATCGAACAGGCACTTATGCAGATGCAGATTGAAGTTCAGAGGGCGATTGACGCAGCTGAAAAGGCAGAGGGAACTGCGGGGAAATCTGCTTATGAAGTTGCAGTTTTCAATGGCTTTGAGGGAACAGAAGAAGAATGGCTTTTAAGCCTTAAGGGAGAAAAAGGCGAACAGGGTGAAAAGGGAGAGGGCGGTATATCAGGCGACCTTAAACCAATAGGTGCTTTCAATACCAAAAGTGAACTTATATCAGCCTATCCCGACGGGTCATCTCTCTCAGGAGGATTTCTTGTTTCAGGAGAATATTATATCTGGGATACATATTCAGGCAGTTGGAAAGGCACAGGTCTGTTAGGCGGTGCAAGAGGAGTTAAAGGCGATAAGGGAGATAAAGGTGATAAAGGCGATACGGGGGAAAAGGGCGAAAGAGGAGAAAGAGGCGAAACCGTTTCTGTAAACGAAATCGCATCAGAAGGCGGAAATATAAATCTCGACCTTGACGATATCCCCGATGGCGAAGAAAGAAAAATGTTCTTTATGCCGATAGGTGTTGTTATGCCCTATGCTTCCGACATCATCCCTGACTTATGGCTTTTGTGTGATGGTAGTGCTGTATCGAGAACAGAATATTCAGCACTCTTTTCTGCTATCGGAACAACCTATGGCGAAGGTAACGGCGTGGAAACATTCAATATTCCTGATATGCGAAATAAAGTTCCCACAGGAAAGTTCTATGATGAATTCACTACATATTCAGCATATGCATCAGGTGCTACAACAATTCAGATAAAGGCGGATAGTAATCTTTCTTTCTATGCAGAAGGCGACACTATCACATATGGTGATGAAAGAAGAACAATAACAGTAGTGTCAAAATCATCAAGTTACACTACATTTACTCTTGATACAGGATTTTCTGTTGATATTTTATCAGGCAAAACTGTTTCGGTTGAAGGAAATGCAGGAAAAACAGGTGGAGAAAGAACACATAAACTCACAGTCAGCGAAATGCCGTCGCATACCCATACAGCATATGTGTATAACAAAAATAAAACGGGTTATGAGTCGGGTGGTACTGCAAGTATCAGCGGAATTGAAAATGCGACAACATCTGCAATAGGTGGCAGTCAGGCACATAACAATATGCAACCTTATATCACAATGAACTATATCATCTATGCGGGGGTGTAAATTATGTATTATATCGAAGTTTCTGAAAACGGAAAAATAACAGATGTTCTCTATATGACAAACGGCATAAAGGACATCGAATATCTCGGTTGGGACAGAGAGGAAAAAGAAAAATCGGGTGCTTTTGTTGAAACTCTCCCCGAAGATTATTCTGATAACAAATATCTCTATATTGACGGGGAATTTGTCTTAAATCCCGATTATGTTCCGCTTGAAGATGAGAATGTCGATTATGACGAAATCGCCCTCGACCACGAGTTCAGAATTTCTATTTTAGAACTCGGTGTTTAAATCTAAAAAAATGAAAGGAGTGCTTTATTATGTCAAGCACATATAAACTCTGTAAAAAGGTAATCGAAAAGGGAAAGCAGAAAGGAACTCTTAACATCGAAGAGATGACAGAAAAGCTCGATGTATTTCTTCTCAATGACAGAATTTCTGATGAAGAATACAACGAACTTATGGCGCTTATGACAGCGTAAAATCTTATGGAACAGAAAAGATTAACTCTGTATCTGAAAAAGCATCCCACAAAGAAAAGAAAGAAAAAGTTTGAGTTTATGCAGATAGTAGTTCTTATAACTTTGTTTCTTTCTTTTCTGTGGGTAACGCTTTCTTATGTTCTCGCGTTTCTCGAAAAGCCTGATACCTTAGAAAACCTTTCAGGCAGTGTTGCTTCTGTAACCATTGTTGCAATCTTGGGCTATTCGGGAACGAACTGCGTAAGAGCGTCAAGTTATAACAAATACAGAAGAAAGGACGGTGATGAGTATGGCGACAACACAACAGCAGAAAGAATTTCTGGAGAGGATTATCCCGTTAGCGAAAGCCGATATGAAGAAGACTAAAATCCTTGCTTCACTCACAATCGCACAGGCAATTTTAGAGTCAGGCTGGGGAACATCAGCACTCGCAAGAAAGAGCAACAACCTCTTCGGTATCAAGGGTAGTGGCAAGAAATACAAAACCTTTGAATACATAAACGGAAAGCGGGTTGATATAGTCGATAGTTTTAAAGTTTATCCCGACTGGGAAACATCTGTTACTGACCATAGCGGACTTTTTCTTCGTCTTTCAAGGTATCAGAATCTTATCGGAGAAAGGGACTACAAAAAGGCTTGCAGAAAGGTCTATGAAGACGGCTATGCAACCGCGCCGAACTATACAGAAGCGCTCATAAAGATTATCGAGCACTATAAACTCTATGAACACGATTATGAAAACTGTATCGTTCAGTATGTTGTTGTGGCAGAGAGCAAGCCACTCACTATGCAGTCCTCTGATAACCTCATAAGAACGCTTAAAAAATACGGTATGACAGCCGTGAAGAAAGAGGTGCTTATTTAATTGAAGATAAACTGGAAGCAGAAACTCACATCAAGAAAGTTCTGGGCTGCTGTCGTGAGTTTTGTAACAACAATCCTCATCGTTCTCAACTACTCTGAAATGGAAGTGGAGCAGGTTGCGGGACTTATCACAGCAACCGCATCTCTTATCGCCTACATTATCGGCGAAGGAATGGTTGACGCCAAGAGAGTGGAGGTTGAAAAAGAAGATGAACGAGGAGAATAAGAAGTGTCCCTGCGATACAGTCAGAGAGCTTGAAAAGAAAGTTGAAGAACAGAAAGACAAACTCGCAAAGGGTGAAACGCAGTTTGCAGTTATCAATACAAAACTCAATCTTATTATGGGTGTTTTGGGAACTGTCGGCGCTGCCCTTGTGGGCATTATCGTCAAGATGATGATGGGAACATAAATACAAACAGAAAAGGGTACTACTTTTTGTAGTACCCTTTATTTTTAAGGAACAAATATAAATGCGATTATGATTTTTTGGATGCGAGTTTTAAAATTCTTTCGATGTTTTCTTCATCGGTTGTTTCACTTCCGATGTGTGTTGAATGTGCGTTGTAAAGGCCATGGAAATCCGAACCGCCTGTTACTATGAGGTTATATTTCTTTGCGATTTCGAGGATTTTTTCTCTCTGCTTTTCGTCGGCTGTGTAGTGATAAGCCTCAACGCCGTCAAGTTTTCCTGATGCGGCAAGTTCTTCTAAAAGTTCGAAGTTATCATAATAAGCAGGGTGTGCGAGAACAGCAACACCTCTTGCTGAATGGATAAGGTCGATAGCGAAGTTTACATCGGGATATTCACGTTCAACTATGCAACTTCCTGTCTTGAGGTTGAAGAGTTCATCGTTGAGTTTTCCGTAGAAATGTGTTGAATAGCCGTAGTCTATAAGTGCACGCATAATATGCTGTTTGAAGATACTCTTGCTTCCTGTTGCATATTTTGTAACACTTTCAACAGTTATGGGATAGCGTTCCATAACATTCTTAACCATCTGTTTTGCGCAATCTCTTCTGATTTCGCAGGATTTGAAACAAAGACCTTCAAGTCTGTCGGGTTTCTGTGGGGCATAGCAGAGGATATGTACCTTGCTCTGTCTTTTTTTATCCCAGGTTGAAAGCTCAACTCCGGGGATTACTTTAACGCCATAACGGTCACCGAGAACGGGTGCTCTCGAAAAACTCGCCATAGTGTCATGGTCTGTGATAGAGATAGTATCAATACCTGTTCTCTTTGCCTGCATAATAATATCTTCTATGCCAAGAGAACCGTCTGATAATGTGGTGTGACAATGTAAATCGCCTTTCATAATTTGCCTCCTGATATATTCAGTTCGACTTCTTTATACTAAGTCCAACAGTATTATACAACAAAACTTACAAAAAATCAATAGTTTTGTGAAACTTTTTTGAACATTTTTAAGACATTAAAAAAGTTTATTTACAAACCATATATTTTTTATCTCAAAAGTTTTCTTGTCAAGGTAGGATAAAATACCGCTTTCGGTAGTAAAATCGAAAGTCAGTTTATAAGAACACAAAGCCTGTGTCTTTACAGAATATTCGCGGTTTACCTTGTTTATGCCGTATTTCCCGTCGCCTAAAAGCGGTGCGCCGAGATGCGCTAAATGCGCCCTTATCTGATGAGTTCTTCCTGTTATAAGGTCGACATTCAGAAGACATAAGTTTCCTTTTCTTTTTAAAACTTCGTATTTTGTGATGATAGTCTTGTTATCGGGAGTTTTCTTATCGCTTATAAAAACCTTGTTCTTCGCTTCGTCTTTTTTAAGATATGCTTTTGCGGTATCTGAATTTTTCGGCGGAGGAGAAATCGTAACGCAGAGGTATTCTTTTTTTAGTTCCCTGTCCTTGATTTTCTGATTGAGGATGCGAAGACTTTCAGCATTTTTTGCTGAAATCACAATCCCCTCGGTGTTTCTGTCAAGTCGGTTGCAGAGGGAGGGCGCAAAGGAATTTTCATTATCGGGATTATATTCGCCCTTTTCATAAAGATAATGCTTTATGCGGTTTATGAGAGTGTCAACGGTGTTTTCATCATCCTCGTGAACAACCTCACCGCATTTTTTATTGACAAGCAGTATATTTTCATCTTCATAGACAATATCTATCTTTGAGGGAACAGAAAGAAATTCATGGGTTTCGCTTTTTGTTTCAAAGAATTCATCGTTGATATAAAGTTGTAAAATATCGCCCTCAGAGAGCCTTGTCGAGATTTCGCATCTTTTTCCGTTGAGTTTTATTCTCTTTGTTCTTATATATTTATATAAAAGACTTTTTGGCAGGTTTTTTACCGCCTTTTCCAAAAACTTGTCAACTCTCTGGTCGCTGTCGTTTTTGTTTATGATATATTCCTTCAATCCGTTCACCTCTTTTAAACTATTCTACATTATCACAGAACTTTTTTCAAGGAGAAAACGATAAAAAATCCTTTACATTATATATGTATTGTGGTATAATAGAATGTATGTTCTATTATGTAGGGAAAGAGGGTTATTCTATGGCTGAGCGTTCTGTTCACGAAGGTCATCGCGAAAGACTGAGAAATAAATTTCTTACAAACGGGTTTGAGTCTTTTGAGGACCATGAAATCGTTGAACTTCTTCTGTTTTATGCAATTCCAAGAGGAAATACAAATCCCATAGCCCACGACCTTATAAACCGTTTCGGGAATTTAAGAGGCGTTCTTGACGCTACTCCCGAAGAGCTTGAAGGAGTAAAAGGACTCGGCAGTGCGGGAGTTACATTTTTCAAAGTAATGATAAGCGCACTTAAAGAGTATGAAATACAGAGTTCCGAATTCTTACAGCTTGACACAACAAAGAAACTACGCGATTATTTTTCAAAGGATTTTATCGGTATAAAGAAAGAAGAAATCCATCTTGTAACACTTGATGATAAACTGAATCTCATAAACTGTCATATCGTTGCGAGAGGCGGAATAAGCACAGTACCTGTCAACATAAGAAAAATGGTTCAGATGTGTATTGAAGACAATTCAGAAACGATAGTTTTGGCGCACAATCACCCTATGGGAGAGGCAAAACCTTCGGTTGAAGATATAAAAGCGACAAAGCATATTATGAAAGCGCTCAAAGGTGTCGGGATTTTTCTTGCCGACCACATAATATGTTCACCGACAGAAAGTTATTCTATGTATGAAAGCGGATTTTTCTGTTTTGAAGAATAGAGGTTATTTATGGATACATTTAAACTCGTTTCGCCCTATAAACCTTCGGGCGATCAGCCACAGGCGATAGAAAGCCTTGTCGACGGAATAAACAAGGGTATGAAAGAACAGACACTTTTAGGTGTTACAGGTTCGGGAAAAACCTTTACAATGGCGAATGTCATAGCAAAGGTCAACAGACCCACTCTTGTCCTTGCGCACAACAAAATCCTTGCGGCACAGTTATGCTCTGAATTCAAGGAATTTTTTCCCGATAACGCAGTTGAATATTTCGTTTCGTATTACGATTACTATCAGCCTGAGGCATATATTCCCTCGACCGATAGTTATATCGAAAAAGACAGCGCTATAAACGATGAGATAGACAAACTCCGACATTCAGCGACCCTTGCTGTTGCCGAAAGAAGAGATGTCATTATAGTTGCGTCTGTTTCCTGTATCTATTCACTCGGAAGCCCTGAGGATTATCGTCATATGGTAATTTCTCTCCGTAAAGGAATGGAGATTTCGAGAGAAGAACTTCTCGCAAAACTTGTTGAAGACCAATACGAAAGAAACGACGTCAACTTTGTAAGAAACAAGTTCAGAGTAAGGGGAGATGTTGTTGAAATATTCCCCGCAGGCTCTGCCGAAAACGCGATAAGAGTTGAATTTTTCGGCGATGAAATCGAAAGAATTTCAGAGATAAATGTTTTAACGGGAAAAGTTCTCAATACCATAAACCATGTTGCTATCTATCCCGCAAGTCATTATATCGTTGACAGAGCGAAGATGAAAAGAGCGACGGAAGAAATCTCAAGAGAACTCGAAGAAAGAGTTAAGTTCTTTCAGAACGAGGGAAAACTCATCGAAGCGCAGAGAATTGAACAGCGAACAAAATACGATATAGAAATGCTCGAAGAAATAGGCTTCTGTAAGGGAATAGAGAACTATTCGAGAATACTCGCGGGTCGCCCTGCGGGAAGCACACCCTATTGCCTTTTAGACCATTTCCCCGAAGATTTTCTCATCATTGTTGATGAAAGCCACGTTTCTCTCCCTCAGGTAAGGGGAATGTGGGGCGGTGACCACGGAAGAAAGAAAACCCTTATCGAGTATGGATTCAGACTTCCATCGGCATTCGATAACCGTCCGCTTGATTTTGATGAATTCTATAACCATATCAATCAGGCGATTTTTGTAAGTGCAACACCGGGAGATTTTGAGAAAGAAAAATCCGCTCAGATAGTAGAGCAGGTTATTCGTCCGACAGGACTTGTTGACCCTGAAATCATCGTTAAGCCAACAGAGGGACAGATAGATGACCTTGTTTCTGAAATCAATATAAGGGTTGAAAGAAATGAGAGAGTTTTAGTTACAACCCTCACAAAGAAAATGGCGGAGGATTTAACCGCTTTTCTCGAAAAACTTGATATCAAAGTAAGATATATGCATTTTGATATCGACACTATCGAGCGTATGGAAATAATCCGTGACCTGCGTCTCGGCAAGTTTGATGTTCTTGTCGGAATAAATCTTCTCCGTGAAGGACTTGACCTTCCCGAAGTTTCACTTGTCGCTATTTTAGATGCCGATAAGGAAGGATTCCTCCGTTCTGAAAGTTCGCTTATACAGACCATAGGCAGAGCGGCGAGAAATGCAGAAGGAAAGGTTATAATGTATGCCGACAGTGTTACAAGGTCGATGGAAAGAGCGATAACTGAAACCGAACGCCGTCGTGAAATCCAGATGAAATACAACGAAGAAAACGGAATTGTTCCTAAAACGATTATCAAGGACATAAGAGATGTAATCGAAATAACGGGCAAGGAAGAAACCGAAAAGGAAGTAAAGAGAAGACTTTCACCAAAGGAAAAGGAAGACCTCATAAAAACACTTACCGAACAGATGAAAGAAGCTGCAAAACTGCTTGAATTCGAACATGCCGCTTTTCTTCGTGATAAGATTGCCGAACTCAAAGGCGAAAATGAAAATAAGAAAATAAAATTCTGAAAATGAAAGAAGATAAAAAATGAGAGAAAACAAAATCGTAATAAAGGGTGCGAGGGAACATAACCTCAAAAATATCGACCTTGAAATCCCCAGAGACAGCCTTGTTGTTATGACAGGCGTTTCGGGTTCGGGAAAATCATCTCTTGCATTCGACACAATCTATGCCGACGGACAGAGAAGATATGTTGAAAGTCTTTCATCATATGCAAGAATGTTTCTTGGTCAGATGGAAAAACCTGATGTTGATAGCATTGAGGGGCTTTCTCCCGCTATATCCATCGACCAGAAAACAACCTCTAAAAACCCCCGTTCAACTGTTGGAACAGTAACCGAAATCTATGATTATCTCCGTCTTTTATATGCGAGAATAGGCATACCTCATTGTCCCGAATGCGGAAGAGAAATCAAACAGCAGACAGTTGACCAGATTGTCGATAAGATTATGCTTTACCCCGAGGGAACAAAGCTTCAGCTTTTAGCGCCCATAGTAAGAGGCAGGAAGGGCGAACATTTAAAAGAGTTTGAAAGAGCGAGAAAATCGGGATATGTAAGAGTCCGTGCCGATGGAAATATGTATGACCTTTCTGAAGAAATAAAGCTTGATAAAAATAAAAAGCATAGTATTGAAATTGTTGTCGACAGACTTGTTGTAAAAGAGGGTGTACAGTCAAGACTTACCGACAGTCTTGAAACAGTTATGAATATTTCGGGCGGAATTGCGATAGTTGATATAATCGACGGAGAAGAAATGCTTTTTTCTCAGAACTATGCCTGCCCCGAACATAATATTTCCATTGAAGAACTCACTCCGCGTATATTCTCATTCAACAATCCTTTCGGCGCTTGTCCCGAATGCACAGGTCTCGGAGTTTTTCAGAAAATAGACCCCGAACTTGTTGTTCCTAATAAAGACCTTTCTATCAAGGAGGGTGCTATCAAAGCGACAGGCTGGAATGTCAATGACGATAACAGCATCGCTATGATGTATTACAGGGCGATAGCGGAAAAATATGATGTTTCCTTAACAGAACCTGTAAAAAATATCCCCGAGGAAAAACTCAACATTTTTCTTTATGGAACAAAGGGTGAAAAACTGAATCTCCACAGAGTAACCTCTTTCAGCGACAGCACATATCAGGCTGCTTTTGAGGGTGTTATAAACAATCTTGAAAGAAGATATAATGAAAGCGGAAGCGACTACTCAAAAGAAGAAATAGGAAATCTTATGAGTGAAGTAAAATGTCCTTGCTGTAACGGAAAGCGTCTTAAAAAAGAAAGCCTTGCCGTAACCGTCGGGGGAGTGGATATTATGAAACTCTGTGATATGTCGGTTAAGTCTATGTCAGACTTTTTTGCAAATCTTAAACTCACAAAAAGAGAAGAAATGATAGGCGAAAAGATTATAAAAGAGATAAATGCAAGACTTGGATTTTTAAACAATGTCGGACTTGACTATCTTACACTTTCGCGCTCATCGGGAACTCTTTCGGGCGGAGAAAGTCAGCGTATCCGACTTGCAACGCAGATAGGCTCAGCACTCGTAGGTGTTCTTTATATCCTTGATGAACCAAGTATAGGCCTTCATCAGAGGGATAACGATAAACTCATAGCAACGCTTAAGAAACTGCGTGACGGTGGAAATACAGTTATCGTCGTTGAACACGATGAAGATACTATGCGTTCTGCCGATTATATCGTTGATATAGGCCCTAAAGCAGGTGTTCACGGTGGAGAGGTTGTCTGTGCGGGAGACCTTAAAAAGATAATGTCCTGCAAAAATTCACTTACGGGACAGTATCTTTCGGGCAAGAAAAAAATTCCCGTTCCTGCTGTAAGAAGAAAAGGAAACGGAAATATTTTAAGCGTTTATGGATGTGAAGAAAACAACCTCAAAAAAATAAATGTTCATATCCCTCTCGGAACAATGACCTGCGTAACGGGTGTTTCAGGCTCGGGAAAATCATCTCTTGTAAATGAAATCATCTATAAGCATCTCGCCTCAAAACTCAACAGAGCGAAGATAAGACCGGGTAAGTTTGACTCGATGGAAGGCATTGAAAATCTTGATAAGGTTATAAATATCGACCAGTCACCCATAGGAAGAACACCGCGTTCAAACCCTGCAACATATACAGGCGTCTTTACTGATATAAGAGAACTTTTTGCATCAACAAACGACGCTAAGATGAAAGGCTATACAAGCGGAAGATTTTCTTTCAATGTAAAAGGCGGAAGGTGCGAAGCCTGTCAGGGTGACGGCATTATAGAAATCGAAATGCACTTTTTACCCGATATATATGTTCCTTGCGAAGTATGTAAAGGAAAAAGATATAACCGCGAAACCCTCGATATTCATTATAAGGGAAAATCTATCTATGATGTTCTTGAGATGACGGTTGATGAGGGAGTGGAATTCTTCGCGAATATGCCCAAAATTTCAAGAAAACTGAAAACTTTGCAGGAAGTAGGCCTCGGATATATCAAGATAGGTCAGCCTGCGACAACCCTTTCGGGCGGTGAGGCACAGAGAGTAAAACTTGCGACAGAGCTTTCGAAAAGGTCAACAGGAAAGACTATCTATATTTTAGATGAACCGACAACGGGTCTTCATTCGGCGGATGTCCATAAACTGACAGAAGTTCTTCAGAAACTTGTTGATGGCGGAAATACTGTTCTTCTTATCGAACATAATCTCGATATAATAAAAACTTCGGATTATCTTATTGATTTAGGTCCCGAGGGCGGAGATAAGGGTGGAGAAATCCTTATCTGTGGAACTCCCGAAGAAATTGCGGATTGTGAAAAATCCTATACGGGACAATTCCTCAAAAAAATTCTTTGATAAAATAAAATAATTGTTGATAAATAACAACAAAAAACTATTGACAACCCTAAAAATCTGTGTTATAATATCTATGCTAAAGGCATCGGGGTGTGGCGCAGATTGGTAGCGCGCTACCTTGGGGTGGTAGAGGCCGTGGGTTCAAGTCCCGTCACTCCGACCATAGTAACAAATCTCTCAAAAGGCGAATTTAGGCGGTTTGAGAGATTTGTTTTTTTATAAAAAATCGGTCTTGGACAACTTTTGGACAACTTTTTATATTTTTTATTGATTTGAGCAGTATTTTTTACTCAAATTTAAGGTGTCCACAATTTCATTTGTTGCTCTTGCTTTGTATTCATCGAAAGCGTGTGAGTATATAGACAAAGTTGTATTTGGGTTTGAATGTCCGAGTATATCGGCTACAGTTTTTACATCTGTTCCTTTGGCTATCATAATCGATGCAACAAAATGTCGCATTGAGTGGATACCATAAAAGTCGATACCATTTCTTTTGCACATTTTCTTGAGGTAATTATAAGGCATACCATTATACATTATATTACTGTATGTGGTATCGCAAAAAAGAAAATCGTTATCAGAATGTTCTATGCCCATAAATGTTTTTTGGTATATTTCCTGAGTTTTGTATTTGAGAAAAATATCAATTATTACTTGTGGCAGTTTGATTATTCGTGAAGAACTTTCTGTTTTGGTGTTACCTACATACATTTCCTTGTTTTTTCTTGAGTAGTTCGCTGCTCTTTCTATTCTGAGGATTTGTTTTTCTATATTGATGTCATTATATCTTAGTCCTACTATTTCAGAGCGTCTTAAACCGCAGATAATAGCAATGGATGCAAATAATTGATATTTAAGCGGTGCTTCAGAATAAAGTAATTCTACAAATTCTATTGCTTGTTCCGGAGTGTAAATTTTCTTCTTTGTATAAGTCGGAGGAGGTAATTTTACATTTACACAAGGGTTTTTGCTCAGCATTTCAATTCTTATGGCATAATCAAATACTTCTGAAATGAAAGAACGATAATGCTTGATTGTTTTGTAGGCAAGTCCTTTTTCGGGATTGCTTTTATTCACACCCGGCTTTGAAAGTGAATTGATAAACTCTTGGATATGAATGGTTTTTATTTTATCCATTCTCATATTTCCGATGGCATCGTATGTACGCTCTTTGAAATCTTCATATCTTTCTCGCGTTGTAATTGCTTGTTGGATTTCAGCGTAGTCCCTAAACCATTTTTCAGCAAATGATTTGAAGGAAATGTTCGGAAGCGTAGCAAACGAATTGACTTCGCGCTCGAATTCTGTAGCGATTGTTTCGGCTACTTTGTCTCGCTTTTTCGGTGTCAATCCGTCAAATCGAGGGTCATCAAACCTTATGGTTTGCGTGAAGAATTTTGATGTGCCACTTTCTTGCTTACCACAAAAAACTCTTATGCGATAAGCATTGTTTCTTTTCGTAATGTTCATTACATTACTCCTTTCGTTGTTGCGAAAGGACAAAAATTGTGTGGTTGGTTTTCTGTCCTTTCTGGGTGGATACCTTCTATAATCCCTTTGTCTGTTGCCGCAGACAAAGGGATTTCTTTTATTGATTCCTTTTTAAAGAATCGAATAATTGATATAGGGAACTATCGTATCTTTCAAGGGTTTCTTTATGCATATTATCAAACGAATCGTAATCAGGGATACCATCTTTTTCGGGAACATTCTCTTTTTTTCGCTTGTTGACAAGTGTTCGATTGTAGTCGGTAAATATTCTAAGTTCTTCCTTCAATTGCGAAATGCCTTTTTCATTAATAGTTTGTTTTTCTTCGGCGCGTTCTATTCTTTGTTTCCATTTTCGATAAATACCATTAAAAAGCACTTCGTTTTCGGAAAGATTATTGTAATAAGCCATAGTGTTTTGTGATTTCTTTTTCTTTTTACATTCTGTAGAGCAAAGAACATCTCCGTGCTTTTTACCTGATAGAAAAAGATTGCCACAATTCATACAACGGCGTGGAAACATTCCTGATGAATAAAGTTCGTCAAGATAAAATCTGAATAACTCTATAAAATTGAAGTCGGTAGCAACATAAAGTCGGTCTTCAATATAAAATGATTGAAAGACATTATTTATAGCGGATGTTTTCTCCGGATAACAAGCTTTTAAAACTTGTAAGGAGCTGTGCTTATGCATATCGTTGAGTGCAAGATGTTTTTGAACTTCGATGAATTTATCGGAAAATATCCCTGATTTTATAAAGGCTATTGATGTTGCAAAATCTTTGTGTTTTTCAAAAAGTTCGTCGTCATAGTACCATCGTTGTTTATTGTTTTCAACGAATTTTTTATATTTTTCCAAATAATCGCGTAAAACATTGAATCTATTTTCCGAAAATTCATCAGAGAAATCAAAAATAAATTCTCCCAGAGGTCTTTCTTCGATTGTGATGTTCTTTTGGTAGTTATTAAAAAACTCATTGGCATATCCTACACAGTGTATGATATGCTCTTTTTTATTATAAACATCAATTGAAACGGCAAAAAAAGAGTTCATAAAAAATCCGTGATTGACCATATGAAAAAAAATCTCCTTTCTTTTTGTCAGATTTGTCAGAAAATTTATTTGGATAGCCTATTTTTTTAAAAAAAATAGAATTAAATACGCTAATTAAATTATAGTAGTTGCGGGCATCTGTGTCAATGCGCAAAATCAACAAAAATGTGTATTGATTTTTATGATTGTATATGTTATTGTATAAATAACGAGAAATATTCAAAATATTTCAAGTTGATTGATTTTATTGATTTTAAAATTAAAAGGAGGAATCTAAAATGACAGAAACTCAGAAAAGCGTAAGACTGATGACGATTCACGAGGCGGCTCAAACAATGCAAATACCGGAGAATACACTTCGGCGAATGTGTAAAAACAATAATGTGCCGTGCCTTCATATCGGGAGAAGGACGCTGATAAACTACGACCTTCTTGTCTCGTTCTTTAGTGACCCCAATAATTATGGGGAGGTAACTATGTAATGGAGGAAAAAGAAAAAGTCGCCCTTACATCGAACGAACTCGAAGGACGACTCAATCATAACATTATAAATAGTATAACAGATAACGGAAAAGAAATCAACGATTTTTCCGATTTCCTTTATGCGATGCAGAGAACAGCATCTCGAGGTTACCTTAATTACACATCATTAGATGAGATAATGGACACAGCCTATCCACCGAAAATACCGATAATCGAAGGATTATTGCATAGCGGGGTGTATCTTTTCGTCGGCGCACCAAAAGTAGGAAAAAGTTTCCTCATGTTGCAACTCGCATACCATATTTCAAAAGGAATAGCGCTATGGGGATATCAAATTAAACAACACGATGTTATTTATCTCGCACTCGAAGATGATGAGCAACGAATACAACAACGCGCTTATCGTATGTTGGGCGTTGCGGAAGCAAATGGATTGCATTTTGCCTTTTCCGTTCCTTCGCTTGAAAACGGGCTTGAGAAAGCGTTAAAAGGCTTTTTAACAGAAAAGCCGAAAACAAAAGTGATAATAATTGATACGCTTCAAAAGATAAGGGATAGCAGTGAATGTAGTTATGCTAACGATTATCAGGTAATATCAAGATTGAAACAGTTTGCCGATAACCATGAGGTTAGCATAGTAATTGTCCACCACACAAGGAAACAGAAATCGGATGACAACTTTGAGATGATTTCAGGTACAAATGGGCTTCTCGGCGCAGCAGACGGAGCGTTTGTTTTACAAAAAGAAAGTAGAGTAAGCGATAAGGCGATGCTTGATGTATCAGGCAGAGACATACAAGACCAACGCTTGTACCTTGCGCGTGACGAAGAAACTCTTGCTTGGAATCTGGAGAAAAAAGAAACAGAATTATGGAAGGCGACAATTGACCCCGTTATCGAAGCAATCGCAGAAATGATTACCGAAGATAATCCAAGATGGGAAGGCACAGCGACGGAGTTGGTTGAAAAATTGGGTATAGATATATCCACAAATATTATAACGAAGAAATTAAATGCTAATGTCAGCTTGTTACTTAATAATTGTGATATAGTGTATAAATATAGCAGACGGAAAGAAGGTCGTAAAATAGCACTTTATCGCGTATCAGATGACAGTTGATGACGGCGATGACGGTTTCTATGATAGCGGTGACAGTGGTGGTATCTAATCAACTGTCATCGCTGTCATATCCGTCATTTTTTTAATAAGGAGGTGCTTTTATGCTATCAATTAAAGATTTTGCCGAAACTAATGATATTGACATTTCGGGAATTTATAAAAAAATAAAACGAAATGAAAAACTACTTGAAGGACATCTTCGGATAGTCAGAGGTGTTATTTACATAGATGATATAGCGCAAGATTTTTTGATTCCGAAAAATAAAGCAATAAGTCAAAAGGCAGAAAAAGAAAAAACAGAAATTGAAGAAAAATATAAAACTCTGATTTTTGCTTATCAGAAAAAAATTGAAAATTTGATTTCTGAAAAATCCGAACTTGAGCAAAAAATCGAAAATCTCAATCGGGTTCTTATGCAAAATTCAGAGGAAATTGAATTTCTTAAAAATCAGATTTCTTCTTTTTCCGAGAATTCAAAATCTTTGAAACTAAAAGATTTTTTCAAAAGATGATTTATTTTATTTTTCAAAAAATAAGCACAAAAACAACATTTTGGACATGACCAAAATGTTGCAAAAAGTAGTGCCTTTAGGCAGATAGCAAGCACAGAAATTGTATATACAATTTCGCTTGTTGTCCAAAAGGCAGACAAGTGTAGGGGAGATTCCCCTGAAACCCCTGATATTTATAAGAAAAGAGAGGTAGTATGAGTAGAGATATGAGAGTTTTTAGAGCAAGTGCAGACGAGTGGGAAATCATCAAAAGAAATGCGAAAGAAGTTGGAATGAAGCCTTGCACTTATGTTCGCCGAATGGCAGTTCACGGGGAAATAAAAAAATATGATATGAAAATCGTCAACGATTTCAGACTCGAACTGATTCGAATCGGAACGAATATAAATCAGATTGCCAAAATGGTCAATTCGACAAATTCTGTTTATGCCAAAGATTTTGAAAATATGAAAAATGAATTTTCTGAATTAGAAAAAATTGCTCGAAAATGGCTGAAGCCACTTGATTATAAATTGTGATTTTTTATTCTTCAAAGAAACTCTCGATAGGCTTATTGAGGATTTTTGCTAAGAAAAATATTTCAAGAATATAACTTTTATTTACAAGTACAATCAAGCGTGTTATAATGTATATGTAACATTCGAAAAGCAGGTGATTTGTTGTGAATAGAAAAAAATTGTTAAGTTTATTATTGGTTTTAGCAATATCCTTAACAGGTTGCAATAGCGATAATCCTAACGAAACTATTCCGGTAATAGAAACTTCTACAGAAAGTACCATAACAGAACCCGAAGTCAGCACAGTAATAACTGATAATATTTCCGTTGAAACAACTGTACCTCAGAGCGAAACAACAACTGTTACTACAACAGTTGAATCTGAAAGCGAAGAAGAAGTTCGTAGAAAAGCCGAGGAAGAAGAAAAACGCCAAGCCGAAGAAGAAGCGCGTCAAAAAGCCGAAGCGGAAGAAAAAGCAAGAATCGAAAAAGAACAAAATTCCTTTTCGATGATGTATCATCTTGCAATTATATCGGAAGAAATAAGAATTTCAAAAGACAACAGAGTAATACTCGAAGATATTTATACATCATTACTCAATGATATAAATCCGGGTGCTGTTGATGAAATAACACAGTCGCACTTGCAAAATCTTCGTGACATAATTAAATCATATCTTAATATTTCAACTAAAAGAGATAGGTTGCAGTTTATCTATAACCAAGAAAAAGCCAAGAAAATAAAAACTTTAGTTCCGAATCCTATTGCAGTCCTTTCTGTAAGTAATTCGGCGGATTGGAAAAGGTTTGCTGTTTCAGTTGCCTATACAGCCGTTGATACTTATAATAATTATAAAAATGTTGATGAAAATGCAGATAATGCTTTTATAATGAGCGGATGGGAATTGGATGACGAAGAAGTTGCAACTATTCAAAAGAACAGAGATAGAGCCTTTGATTATATGGTTGATATGGTTCAGAAATATGATTTTGATGGCTTAAAAACATTAAGCGAGAAAGACATTGAAAAGTATGCAACTATATGTGCAACAGAGAATCCGTCTGAAAAAATCAAACTTCTGAGAGCTGAAGAATCAACTTATGATTTGTTAGGGATTTATTGGCTTGAACTTGCTGATTGTTACTTTGAAACTTCACAGTATTCAAAATGTCTTGAATGCGTAAATAAATACAACGAACTTTCTACAAAGATATACAGAAAAGATTACAATTATCTTCAGATATTGCCCAAAGCCATTGTTGCAGCACAACACGAATATTCGGGCAATAATGAAAAATATATTGCAGTTGTATCTGAATATGCTGATTCAATAATCATCAATACATCAACGGATGATTGGGCTAATCGATATTTTGCAGCTCAAGTGTATCGTGAACTTTATTCAAGAACAAACGATAAAGCGTTTTTAAATACTGCTTATAAAATCACTTCCGAAAATGTAACAGCATTATTAAAGGAACAACGCGAATTAAATGAGACATACCTTAATCCTATTGTTGAAATATCTGCTGAAGAACCCGATTACAGATATTTGACAGATGAAGAAAAAAAGGAAAAGAAAAAAGAATACAATGAAGAAAAAAAGCGAGTGAAAGATTATAATAAGTCGTTAAAAGAAATCCGAAAAACCGAACTTCCTTCATTGTATCAGCCTTTGATTCTTAACTGTGAGTTAATGTATGCCCTTGCTGATGAAATAGGTTTAAGTGCTGTTGAGAAAAAAGAAATCGAAGATATATTATTGACAGAAACTAATGGTACATTTATCGTTTGTCCGATAAATGATATATATTCGTTTTCTAATCCTGAAAAATCATATTCATTTGAATTTAATGAGAATGGTATGGTTATTCCCGCAAACTTATTAACAGCAGAATCGAAAATTAAGGTAATCGTAACTGATGACGGCAAAAAAACTTCCTTCGACTGCGTTGTTGATAAGGTTGAGCGAGAGGGAAATACTATCGATTCTTTCTATGCCTATGTATCCAACAAGGAATTGAAAAAATACGATTGGACTGCTGATTCTAAGATTACAGTCGAAATTACATATGGCGATGCATACGATAGAGTAATGAGTACAAATTTCTATGTAAGCACTTTTGAAGAACATTGGTATGGGGACAAGGTGGTGTTCTCTGAACGATGAAAAAGGCATTATGCTATATAGTTCTCATTCTAACAGCATTATTTTGTTTGTGTGGATGCACTGACAAAAGTAATCAATCGTCAACATTTTCCATTCAATTTATTGATGTTGGTCAAGGCGATTCGGCATTGATTGAATGCGATGGGAGATTTATGCTGATAGATGGAGGAGATGTGTCTGCCGGTAATAAAGTATATAATGTGCTTGAGGAAAAAGGAATACAACATCTTGATATTCTTGTAATATCGCATCTTCACGCAGACCATATCGGCGGATTGACAAAAGCATTAACCTACGCATCTGACATTGATCTGACTATAAGTAATTCTGATTATGTCGATAAGGACGCGTTCAGGAAATTAGAACACGAACTTGGTATAAACGGAAGCAAAATAACAGTTCCATCAGTTGGTCAGGAATATCAACTTGGCAGTGCTACTGTCGAGGTTATTGATGTTGCATCAAACGAGGAAAACGATTCTTTGGTATTGATGGTTACCTATGGCGAAACAAAATTCTTATTTACGGGTGATATAGAAGAAACCGCACAAACAAGAATTGCTGATAAATTTGAAAATGAGAATGACGAGGCTTATGATATAGATTTGATAAAAATGCCTCATCACGGCTCATATACCGGCACTCTATATCGTTTTATCAGAACATTTATGCCTGAATATGCTATAATATCGGTAGGAAAAGATAATACTTATGGACATCCGAACGAACAAACTCTTGATTTACTAAATAATGATTCGTGGAGTGCAAAAGTATATCGAACAGATGAGAATGGCGACATTATCGTTAAATCAGACGGAAAAACGCTTTCTATAACTACAAGCAGATAATTATAATCAAAAGCCCACAAACTTCGGGATTTCCGGAGTTTATGGGCTTTAATTTTTGTAGAGAGATAATACCAAACCGATTATTTAGATTACATAATCATTCCTCAAAGAAACTCTCGATAGGCTTATTGAGGATTTTTGCTAAGCCATAAAGTTCTATATCTGATACAGTTCTTGTCTGGTCTTCTATTCTCGATATAGAACCACGGCAGATATATACAGCGATAGTCTCAAGTTTAATTGAAAGTTCTTGTTGGCTCATTTTCTGCTCTGTTCTGAATTTACGGACATTCTTTCCGATTAGATTCTTTTCTTCTCCGTCAATAATTCTTGCCATAATATCACCTCATAATGATTGTCTTGACATAGGACATTCATTATGATACACTGATTTTTAGAAATTATTGTCCTACCATAAGACAAGGAGGAACAGTTTGAAAAATATATCCTTTTCAGGTCATAGACATATCAGAGAAGATGATACTCTTGTTATAAAATTAGAAGAATTTTTATGTAATCTTATCGAAAATGGAGCAACCGACTTTTACTCAGGCGGTGCAATAGGATGGGACACATTATGTGCCCAAACAGTTCTGAAGTTGAGAAATACCTATCCGAATATCCGTTTGCACCTTATTCTGCCTTGCTGTGAAGAAGAACAAACACTATCCTGGAACAGAACTCAGAAAGAAGCATACAGAAATATTCTTTCTGCTGCCGATAGCGTTGAATTTGTTTCCGATAATTATTACGATGGATGTATGAAAGAACGCAACAGACGGCTTGTAGAATCTGCTGACTGTTGTGTCTGTTATTACAATAAGAAAAGAAGTGCCAGTGGAACAGGTCAGACTGTGAGAATGGCACTTGAAAGAAATATTATTATTTTTAATTTTTTTAGTAAACATCTTGAATAAGGTATTTTTTAAATACCCAAATAAAAAACTCTGCTTAAAAAAGCAGAGTTTCAGACATTTGTGCCCGACAATTTATTTAGGCTCCGCATATCGGGAAGCGGAGTAACATTTGTGCCCGACAATTTATTTGGGCTCCGCATATCGGGAAGCGGAGTAACATTTGTATTACAAGCCAAAAAATGTTTGAAAGATGGGGAGAACAATACTCCGAATTAACAAACACTCTTGGCTTCATCACTATTATACACAAGAACAATAATGTTGTCAATACCCTTTTTCTAAAATACTGTCCGTACTTTTACCCACTTGATATGATATACTGTAATCAGATGAGATTATTTATCTTGAGTTCAGCGATAGCGTTCTTATCTTCGCTTTTAACGATGAAATCAATGATTTTTTCTTCGGGAAGAGATAAAATAACTTCTGTTGCAAGTGCACGGATTAAATCTTCTTTTTCGTTGATACATTTCAATTCTCTGTGCAATCTGATTTTTCCGTAAACAAAATCTTTCAGTATAGCACCGGGCTTTGTGTTGTTTTCTTTGCAATATTCAGAAAACTCTATCGCATCTTCTGTTCTTACCCGACAAGAAACAGTATGCATATTATCCCTGTCCCACGCTCTGTTTGCTCTGTTCTTGCTCTCTGAAATAGGCATATTCTCATCTCCTATAATATTATTACTTTTTTATTATAGCATATTTTTCTACTGTTGACAGTGTATAATTTTTACAAAAATGCTCGATTCGATTTGTAGCATTTATTTATTGACATACACTGTCGACAGTGTTAAAATTAGATTACATTGAAAAATGGAGGGATGTTTATGAATGATATTGAGGCAATGGAAGCGTTTATGAGAGCGATGCAGAAAAACGCCGAGAAGAAAGCCGAAAGAGAGGAACGCATAAGAAAAGAAGCACACGAGGCACTTCTTGTAAGACAAGCAGAAGCAGAGAAACAGAGAAAAGAACAAGAGCGTTGGGATAGTCTTTCGGAAGAAGAAAAGAAAGCAGAACTCGCAGAAAGCAAACGCAAGATACTTGAAGCAATAAAGAAGTCCCCAGTGGGGACAGATAATGAGGAGGAATAAATTATGTCAGAATACAATGAAAGAAAAGCAGCCCTTATAGGAAAATACGCATTATACAGATTTACATATATGAAGCATACTATGGGCTTTGAATTTTCAAAACTTCTTATGACCCGTGAGATATGGGAACATTTTTCGGATGTTCAGAAAACTATGGAAGAATACATACAGCATTATACCCGTGTTCTTATGAAAACACCTGAATTCAAGTCTGCTGAAAATCAACTCGAATATATGCGCGAAATGATTGAAAAGGAAGAAGAACGCATAGGCAATCAGTGGGTATGCGTTCCCGACCCTTATTCGTCAGAATCGTTCTGCGAGTGGAGTGCTGCTGCACATATCAGTGGGATTTTAAAGGAACATAATGAAGAAACATTTGGAGTGATATAACAGATGATAAAGGTTGAAATTGAACTTGACGAGCAGAAAATCATTGATGACGGCAAATATGTTCCCGAAAGCATTTTAGAATGTCTTGATGATAACTTTGTGAGAAATGGTCAGCAGATTCTCGAAGCGGAAGGCTTCAGGAGAGTTTATCGTGATGGTGGGAATACTGAGCAGGATTTTGCGGTTTTGGGCAAAATAATTATGAACTTTACTAAAGAAGACTTTTTTCTTCCTTATGCAAAAAAAATCTTGTGGTACAATAGCGACAATAATGAGAATGAAAATGATTTTGATGTTGAGGATTGGCTTGAAGGTTTTAGAAAAAGAGGTATGATTTGAGTTATGGGAGTGTGATATAACAGATGATAAAGGTTGAAATAGAACTTGACGAGCAGAAAATCATTGATGACGGCAAATATGTTCCTGAAAGCATTTTGGAGTGTCTTGACGATGCTTTTGTAAGAAACGGTCAGCAGATTCTCGAAGCGGAAGGTTTCAGGAGAGTCTATCGCGATGGCGGAAATGTAGAAAAGGATTTTGCTATTCTCGGTAAATTGATTTTGAATTTTTCAAAAAAGAAATATTTTCTGCCATATACAACAAAAATTTTGTGGTATAACAATCATAACTCTAAAGATGAAAACAATTTTATAGTTGAGGATTGGCTTGAAGGTTTCAGAAAAAAAGGTATGATTTGATATAACCAATGCCAAAATTCAAAAAGAATAATATAGCGATGAGATGAAGAAATGTATTGCAAAAGGAGATAAATCTGTGGTGGAAATCGATTTTATAGAACTTATGCTGATTGAAAAACTCGGAAAAGTCCTTGCCTATGCAGTAAGAGAAAGAAAATACAATCGTTATGAACTGATTGAAAAATGGTTATCATCTGAAACTTTTTATGATGCGGTAACTTTTGATGTTTCGCTCAGTTCTCAGGCACTCACATATATTTTATCCCGTTTTGAAAAGGAATACGAAGGCAATCTTCCGTCAACAGATGAGGATAGCCCTCTGTATGAAGATGACCTTTTTTGGTTTGGATATATTGTTGCATATTGGTTTTTC
>JAFXHL010000066.1 GCA_017536405.1 Oscillospiraceae bacterium
CCGACCTTCTTTTTGTTTCGCAAAAAAGAAGGCAAAATGCGCCTCTTGCAGAGGGCTACGCTCGCTCACGCGCTCGCGGTAATTCTTTTTCCATTCGCAACGGCAGAGTAACCCGTTGCCGATATTACAAATAAAAAATAACTTTTCATCGCACGCACCAACTTTATTTATATGCTCATTAGCGTGTGCGTTACCTAGCCATTCGGTAATTTTTAAAAACAAAGTTCGTAACGAACTGCCTGCGGGTGCTACCCGCAAATAAACAATTTTTCCAAACTAACTCCACAAAAAATAAACTTTTCAACAAGGAAAAAAATGTCTGTTAGGTTCTGTTAAATTCCGTTGAAAAAATAAAGAAAAATTTTTCTCAGGTTTTACCGATGCTCATCCCACTTTTAAACAGTTTCAACAGACACTACTAATCTCTACTAACATATCATTTTTTTATAAAAAAGATTTTCATATCAATAAAAAAATGACCCATACTTTTCAACATAAAAAATTTCAGATAAAGCGAGGTAAAATTTCATGTCAAAATTCACTTGTAAAAAATCAGAACTTTCATCTGCAATAGGAAACGTTTCAAGAGCAGTTGCATTCAAATCGACAATAACTGCGCTTGAAGGCATTAAAATAGAAGTTGAAGAAAACAAGGTATGCCTTACAGGATATGACCTTGAACTCGGCATAACAACAGAAATTTCTGCAACAAACTGCGAAAAGGGCGAATTCATTGTAAACTCAAAGCTTTTCGCTGAAATGATAAGAAAGATGCCTGATGAAGAAGTAACAGTTGAGGTTGACTCTTCACTCGCAACAAAAATCACAAGCAACAAGGCATCATGCTCTATTATTTCACTTCCTGCCGATGAATACCCCGATATCCCCGAATTTGACAAGGAAAAGACACTTTCTATCCCACAGTCGCTTTTAAAGAATATGATAGGTCAGACAATATTTGCCGTTGCCGTTACAGACAACAAGCCTATTCTCACAGGTGAACTCTTTGAAATCGAAAACGGAATTTTCAATCTTGTTGCAATAGACGGTTACAGACTCGCTGTAAGGTCTGAACAGACAAACAATGAAGACTATTTCAGATTTGTCGTTCCCGCAAAGGCTTTAAAGGAAGTTTCAAACCTTATGAACGACGAAGAAGACAGCGTATGTAATATAATCACAAGCAGAAAACACATCATCTTTGATATAAACGGATATTCTGTATTTTCAAGACTTTTAGAGGGTCAGTTTCACAACTATAAAGGCTCTATTCCCGAAACATCTACAACAGAAGTTATCGTTAATACAAGAGAAGTTATAAACGCACTCGAAAGATGTATGCTTATTATTTCAGACAAGGCAAAAGCTCCTGTTCGTTGCAACTTTGAAAACGGAACAATGAAAATTTCCTGCTCGACAATCATCGGTAAAGTAAACGATGAAATCGAAGTTGACTTTTCAGGAAACGCAATCGAAATCGGCTTTAACGGAAGATATTTCCTCGACGCTTTAAAAGCAACAGAAACAGACAAGGTTAAATTCTGTATGACAGGCGGTCTTTCTGCTATGAAGATTTCACCACTTGAGGGCGATAAATTCACATTCCTTGTCCTCCCTGTAAGACTTAAAGACTAAAAGAGGTTTTTATAGATGGAAAAGATAGAACTTGAAATCAGGACAGAATTCATTAAACTTGATAGTTTACTTAAATTTGCAAACCTCGTTGAAACAGGCGGCATTGCAAAGGAAATTATTTTAGAAGGCAGAGTAAAGGTAAACGGCGAAGTATGCACAATGCGCGGAAAAAAGATAAGGGAGGGTGATGTTGTAACGGTTGAAGATTATGAAATCACCGTTTACAACGCGTAATTTATGAGAATAACAAACATAAAGATAGACGGCTTTAAAAATCTCAATATCGATATGAAAGTAACTCCCACAGTAAACATTCTTGTCGGCGAAAATGCAAACGGAAAGACAAATATCATTGAGGCTGTCTGGCTTGCAACAGGTTGCAGAAGTTTTAGAAACCTCAAAGACAAGGATATAGTTGACTTCACAAAAGACAGGGCAACGGTTGAAATAACATATACAACAAGAGAAAGATAAAATAAGATTCTTTATGTCGTTGAAAAGAATAATCCCAAGGATAAGAAAGTTTATTTCAACGGCGTTAAAAAAAGATCGCTTTCTCAACTTTTCGGAAAATTAAGATGCATAGTTTTCACTCCCGATGACCTTGAGCTTTCAAAGGGTGCGCCTGAAAACAGAAGAACATTCATTGATATCTGCGTTTCACAGTTAAAACCCGTCTATATTATGCATCTCAATAAATACAACGACGCACTTTCACAGAGAAATACACTTCTCAAAGAACTTCAGATGGGAAGAGGCGATGCTTCACTCATAGATATCTATGATGAACAACTCGCCGAACACGGAACAAACATTTCTGTAATGCGTGAAGAATATTCAAATCTTTTAAGAGAATGTGCAAAGAGAGTTTTCTTTGATATGTCAAGAGGACACGAATATATGTCACTTAACTATCATTCAACTGTTTTTGACGATTTAAAATACCCCAAGGCAGACGAACTTAAAGAAATCTATAAGCAGAAACTTTTATCCGTAAGGGATGAAGATATGCGTATGGGATTTACTACAACAGGAATTCACAGGGATGATATCATAATGGAAGTAAACGATATGAATCTCCGTGAATACGGCTCTCAGGGGCAGTTAAGGTCTGTTGCTTTATCACTCAAACTCGCTCAGGCTGAAATTCTTTCAAAGCTTACGGGTGAAGCGCCGATAATTTTATTCGATGACGCTTTATCTGAAATCGACAAGAGAAGACAGATTTATGTTATGAATGAAATTGCCGATATGCAGGTTATGCTCACCTGTTGTGACCCTATTGTCGCTCTCGACGCAAGAATAGGAAATCTGTATGCTATACAGAGGGGCGAAATAGTTGATTTTGTCGACAATTTAAGAAAGATGATAAAGATAAACGGATGCGTCATAGACACTATGGATATGAGCAAGGTAAGAAAACTCGAAGAAAACAAATAAGGAAAAGAAAAATGTATCTTCATTTAGGAAACAATATTGTTATTCACAGAAGAGAAATCATAGGTATTTTTGATATTGAAAATACCTCAACGGGAAAGATAACGAAAGACTTTTTAGCGAGGGCTGAAAAGAATAAACAGGTTATAAATGTTTCATATAAAATGCCAAAATCCTATATTGTCTGTATTGATGAAAACAATAATCAGATAGTTTATATAACAAATATATCTTCATCGACTCTTAAAAAAAGAGCGCTCGGAAACGAAGACAGCAGAGTCGAATATTTTGAATTCAAAAAGAAAAGAAATATCAGTTTATATTAACTGTATTTCAGAAGGATGGTCAGATAGAAAATGTCGGAAAATGTTATGAACAACACAAGTTACAATGCCAGTGAAATTCAGGTTTTAGAAGGGCTTGAAGCGGTAAGAAAGCGCCCCGGAATGTATATCGGGTCATCAGGCCCTAAGGGACTTCATCATCTCGTTTATGAAATTGTCGATAACGCGATTGACGAAGCCCTGGCGGGATACTGCTCTGAAATCGTTGTTGAGATATTACCCGGAAATGTTATTCAGGTAAGCGATAACGGACGAGGAATTCCCGTTGATATTCACCCGACAGAAAAGATTTCTGCTGCAACTGTTGTATATACAATTCTTCACGCAGGCGGAAAGTTCGGTGGTGGCGGATATAAAGTTGCGGGCGGTCTTCACGGTGTTGGTGCTTCGGTTGTAAACGCACTTTCAGAATACCTTGAACTCACTGTAAAGCGTAACGGAAAAGTTCATTTTCAGAGATTCGAGCGCGGAAATTATTCTGAACAGTTAAAGGTTATAGGCGATACAGATGAAACAGGAACAACTGTCCGCTTTATGGCTGACGCTGAAATCTTTGAAACAACAGAATATGATTATGAAACACTTTTAAAGCGTCTTCGTGAACAGGCATTTTTAAATGCGGGAATAAAAATCAATTTTTCAGACAAGAGAAATCCCGATGATATAAAGGGTGAAATTCTTCATTATGAAGGCGGAATAAGAGAGTTTGTTGACCATATCCATAAAACTCAGGGTCTTGAAGTTTTAGGCGACAAGGTTATCTATCTTGAAGGCGAAGAGGGAACATCTTCCGCTGAAGTCGCTTTTCAGTATAACGACAGCTATAAAGAAATCATCCTTTCTTTTGCAAATAACATTCACACAGTTGACGGCGGTATGCATGAAACAGGATTTAAGAATGCACTTCTCAAAGTGTTCAACGACTATGGAAAGAAAAATAATCTTTTCAAGGATGAAACAAAACTTGTCGGCGAAGATGTAAGAGAAGGTATCACAGCGATTATCTCCGTTAAACTTGAAAACTGTGAATTTGAAGGACAGACAAAGGGCAAACTCGGAAACCCCGAAGTTAAACCTTTTATCGAAAATCTCGTTTATAATAAACTTATGTATTTCTTTGAGGATAATCCTGCAGTAGCAAGAGATATTTTCGACAAGGCTATGGATGCAAAGAAAGCGCGTGAAGCTGCTAAAAAAGCGAGAGAAACCGCGAGAAGAAAATCCGCGATGGAAAATGCTTCAATGCCCGGTAAACTTGCTGACTGTTCTGAAAGAGATATCGAACTCACAGAAATTTATATCGTCGAAGGAGATTCAGCGGGCGGTTCTGCTAAATCGGGAAGAGACAGACGCTATCAGGCAATTCTTCCTTTATGGGGAAAAATGCTCAATGTTGAAAAAGCAAGAATAGATAAGGTTTACGGAAACGAAAAGCTTATGCCTGTAGTAACTGCACTCGGCACTTCTATCGGTGAGGATTTTGACCTTTCCCGTCTTCGCTATGGAAAAATCATCATTATGGCCGATGCCGATGTCGACGGTTCTCATATCAGAACTCTTCTTCTGACATTCTTCTTCAGATATATGCGTCCTCTTATAACAAACGGAAATATCTATCTCGCTCAGCCTCCTCTCTATAAAATTTCGAGAGGAAAGCAGGTAAGATATGCATTCTCAGACGAAGAAAGAGACGAATATATCAAGGAACTTTCGACAGAAACACATTCACCCGACATTCAGCGATATAAAGGTCTCGGTGAAATGGACCCCGAACAGTTATGGGAAACAACAATGAACCCCGAAACAAGAACTATGAAAAGAGTTGATATGGAGGATGCTGTAAAGGCGGACGAAATATTCACTATCCTTATGGGCGACAAGGTTCTGCCCCGAAAGGAATTCATAGAAAAGAATGCAAAATATGTTAAAAATCTCGATATCTAAAAGGAAACCGCTATGGAAAACGAAGTTAAAGAAAGTGTTAAACTTACAGACCTCAACTATACAATAACAGTTGATGATTATGACAAGGCTTTTCATGAAGTTCAGAAAAAATTTGAATTCGGGAGAAATACAATCTTTACGGTTTTAGTAGGCATTATAGGGATTTTAAATCTCATAACCGCCATTCAGAAGTATCCCGATAACAACAATAATGTTATGCTTGTTGCTATATGTCTTGCTTTTATAGCGATACTCTGGGTAATGCCTTTTAAGAGAAGAAAAACTCTCCGCGAGGCGTTATCTACAATAGAGGATGACAGCTATGAAACAGAAATTTATGACGACAAGATAAAGATTTGTGTTGTTCCGAAAATCAATCCCGAAACAAACGAGCCTTTCGAGGTTTCTCCGAAAATAATCTTCTATGAAACGGATTTTCCCTATGTTATAGAAATCCCCGATGAGTTTATAATCTATATCAAAAAACAGATGTTTTATGTAATACCGAAAAGATTTCTTTCAGAAGAACAGATTGAAATTCTACGCAGGGAATTTTCAGAAAAAGCAAAGAAATTCTATCCCCAGAAATAAAAGAATAGGTGTGAAAAAATAATGTTTGATAACCCAAATCAGAAGATAATCCCCGTTGACATTGAAAAAGAAATGAAAACCTCGTTTCTTGATTATTCGATGTCAGTTATCGTGTCGCGTGCTTTGCCCGATGTAAGAGACGGCTTAAAGCCCGTTCACAGAAGAATTTTATACACAATGTATGAAGCAGGGCTGACCCCCGATAAAAAATACCTTAAATGTGCCGCAACCGTCGGTGATGTTTTAGGTAAATACCATCCCCATGGTGACGCATCTGTTTATGACGCACTTGTTCGTTTAGCGCAGGATTTCTCTCTTCGTTATCCACTTGTTGACGGACACGGAAACTTCGGCTCAATAGATGGTGACCCTGCCGCTGCTTACCGATATACAGAAGCGAAGATGGCAAAAATCTCGATGGAAATGCTTTCTGATATCAATAAAGAAACAATTCCCTATACAAGAAACTACGATGACAGACTTAAAGAGCCTGTTGTTCTTCCCTCTCGTTTTCCTAACATTTTGGTAAACGGCTCAACGGGTATTGCCGTTGGTATGGCGACAAATATTCCCCCTCATAATTTAGGCGAAGTTATTGACGCTATCGATTATGTTATAGATAATCCCGATGCAACACTCGACGAACTTATGCAGCATATCAAGGGACCCGACTTCCCCACAGGCGGTATTATCATGGGAAGAGCAGGGATAAGAGCTGCTTATGCTACTGGCAGAGGAAAAATAACACTTCGTGCAAGAACATCTATTGAAGAAATCAAGGGAAGAGAGTGTATTATAGTTCACGAAATTCCCTATATGGTAAACAAGGCAAGACTTGTTGAAAACATCGCTATGCTTGCCAAGGAAAAGAGAATTGAGGGTATTCATCATATAAACGATGAATCGGGCAGAGACGGAATGAGAATCTGCATCGAACTTAAAAAAGATGCTATAGCACAGATTGTTCTCAATAAACTTTTCTCATATACACAACTTCAGGATACTGTCGGCGTTATTATGCTTGCTCTCGTTGACGGCGTTCCGAAGGTTTTATCACTCAAACAGGTTTTAGACGAATATATAAAATTCCAGATTGAAGTTATCAGAAACAGAACAATGTTTGACCTTAAAAAGCTCAGAGAAAGAGAGCATATTTTACAGGGTCTTAAAATTGCTGTTGATAATCTCGATGAAGTAATCAAAATCTGTCGTACATCAAAAAATCAGCAGGAAATCAAAGACAGACTTATGGAAAGATTCGGTCTTTCACAGATTCAGGCGGATGCTATTGCGCAGATGCGTCTTTATCAGCTTTCTAATATGGAAAGACAGAAGATTTTAGACGAACTCGCCGCTATCGAAGCTAAAATTGCCGAACTCGAAGGAATTCTCGCTGACGAAAGAAAGGTTCTTGAAATCATAAGAGAAGAACTTATGAAAATCAAGGAAAAATACGGCGACGAAAGAAGAACAGGCATCGAAAATGTTTCGGGCGAGGTTGATATTGAAGACCTTATCGCAGAAGAAACAAGCGTTGTAACATATACAAACATAGGCTATGTAAAGCGTCAGCCGCTTTCTATGTATAACACACAGAACAGAGGCGGAAAGGGCGTTTCGGGAATGAAGCGCAGAGAAGAAGACTATGTTGAGGATATGTTTGTAGCGTCAACACACGACTTTATTCTCTTTATCTCGAATAAGGGAATAATGTATAAGATGAAATGCTATGAAATCCCCGAAGGCTCAAAACAGTCGAGAGGAACAAATATTGTGGGACTTCTCCCTCTTTCCGAGGGCGAAAAGATTGCCGCTATGCTTAAAACATCGGATTTTGACGAAGGAAAGTTCGTTGTTATGGTTACTAAAAACGGCAAGATAAAGAGAACTCCCCTCTCTGCTTATAAGAATGTAAGAAAGAACGGTCTTATTGCCATTGGTCTTGACGAGGGCGATGAAATCGCAGGAGTTAGAATGACCGAGGGTGAAAACGAACTTATCGTTGCAACCCATAACGGAAGAGCGATAAGAATAGGTGAAAAGCAGATACGTTCAATGTCAAGAACAGCACACGGCGTAAGAGCTATTAAACTCCGTGAGGGCGACTATGTTGTTTCTATGGCAAGAATAAGAGAAGGCGCAACTGTTCTTACTGTTACTGACAAGGGTAACGGAAGAAGATGTGAAATCGACTCTTACAGAGTTCAGAACAGAGGAGGTTTCGGACTCCTCAACTACAAGGCATCCGACGAAAAGGGCTATGTATGTGGAATTAAGGTTGTCGATGAAGAAGACGATATCATTATGATTTCGACAGAGGGTATCATCATAAGAATAAGGGCCTGTGATATAAGAGTTATGGGCAGATACGCAACGGGCGTAAGACTTATGAGGGTAAACGGCGACAACAGGGTTGTTTCATTCACCCGTGCCGAACACGACGAAGAAGCTGAACTTGAAGAAGTTGAACAACTCTCTGAAGAACAGGCAAAGGCTCAGGAAGATTCCGCTAAGGCAGAAGAGGCAAACGAGGTTATTGAACCCGATGTTGCCCCCGATGATGAGGATACTGAAGAATAATAAAAATAATCCACCCTTTTGGGTGGATTATTTTATCTTTAACTTTGTGGGGTAATAAAACGAGAAATCCGTGGCTTATTTCGTCGTCAATACTCCTAGCAGTACACTAGTACGGCGTCGTCGTATTTCCTAGAACTAACCCATGTCTTTTCGTTTTATCGTAGTTTTAAAATCTGCCCGCGGGGGCTCCCCGCTCGCGCAGACCATATCGTTACGAAATCTATTCGTAAAATAAAAAAGCGACTCGGTGACGAAAAACCGCACTGAAATGCACACTAATGAGCATAGCAGGTAATATGTTCGTGGTTTCTTTCTTGCACTAATATCGGCAACGGGTTACTCTGCCGTTGCGAATGGAAAAAGAATTACCGCGAGCGCGTGAGCGAGCG
>JAFXHL010000067.1 GCA_017536405.1 Oscillospiraceae bacterium
CAAGCGCCTGCTTGGGAGATTCAAAGAATAAGAGAATCACACTTGGTATCGCACCGAAGAAAGGCCCGAAGAAAGGAATCATATTTGTTACGCCGATAATTACGCTTATGAGGACTGAATATGAAAGCCCCATAAACTGCATTCCGATAAAGCAGAGAAGACCTATTATGAGAGAGTCAACTGCTTTTCCGCCGATGAAACCTATGAAAGTTTTATCCGCTCTTGCTGTTATTTCGAGCATTTTATCGGCATCGTGCTTTTTGAAAACCGCATATATTATCTTTTTAATCTGACCTTTGAAATTTTCTTTACCGCAGAGAAGATAAACCATTACTACAAAGCCGAGTAAAAAGTCCTTCGCCCAGAAGATAAGCGATTTAAGAACGCTTGTCGCGCCTGTTGCAAGGCTTGAAAGCTGAGGAGAATAGTTCTTTATAATATCCTCAACGCCGACTTCGAATTCTGTGAATACTGTATGGATATAATCATAAACCGCGGGATATGTATCTTTAAGGAGATTCAGCCATTCTTCTGCTTTTGCGATATAGTTGTCGAATGAAAGAACAATGCTTATAAGGCTCTTTGAAACCTGAGGAATAATGCTTGCTATAAGTGTTGCTAAAATTGCAAGAATAAGGAGGGTTGTGAGCGTTGCTGAAATTCCTCTTGTGAGCTTCGGATGAGGCTTTTTGCGTTCTGTTACTTTCTTTACATATTTTTCGATTGTATTTAAAATCGGGTTTGCAAGATATGCAAAAACAGCACCCCATATTACAGGTCTTATAACTGTATATATCGAATCGAGTATTTCAAGAAGGCCTTTGTATCTCGCAAATCCTACAACGATAAGCGCGCAGACTACAAATGTTCCTACTACATATTTTGAAATGGTGAGATACTTCTGATTGAGTTCCTTTTTCATTTTATACCTCCTGAAAAAGCGACTTTTTCCGCCACTTTAAACATAATGTAATTATACACCAAAAATACTTAAAATGGAATACCTATTTTATCAAAATTAAAACTTTTAATTCGTCTTAGTTTATGTTATAATAGAGTGTATCACATATATGACAAAAAGGAGCAACATAATGTCTTTAGGAAATTTCAGAGAACTCAAGCAAAAAGCACTTTCAGCCTATTTCGGAAGAATGAATCCTGAACAGAAAAAAGCTGTTTTCACAGTAAGGGGTCCTGTTCTTATTCTTGCGGGTGCAGGAAGCGGAAAAACAACCGTTCTTGTAAACAGAATAGCAAATATGGTTTATTTCGGAAATGCTTATGACAGCGATTATATTCCCCCTTATCTTTCGGAAGAAGATGAGGAATTTCTTAAAAATTATAAAAATGGTGATGACGCGGAAAGACTCAGAAATATAATCTGCAATCCCGATGAAATGATAAAGCCCTGGAATATCCTTGCCATAACATTTACAAACAAGGCTGCGGGCGAACTCAAACAGCGTCTTGCGGATATGCTGGGCGACGCAGGAACAGGTATTACCGCCGCAACATTCCATTCAGCATGTGTGAGAATACTCAGAAGAGAAATCGAACAATTAGGATATCCCAATGATTTTACAATATATGACAGCGACGATTCGCAGAGAGTTATAAAAACCTGTCTTTCAGAGCTTGATATTTCAGATAAGATGTTCCCGCCTAAAACTGTTGCGGGGGTTATAAGTTCTGCAAAGGACAGAATGTTATCCCCTTCTGACTTTGAAGCGGAATACGGAAATGATTTCAGAATGTCTAAAATCGCCCTTGTCTACAACCTCTATCAGAAAAAACTCATTTCAAGCGGTGCTGTTGACTTTGACGACATTATAAGACTTACTGTTATACTCTTTGAAAAATTCCCCGAAACACTCCGTCATTACAGAAACCTCTATAAATACATAATGGTCGATGAATATCAGGATACAAACCACGCGCAGTACAGACTTGTAAGTCTTCTTTCAGGAGAACACAGAAATCTTTGCGTTGTCGGTGATGATGACCAGAGTATCTATAAATTCAGAGGCGCTACAATAGAAAACATCTTAGGCTTTGAAGATGAATTCGACGATTGCAGAACAATAAGACTCGAACAGAATTATCGTTCGACACAGTATATCCTTGATGCCGCAAACAGTGTTATCAAAAATAACAGAGGCAGAAAATCAAAGACCTTATGGACAGATGACAAAAGCGGAGACAAGGTTAAAATCTGTAAACTTCAGAATGAAAATTCAGAGGCAAAATTCATAACAGATGAGATTTTAGAGGGTATCAAAAACGGAAAGAAATATTCAGACTATGCCATCCTTTACAGAATGAACGCACAGTCAAACAGCGTCGAAAGAGCGTTTACGGCGGCGGGTATTCCATATAAAGTCTATGGCGGAATGAGATTCTATGACCGCAAGGAAATAAAGGATATCATTGCATACCTTTCTGTTATCAACAATCCTTATGATATGCTTCGTCTTAAAAGAATAATAAATGAGCCTAAAAGAAGCATAGGTGACGCTACTGTTTCAGCGGTTGAACAGATTTTTACAGACACAGGAGAAAGCCCTGTAAGCATTATGGCAAACGCTGATACATATCAGCCGACTGTAAAAAAAGCATCTGTTTTAAAACCTCTCGGCGTTATGTTCGAAGAACTTGCGAAATCGCAGAATGAACTTTCTCTCGATGAACTTTTAGATGTTCTTCTCGAAGTTTCGGGATATGGAAAATATCTTACAACTCTCGGCGACGAAGGAATAACAAGAGCAGAAAACATCGACGAACTCAAAACCACAATGAAGCAGTATTCGGAGCAGGCTGAAAATCCTACACTTTCAGGATTTTTAGAAGAAATTTCTCTCTATACAGATGTTGACAAATTCGAGGAACAGACAGAAACTGTTACTCTCATGACAATGCATTCGGCTAAGGGACTTGAATTCCCCGTTGTTTTCGTTGTAGGAATGGAAGACGGAATTTTCCCGTCAATAAGAAGTATCGGTTCGGAAGAAGACATCGAAGAAGAACGCAGACTCGCTTATGTTGCGATAACAAGAGCCAAAAAAGACCTCTATCTTACACACTGCACAGAAAGAATGCTTTTTGGTCAGACAAACAGGAATATGATTTCAAGATTCTTAAAAGAAATCCCGCCTTCGCTTGTGGAAAGTATTGATAAAGTCACAAAAGTTGTATATTCGGCAGCTAACAAAAACCCCGTCGGTTTCGGAACAAAATCGGTTTCTTTACAGAGTCAGATTGCCGCAAATTCGGCTAAAAAGCCTGAAACAAAATGCAACATTGATTTTGCTGTCGGAGACAGAGTTTCACACAATGTTTTCGGTGAGGGTACTATCATCTCTGTAAAGAAGATGTCTAACGACTCTATGCTTGAAGTTGCTTTTGATAATGC
Organism: Oscillospiraceae bacterium; assembly: GCA_017536405.1. Taxonomy (GTDB): domain Bacteria; phylum Bacillota; class Clostridia; order Oscillospirales; family Ruminococcaceae; genus RGIG4131. The sequence continues at coordinate 3,410 of JAFXHL010000067.1, forward strand.
AGGAAGCAAGAAGCTTATGGCAAACTTTGCGAAAATCAAAAAAATATAACGGAGTTGAAAAAATGTTTGATTTTATAATAAATCTCGACAGAACAATCCTTTATTGGATTCAGGACACTTTACAGTGTACCTTCTGCGATAAATTCTTTGTTATCGCTACATATTTCGGTGAGAAAGGAATTTTTTGGCTGCTTTCGGCAATTCTTCTCATAGTCTTTCCGAAAACAAGAAAAATAGGAATAACAGCGCTTGCCGCTATCGCTGTAAGTTTTATATTAAGTCAGCTTGTTATCAAGAATATCGTCGGAAGAGTAAGACCTTTTGAATATTTCAACTGGGATCTTGCCTTGATGCTTGTTGATATCCCTCACGATTCATCATTCCCCTCATCGCATACATCGGTTTCTGTCGCGGCAGGACTTGCGATTTTATTATGCGATAAAAAGTTCGGGATACCTGCTGTTATAATCGCTGTTCTTGTTGCTTTTTCAAGACTTTATCTCTTTGTCCACTACCCCAGCGATGTTTTTGCAGGAATCATCCTCGGAACGATAGTTGCTGTTTCGGCATATTTTGTTGTCGGAAAGATACTTAAAAATATAGAAAATAAAAAAGCAATAAAACAAACTGAATAAATAAAAATCCCACACGCCATTGAGCGTGTGGGATTTGTTTTTTAAAGTGTAACAACGATTTCGTTTGTTTCCATAAGTTCACTTGCGGGGATGTAGCATCCTTCAAGAGTTTTTCCGTTGAGAGTGAGTGATTTAACACCGCTCTGATTCTTATCGGGGTTAGAAATGAGGATTGAGAGTTTCTTTCCTCTGAAGTTCTTTTTAATCTTTACTTCGTTCCATTCCGAAGGAATAGCAGGGTCAATCTTAAGACCATCAGCATCGGGACGCATACCGAGGATACCTTCAACGCATCCTACCATTACTGTTGAGCCTGTTCCTGTGAGCCAGTGAACATGTGAACGGCCTTCATAGAGTGATTCAACACTTTCTGTGAACTGACCGTGTGCGTAAGGTTCGATAACACGGATTTCAGCATCATCATTCATACAAGCGGGTGATGTTTCACGGAAGTATTTATAAGCCATATCTCCTCTTCCGAGTAAGCTTTCAGCGAGGATTACCCAACCCTGAGGCTGTGAGAAGATACCGCCGTTTTCCTTTGTTGAACCGTTGAAGCACTTCATAAGTGCGCCATCAAAGTAGTGGTCGAAATATGAAGGAGCCATAACTCTTGCACCGTATTTTGTGTTGAGTTTCTTATCAACAGAATCCATAGCCTTAACACCGCGTTCGTTTCCTGCGAAACCAGAAATAACGCTCCAGCACTGAGGTTCGAGCCAGATGTTAGCTTCGATGTCTTTCTTTGAACCTACTACAACGCCGTCTTCTCTGATACCTCTGATGAACTGGTCTTCTTCCCAGCACTTTTCGAGCGCTGCACCGAGTTCAGCCTGAGCTTTATCGAGATAAGCGATATATTCTGTATCGTTCTTCATAACTGCATATTCACGCATAATTGTAAATGCATAGTAAAGCTGGAATGCAACGAATGTTGTTTCACCCTTTGCACCGAGTCTTAAACAGTCGTTCCAGTCAGCGTGAAGTCCTGCAGGGAGTTTGTTGGGACCAAGGCGTTCCATCGAGAACATAATAGCGCGCTTTAAGTGTTCGTAAACTGTTCCCTCTCCGCCATTTGCGAAAACGATAACTTCGTCAATAAAGTCTTTATTTCCGCTTTCGCCGATATACTTGTAAACTGTCGGGAAAAGCCAGAGAGCATCGTCGGCACGATATGAGGGGTGACCTGTTGCTCTTACATAACTGTCATCATCGGGAGTGTCTTCGTGGCCTGCGTTGTGGTCGAACTTAACGAGAGGAAGTCCTCCCCCGTTATCAACCTGAGCAGAGAGCATAAAGCGAATCTTTTCTCCTGCGAGTTCGGGGTCAAGGTGGATAATACCCTGAATGTCCTGAACTGTATCACGATAGCCATAGCCGTTTCTGAGTCCGCAATATACGAATGAAGCCGCTCTTGACCAGATGAATGTTATGAAGCACTGATAAGCATTCCATACATTTATCATATTGTTGAATGCGTCATCGGGTGTTTCAACTTCAAAATTCTGAAGTTCTGTATGCCAGAAAGTTTTAAGTTCATTCAGATCTTCTGCTACTTTATTCTTGTTTGTTTCATAAGCAGAAAGGATTTCTTCTGATTCCTTGGGTGCTTTACCGCCGAGGATGTATGTGAGTGTAACACTTTCGCCGGGGTTTAAAGTAACATCACTCTGAAGTGCGCCACATGAATTTGAGTTATAGTTGAGTTTATTCTGACAACCATTTTCAATTCCTATGGGGTTTGAGTATGTTCTGTAAGAACCGATGAATGATGTAAGGTCGCCTTCATAAGCTGTAACGTCAGCACCTACTACACCGAGGAAACGCTCAAATCTTCCGTCTGCAGCGTCAACGCCCTTTGAGATAGGAAGGCTGATATGCTGACAAATCTTGTTCTTAACAAATTCTGTTCTTGAAATGAAAAGGCTGTACTGAAGGTTTATCTGATCCTGTTCGTAGTTGCTTTCGTTTGTGAATTCAACAAAGCCTGTTGCTGAAAGGTTTCTTACTCTGTCGGAATTGTTTGTGATAACGCAGTTCCATACTTCGTAAGTTTTATTTAAAGGAACATAATATGTTGTTTCAGCCTTTATGCCTTCGTATTCGGAAGTGATTATTGTATATGCTGTTCCGTGACGGCATTCGCTCTTATACTTATCGAGAGGCTTGCCGACAGGCTGCCATGATGCTGACCAGTAATCATTAAGATCTTTATCACGGATATAGATGTATCTTCCGGGAAGGTCCATCATAGAGTTGAAACGGAAACGGGTAATTCTTCCGTTTGCACCTGACTTGATAAAGCTGTAACCTGCGGCGTTGTTTGAAATCATTGCGCCGTATTCTGGTGAGCCTAAATAGTTCGCCCAGGGTGCAGGTGTATCGGGTCTTGTGATAACATATTCCTTGTTTTTAAGGTCAAAATAACCGTAGTTCATAATGTATTTGCTCCTTAATAAATTCTGGGTACAAAGCATACCACTATAATTCTATCATAAAGATTATCAAATGGCAATAGGTTTTTAAAAATATTATGCGAGTGAAAAATCTACCTTTCCGCCCGAAACATCGGCTTTTACGCATTTTACTCTGATTTTATCGCCGACACGGTAACGTTTTCCCGAGAGGCACTCTGTAAGAGTTATGAAGCCGTCGTAGTCATAAGTTCCGTTGCCGAGAGTTTCTATATGAACAAGTCCCTCAACTGTATTATCGAGAGAAATATAGAAACCATAGTCTGTAACAGAAACGATAACGGCATCAAATTCCTCACCGATATGGGATGTCATATATTCAGCCTTATAGCAATCCTCACATTCTCTTTCGCAGGTCATAGCTGTGAGTTCAGCATCGGTTGAATGATTAGCGGAAACATTCGCGAATTCTGTGTATTTCTTCTTTATGAGTTCTGCGGGAGTTCCCGATAACATATCACTCATAATACGATGAATGGTAAGGTCGGGATATCTTCTTATGGGTGAGGTAAAGTGTGCGTAATCTGAAAGAACAAGTCCGAAATGTCCCACAGGGTCGGTTGAATACTTCGCCTTTGCCATAGAGCGAAGCGCCATATTGTTTATTACGGGGAACATATCTGTTCCGCGCTGTTTTTCGATAATCTGTGCGATATGATAAGGCTTTATCTCATCGAAATGAGGATATTTTATGCCCATTCTGTCAAGGTTTGAGATAAGTGTCGAAACCTTTTCGGGCATAGGTTCTTCGTGGATACGATAAACGAAAGGAATTTCATTCAGTTTTCCGAAATTAGCCGCTGACTGATTTGCCATAAGCATAAATTCTTCGATTATAAGTTCGCTCTTTCCGCGTTCTTTTGTTTTAACATCAATGCAGATGTCATCTTCGCTTATAACGAGTTTGCTTTCGGGTGTTTCAATCTGTGGCGCACCCCTCTTGATTTTATTTGCTGTAAGGATAGACGCAAGTTCTTCCATAAGAAGAATCGTATCTCTTACATCCTTATATTTTTCTCTGATTTCTTCGGTTTCTTCGTTATCGAGAATTTTGTTTATTTCAGAATAAACTCCCTTTATTCTTGAACGGATAACTGTCTTTTTAAAATCATATCCCAAAAGTTTTCCGTCAAAAGAAATATCCATAAGGCAGGAGAACGCAAGACGGTCTTCATTGGGATTTAAGGAACATATTCCGTTTGAAAGTTCTTTAGGTAACATAGGAACAACCCTGTCGGCATAATAAACCGATGTTCCCCTGTCGAAAGCCTCGTTATCAAGGGCTGATTTTGGTTTTACATAGTATGAAACATCGGCAATATGAACACCGAGTTTATAGCAGTCTTCTTCCTTTGAAAGAGATATGGCGTCGTCGATGTCTTTGGTATCGGCGCCGTCTATTGTGAAGATAATCATATCTCTTAAATCTTCTCTTGATGAAATTTCTGCTTCTGAAATGCCTTTATGTTCGATTCGCTTTGCTTCATCAGAAACCTCAAAAGGAAATTCGGGGCATATTCCGTGAAGTTCCAAAACAGACTGCGCGCAGGCAGACGCTTTCATTGATGAACCATAACTTGAAACCACTCTCGCTGTATGTTCTGAATGTCTTGTCCCCCTATGGCAGATTTCGGCCAAAACCTTATCACCTACATTAGCGCCGTTGGGTCTTTCAAGGGCTATGGGAGATTTAAGTATGCTATCGGGAAGAATAAAGAATTTATCGTTTTCTTTAAGAACAACGCCTGTGAACTGCGCCTTGGCTTCTTCAAGGATTTTTATAACTTCACCTTCGGCACCGCCCTGTCTTGACGGAATGGGCTTTGCGAGGACAACATCCCCCGGCATAGCGCCCATAAGATATTTCCCCGGAACGAAAACTTCTGTATTATCATCAAATCTTGTTATGAAGCCGAATGTCTTGTTTATTCTTGCGACCTGCGCTGAATATGCACCTACTGATGAGGTAAGATAAAGTCCCCTTCTGTTTTCGGCAACAATACCCTGCTTTTTGAGTTCGTCAAGTGCCTCTTTGAAAAAAACATAGTCTTTTCCCTTGACGTGACATTTAGCTTCAAGCTGACGGTAAAGCATACATTTTTTACCGGCTTTCTGGAGAAAAAGAACTATGCGTTTTCTGAAAACTTCCTTCATTGAATCTTTCATACGAAAAAACTCCTTCTTATAAAAAAAGCCCCTGCCTGTTTATACAGACAGGAGCCTCAGGCTTTGCTGTTATTATCGGATAAACCGAGGTTTTTTATTCTTTTCCTACAAAGATAGGAAGAATATTAAGAGCAAGAGTTACAACAAAGAAGATGATTGTAAGAACTGTTGTAAGTCTTGAAAGTTTTGCTTCTCTTGAACGTGAGCTGTTCTTTTCAAAGAAGCTTTCTCCTGCACTTCCGTTGATTGCAGACATATGTCTGTCCTTACTTTCCTGAAGAAGTGTTACAATAATAACAATAACGCTTACAGCGATAAGAATTGCACCTGAAACGATTTCTACTATTCCCATAATTTTCCCTCCGAAAAAGATTTACTAACTCAATAAGTATATCATATAAGAAAACTAATTGCAAGGGGTTATTTTAAAAATTTCTCTATTTTGACATTTCTGCTTTACTTTTTCTCCCCTTATGCTGTATAATTATAAAAACCGACCCAAAAAGGAGGAAAGCTGTGAGCAATATAACATATAACAAACTCAGTGATGAACTGATTGAAAGAATAGAATCAGACCGAAAGAATCACATAGAAAACCCCTATCGTTTCAAGGATGAAAATGCAGAAAGGCGAAACAAGGGACACGACACGCCTAATCTGTGGCGCCCTGTTTTTATAAGGGATACGGAAAAAATCCTCTATCTTCCGACATATAACAGATACACCGACAAGACTCAGGTTTTTTCTTTCTATAAAAACGACGACATAACAAGACGCGCTTTACATGTTCAGCTTGTTTCGAGAATCGCAAGAAATATAGGCTCTGTTTTAGGGCTTAATCTCGACCTTATCGAAGCGGTTTCTTTAGGTCACGATATAGGTCATACACCTTTCGGACACGCGGGTGAAAGTCTGCTCAACAAAATCCTTACAGAAAAGGCAGGGATACATTTCTATCATCACGTTCAGAGCGCAAGAGTTCTTGATAAGATTTTCAAAAGAAACATAACCTTGCAGACACTCGACGGTGTTTTATGTCACAACGGCGAAATTGAAAGCAAGGAATACAGACCGAAGAAAGACATCTCTTTTGAAAAGTTCGACAAGAATGTAAAGGACTGTATGGAAATCGG
>JAFXHL010000068.1 GCA_017536405.1 Oscillospiraceae bacterium
TCTTCATCTGACCTTTTCCGTTTAAGGAATTTTAGGGTTTGTCTTGTCGATTGTTCAATTTTCAAGGTGCTTTTTGACCACTCGTTCTCCGAGGGTGCCTTTATATTATACTCCCCATCTCCCCCTTTGTCAAGCTTTTTTTCGAGAAAATGTTTAATAAGGAAAACGCTAAACATTTCAACATTTTTGTATCTTTCGTCAAAAGTCGACAAAAAAATTACATTTAATGTAAAAATCGCGGCAGTATATACTTAAAGTAAAAAGCCGCCGATAAAATCGACGGCTCTCAGTGGGGTGGATAATGGGATTCGAACCCATGGTCTTCAGTGCCACAAACTGACGCGTTAACCAGCTACGCTATACCCACCATACAAAGTGCCGCTCAAAAAAAGCGGCACTATGGCGCGCCTTACTGGACTCGAACCAGTGGCTTACTGCTTAGAAGGCAGTTACTCTATCCAGCTGAGTTAAAGGCGCAAGGTTTTAAAAAAACTCGGAAATCCGAGTTTGGAGCGGGTGATGGGAATCGAACCCACGTAACCAGCTTGGAAGGCTGGAATTTTACCATTGAACTACACCCGCGTGATATCGCCCTCATCTGAGGACGATATTTATTATATCACGAACAAAAATGATTGTCAAGCACTTTTTTCATTTTTTAGAAAATTATTTTCTTGATGTTACTTTTATTCCTTTTTCATTCGCAGAAATTGTAATTTTGCTTACAGTTGCACCATCATTTACTATAATATCAGCAACCTTATCTTCGATATTCTTTCTGATAAAGTTTCTTATATCACGTGCACCGAATTTTCCGCCATGACTCTTTGTTGCAATTTCTTCAAGTGCCTTTTCGTCATAAGAAAGAACAATATTCTTTTCCATAAGAGGTTCTTTCATCTCATCAAGCATAAGAGCAGCGATTGAACGGAAGTTTTCTAATGTAAGTCCGCCAAAGACAACAATTTCATCAACTCTTCCGATAAATTCAGGTCTTAAAAATTCATTAAGAGCCTTCATCGCCTTTTCTTTGCTTATTTCATTTTCGGACTTGTTAAATCCAAGTCCTGAAGTTTTATCCGAAGAACCTGCGTTTGATGTCATAACGATGACGGTATTTTCAAAGTTGACATTTCTTCCCTGTGCATCTGTTATTCTTCCCTCATCAAGAATCTGAAGGAGAATATTCATAACATCAGGATGTGCTTTTTCGATTCCATCAAAGAGAATTACAGAATAAGGCTTTCTTCTTACTTTTTCGGTAAGCTGACCAGCTTCATCATATCCTACATATCCCGGAGGTGAACCCACTATTCTTGATACAGAATGTTTTTCCATATATTCTGTCATATCAAGTCTGATCAAAGGATCAACCCCGTCAAACATCTCAGAAGCAAGAACTTTTACAAGCTCGGTTTTTCCGACACCTGTGGGACCTACAAATATAAAGCTTGCAGGGCGACGACGTTTTGAAAGCTGTGCTCTTGTGCGCTTGATAGCCTTTGCAACAAGACTAACCGCCTCATCCTGACCTATGATTTTGGATTTGAGTGCTTCTTCAAGACCTGTTATCTTCTTGAATTCACTTTCCATAATCTTGTTTGCAGGAATCCCTGTCCAGAGTTCGATTACTCTTGACAAATCCTCGTTAGTAACAGAAATATTCTCTGCTGTTTCGGCAAGAGGTTTTATTTCATTTTCAAGCTGCATAAGTTCTGCTTTGGCAACAGAAAGTTTTTCATAATCAGGAGAACTGCTGTCTTCGATTTCGGTTATCTCTTTCTTTTTAGCTTCAAGTTCTTCTGTTTTCTTGATATATTCAGCAATTTCAGGATGATTTATGCTTGCTCTTGTGCAGGCTTCGTCGAGAAGGTCAATAGCCTTATCGGGAAGAAATCTGTCGTTGATGTAACGTTCAGAAAGAACTGTACACGAGCGGACAATCTCATCACTTACTTTTACTTTATGGTATTTTTCATAGTATTCCTTTATTCCGCAAAGAACGCTTACTGTATCTTCAATTGTAGGTTCATTTACGGTTACAGGCTGAAATCTTCTTTCAAGTGCACTATCCTTTTCGATATATTTTCGGTATTCCTTGAAAGTTGTTGCGCCGATAACCTGGACTTCGCCTCTTGAAAGTGCGGGTTTAAGTATATTAGCGGCATTCATAGAGCCTTCGCTATCGCCTGTTCCGACAAGATTATGAACTTCGTCGATAAAGAGGATAACATTTCCTTCGGATTTTACTTCGTCAATAAGACCTTTTACACGGCTTTCAAACTGACCTCTGAACTGTGTTCCTGCAACAAGTGCTGTAAGGTCTAAAAGATAAAGTTCTTTATTTGCTATATTAAAAGGTACATCCCCTGAAGCGATTTTCTGGGCAATACCTTCGGCAATAGCAGTTTTACCGACACCGGGTTCACCGATAAGGCATGGGTTATTCTTTGTTCTTCTTGAAAGAATCTGTATTACTCTTGAAATTTCCTTATCTCTTCCTATGATACGGTCGATTTCGCCATCACGGGCTTTCTGTGTGAGGTGCGTGCAGTAATTAGGAAGATATTTGAGTTTCTTTTCTTTTTTCTTCTTTGCTTTTTTCTCTTTATTTTCTTTTTCACTGTCTCTGCCCATTTTCTTGAACAAATCAAACATTCCCGAAGGGTCATCGGAATCAGAATCGGAAGAAAATTCTTCATCTACATCTCCGATCTCATCGATAGCTTCGTTTTCGCTTTTAGGGAAACCGCCCATCATAAAATTCTGAAAGAATCCGGGCATTGTTTCAGAACCACCCATTTCAAACTGTTCTTCAAGGTCTTCAACCTGCTGGCAGAAATCCTCTACATTTTCATCTGTAATACCCATCTGGTCCATATATTCCTTGACCTGTGGAATGCCAAGTTCTCTTGCGCAGACAAGGCAAAGTCCTTCGTTGCGTTTTTCTTCTCCCTGCATAGCAGTTATGAAAACAACTGCCATACGCTTTTTGCATCGGGTACAAAGCATTTCAATTTTCCTCCCTTAAGCAAGATTATACAAAATCTTGAATATATATGTCATTCCGATAGTTTCTGTATTGAATACAAGCATATTATCTCCGCCTATGGTAACTATGAGTTTTGTAGCAAGGATAATAATATACATTATTATAGAGCCCTGAATAGCCCCCATAACTCCCCCGAGAAACGCGTTTATTGCATTTATTATCGGAAGTTTATCTATTATTGTAACAAATCTTAAAGCAACATTCATAAGAATGGTCAGGATTGTGAATGATAAAATAGAAATAAGAAGTCTTACTATTGAAACAGCAAAATCGCGAACAAAATATTTTTCAATGAATTCGGAAAGTTTTACTGTTCCGCCTGTTATCGCAGAAACAGCATCATTCCATGCCTCTTCATTATCAAAGCTTATCTTATTTACTGTAATACCTGCGGGAAGATACTCTCTTGCGCTGTCTGTTACCTTTTCTTCAAAAATAGAGCCGATTATTCCGTCAGCATCTTCAACAGTAATTGTAAAACCTGCTTTTTCATAAACATGGTCTATGATATTCTGCGCTGCTTCGTCCTTATTGTTTCCGAGTATATCTATAACATCGGATTTTTCAAACTTAACTCCATATTTCCCATATTTATTGTTGAGAGCATGGGTTATTTCGTAAGGTACATCGGCAGAACCGAGTTGTTCATTTACTACTGAAATAATTTCAGGTTTTACTGCCGAATCGTAAATCTTTGGTGCTAATGTATTACCTGCAAAAACAGATATTATAACCGCAAGGCTATATCCGACAAGAGTTATTATCGACTTTACAAACCCTTGTTTTCCGCACATATAAATAGACGAAACTATTACAACTATTGTCAGAATATCAAAAAAATATGCAAATCCGGTTTCCAAAACAATTCTCCTTTCGGAAAAGCAGTTAATCTGCAAATTCCGTCCTGTTTATCTCATTATATCCATTAAGGAATACATAATCATCTATCTTTACAAAACCTGTGTAATTATCCGAAACATTTATTGAATCGATTTTTACACCATCAAAAGAATAAGCGATAAGTTCATCGGTTGTAAGAACATATATCTCTTTTTCCGAAGTATAAACCCCTTTGGCTGTTTTGTCAAGTTCTACAGTTACGGGATTATTGACATCATTTATTATCACAAGTGTTGATTTTCTGAATTCTTCTCTCTGCAAAAGTATTGCAGAATTTGAAATACCTGCCGAGAAATCGGAAAGCTGATATGGGTATTCATAAGTTCCTATAAGCTCTCCGTCTTTTGAATAATATGCAAACTTTGTATCTCCGAATACCGCTATATCTCCGTTCTGCATTATTTCTGCAGATACAGCGAATGTATCCACGGGTGATGAATGCCAGTTGGGTTCTGTCTTTGAAAAATCATATTTTGATAATGAAGATACGAGTTTTCCGCCTTCAACACCGACATTTACAGCAATACAACCAGAACTTCCGACATAGAAATCAACATCTATTATTCTTCCTTCTACATTTTTGATTGTATATCTTTCGCTTCCGTCGGGATTATAGATATTCATTACGCAAGCAAAGCCATCGCTTTCGGAAACAACGGCAGCAGAATCGTTTCCGCTGAGTTCGGCAAGAATTATATTGCCCGAAAATTCTTTTTCGTATATTGTTTTCTGTTTGCTTTCTACTTTGAGTTTCTTTCCGCCGCAGTCATAGATTACAGACCTTTTATGTCCTGATTTTAAAACAGGCGAAGAATAACTATGCTGTCTTTCAGCAACAAGTTCACCATCAACGGAATACATATAGAAATGAGTATCATCAAGATATGTAAGATAGTTTTCTACAACATCTATTTCGTGGTCAGAAGTTCCCCTTATCTTTATAGGGAAATTTTCTTTTGCCAGTTCTCCGCTGTTGCGGACGGAATTTTCGTATTTCGTTCCGATGCCTTCAAAAAGCGGCATCCACTTTGAGCGGAAAACATAAAGAAGAACGCCTATTAACGCTATAACAAGAACAACTGCCGCTTTTTTTGCAAAGCGGACAAGTTTTTTCTTTCTTCTGCGTTTCTGCATATCGTTAAGATTATATTCTATTGCCATAGACTAATCCTTTCATCAATAAAAAACTTTGTTGAGATAAAGTCCGCAGGCTGGTGCTGTCTTGCCTGCTTTGAGTCTGTCTTTCGCTTCGAGTATCGAAGGAATCGAACCTCTTTCGATTTTTCCCTCGTTTATCCAGAGAAGAGTTCCTATCATTATTCTTACCATATTATAGAGGAATCCATCTCCCGAGACTCTGAAAATAAGTTCTTCGCCGTTTTGTTCAACAGTAAAATCATAAATCGTTCTTACTGTTATTTCTTTATCCGAGCCTGTTGAACAGAATGATTTGAAATCGTGTGTTCCGATAAAAGCCTTTACCTCTTCGCACAAAAGAGGAAAATCCACTTTTCTTCTGTAATGATAGGAAAGATCTTCGGCAAAAGGGTTATGACTTTCACTGCAATGGACTTTATATATATATTCCTTTCCTTTACAGGAATACCTTGCATGGAAATCTTCTTCTGCCTCTTCGCAGGAGAGAATAGAAATATCTTTGGGAAGTTCTGAATTGAGTCCTCTTTTTAGTCCTAAAAGAGGGATTGTTCTTTCTGTTCTGAAACTGAAACAATATTCAAGTGCGTGAACGCCTGTATCTGTTCTCGAACAGCCGTATATTGTAACATCTTCTCCGCCGAGAATCTTAGAAAGTTTTTCCTCTACAATCTGCTGAATAGCGATAGCATTATCCTGTCTCTGAAAACCATGATAATTCGTTCCGCGGTAGCACATTGTAACCTTGATATTTCTCATAAGTCACCTACTTAAAAAATACAGTTAAAAAATATCACAACATCGAGGAAGAAAAGAGATAAGGCAAGCGCAATATAATCCTTTCCGCCTGATTTGAGTTGTTTAAGGCGTGTTCTGCCTTCGTCGCCTCGGTAACAACGACATTCCATAGCAACAGCAAGTTCTTCTGCTCTTCTGAATGCAGATACAAAAAGAGGGATAAGAATGGGAACAAGTGCTTTCGCTCTCTTTATAAGTCCGCCTGTTTCAAGGTCTGCCCCTCTCGCTTTCTGCGCTGACATTATCTTATCGGTCTCTTCGATAAGTGTCGGGATAAAGCGGAGTGCTATCGTCATCATCATAGCAAATTCGTGAACGGGCATCTTTACCTTTTTAAGAGGAGATAAGAGCTGTTCTATCGCATCTGTAAGTGTTATCGGTGAGGTTGTATAGGTAAGAAGGGATGTTCCTGAAATAAGGCATATAATACGGAGTATCATAAACAGCGATGTTTCAAGACCTTCTTTTGTTATTTTGATAAACTGCCAGCTGAAAAGAATTTCTCCCTCAATAAAGAAGATGTTTAAAACGGATGTGAAAATAATGAGGGGAATGATACTTTTCATTCCTTTGAAAATCATCTTTATAGGAATTTTTGAAAGAAGCACTGTGAGTGCTACAAAAAGCATTCCGAAAAGTATGCCATAGAAATTTTCGGCACAGAAAAGGAATGTTATGAAAACACCTGTTATTACGATTTTAAAACGCGGGTCAAGTCTGTGGACTATTGAATTTCCAGGGAAAAACTGACCTATTGTTATATCTTTAAGCATCAAGTTTTACCCCCTTTTCATCAAGATATGAAAGGAGTTTTTTCAAGGCATAAGGCACTGTATATACATCATCTGCGATATGATAGCCTTTTTCTTTGAGTGCGTTGAAAACCTTTGTTATCTGAGGAATATCAAGCCCCATCTTTGCGATTTCATCTGCCATTCCGAAAACCTTGGGTGGTTCATCATAGCAGACTATCGATGAATTATTCATAACAAGGATTTTTGTTGCAATTTTTGCAACGTCTTCCATACTGTGACTTACAAGAAGAACAGTTGAATTATATTCCTTATGATATTCTCTTATTCTGTCAAGGATACGGTCTCTCCCCTTAGGGTCAAGTCCTGCGCAGGGTTCGTCAAGGATTAAAACCTTAGGACGCATAGCCATAACGCCTGCTATCGCAACACGGCGTTTCTGTCCGCCTGAAAGTTCGAAAGGGGATTTTTCAAGCTGTTCATCGCTTATTTCAACAAGTTTTGCGGTTTCGCGGACACGCTTGTCGATTTCTTCATCCGAAAGGCCCATATTCTTAGGTCCGAAAGCGATATCCTTATAAACTGTTTCTTCAAAAATCTGATATTCAGGATACTGAAAAACAAGACCGACTTTAAATCTTGTTTCAAGAGTTGTCTGCTTGTCCTGCCATATGTCAGTTCCGTCTATATAAATCTTGCCCGAAGTAGGTTTTAAAAGTCCGTTAAGGTGCTGGATAAAAGTAGACTTTCCTGAGCCTGTATGGCCTATGATGCCTACAAGTTCGCCCTCTTCGATTTCTATATTAAGACTATCAATTGCCTTTTTTTCAAAAGGAGTACCTGCGCTATATACATAGGTCAAGTCTTCCGTTTTAATTATAGCCAATGTTATTTTCCTGCTTTCTCAATAATTTTTATAATTTCTTCGATACATTCTTCTTCGGTAATAATATCATCGGGGATATCTATTCCGTTATTTCTGAGCCCGAATGCAAGTTCTGTTACCTGAGGAACATCAAGCCCTACGGATTTCAAAAGTTCGACATTCTTAAAAACCTCCTTGGGAGTTCCGTCAAGAATTGTCTTTCCGCTGTCCATAACGACTATTCTGTCGGCCTTTGCGGCTTCATCCATATAATGAGTTATGAGAATAATTGTTACTCCGTGTTCACGATTGAGTTTCTTTATCGTTTTCATAACTTCTTTTCTTCCGATAGGGTCAAGCATGGCTGTCGGTTCATCGAGAACTATACAATCGGGGCACATAGCAATTATTCCCGCTATGGCAACACGTTGTTTCTGTCCTCCTGAAAGCTGATGAGGTGCGTGTTCCCTGTATTTATACATTCCGACATCCTTGAGGGCGTTATCTACCCTTTCACGCATTTCCAAAGGATCGACACCTAAATTTTCAAGTGCGAACGCAACATCTTCTTCAACTATTGTTGCTACTATCTGGTTATCGGGATTCTGAAAAACCATTCCCACTCTCTGTCTTATATCGAAAAGTTTTTCATCATCAGAGGCATCTATTCCGTCAACAAGGATTTTTCCCTTATCCGCTGTAAGAATAGCATTGAAATGCTTCGCTATTGTCGATTTGCCCGAGCCGTTATGTCCTAAAACGGCAACAAACTCTCCTCTTTTTATATCAAGGGAAATGCCTTTTAAAACCTGCTTTATCGGAGCATTTTCTTCTTCAAAATCTTCATTCTGATAATGAAACCAGACATCTTTTGCTTCAATTATTTTTTCCATTTTACACTTCCGTTTTTATAACTATCTTCTTTTGCCGTCATGGAATGTATCGTCTATCGCAACGACAAGCGCTGTTGCGAATGCACATTCCCTGTCATCATAAACTTCGATTTCATAAGAATCTCCCCACGAAAGAAAAGCCTTATTAACAGTTGCATACGGCATTCCGTTTTTTGTTATTGTGAAATTCCATGCGAAATAATCTCCGTCAACGGAGAAAACATCGCCCGTTACAGTTGTGATATCAAGCGCTCTTTCAAACAAGGCAAATCTGCGTTCGATAGTTGCAACTGTCATTTCGTTATGAAGGATATCGTACTTTCTGCCAAAGAACTGAAAATGACGACTTACTGTAAATATAATATCACCCATACACGAAACAATATCAAATCCGGGAGGAAATTTATATATTCTTGTTTTCACTTTATATACGGGCATCTGATTTGCATCATAGATATTATAACTATCCAGAAAAGTAAAAACTTCCTGTTTAAGATAAAGTTTCATAATAATCCCCCTTTTATATTTCTTCCCACATCGCTGTGCTTCCGCAGGGAAGACAAACCCCGCTCTTTTCACAGATGAGCCCTATCTCATCCGCAGATACTTTTCCATTGTATTTCTTTCCTACTGTTTCGGAAAGGATATATGACATTACAGAGGGTGAAAGACCTGTTGTATAACTATTCAGAAGGAAGAAAAGCGGTTTATCGGAAAGCACTTCTGAACAGAGTTTTACAAGGTCATAAATACAATCCTCGAGTTTCCATACTTCTCCGCCGGGACCTCTGCCATATGAAGGAGGGTCCATAATAATGGCATCATATTTTCTTCCTCTTTTTATTTCACGATTTACAAACTTTTCGCAGTCGTCAACTATCCAGCGGATAGGTTTTTCTGAAAGAGATGAGGACGCTGCATTTTCCCTTGCCCACTGAACCATTCCCTTTGAAGCATCAACATGGCACACAGAAGCTCCTGCCGATGCACAGGCAAGAGTTGCTCCGCCCGTATACGCAAAAAGGTTAAGGACATTTATTTCTCTTCCTGCATTCTTTATCTTATCACGCATAAAATCCCAGTTTACAGCCTGTTCGGGGAAAAGACCCGTATGCTTGAAGCCTGTCGGTTTTATGTTGAATGTAAGGTCTTTGTAGTTTATCTGCCATTCGGGAGAGAATTTCTTTTTATAATCCCAGCTTCCGCCGCCTTTTGAAGAACGATTGTATCTTGCGTGGACATTACTCCAGAGCTGTGGGTCTTTTTCTGTTTTCCAGATAACCTGTGGGTCAGGTCTTGCAAGAATTATATCTCCCCACATTTCGAGTTTTTCGCCCGAAGATGTATCGAGAAGGCGGTAATCTTTCCAATCAGATGTTGTTCTCATTTCAAACTCCTAAAAATCAAACCATTATTTTCTTTACCATATCTGCTATTTCTTCTGCTATCCTGTTGATTTCAGACTGTTCTTTTCCTTCAACCATAACTCTTATGAGAGGTTCTGTTCCGCTTTCACGGACAAGAATTCTTCCGTCATCGCCGAGTTTTTCTGAATTCTTTGATATGCAGTCGGTTATTTCCTTGACTGTATCAAGTTTATTCTTCCATTCGGGTTTTATCTTTACATTGACAAGTATCTGAGGGTAATATGTCATAACGGAAGCGAGTTCTGACATTTTCTTTCCTGCCTTTTTATAAAACGAAAGAAGTTTTGCCGCTGAAAGCTGACCGTCGCCTGTTGTTGCGTTTTCAAGGAAGATGATATGACCCGACTGTTCTCCGCCGATGTTGAAATCTTTTTCCTTCATTCTTTCAAGAACATATCTGTCACCGACTTTTGTTGTTTCAACAGAAATTCCGTTTTCTTTCGCAAACTTCATAAAGCCGATATTTGTCATGACCGTTACAACAGCGGTATCGTTTTTAAGAGTTCCCTCTTCTTTCATAGCCTTTGCAAAAATCGCTATGAGTTTATCACCATCAACAAGTTCACCGTTTTCGTCAACAGCAAGGCATCTGTCAGCATCACCGTCAAATGCAACGCCAAGGTCGCAATTATTTTTCTTTACGAAATCGCTGATATTTTCCATATAGGTTGAACCGCATTTATCGTTGATATTTGTTCCATCGGGAGAAGAACTTATACAAAGAACTTCTGCACCCATTTTTGTAAAGAGTTTTTCCGCTGTTGCTGATGAGCTTCCGTTTGCACAGTCGATTGCGACTTTTATTCCTGAAAGGTCTGCGTTTACAGCATTCTTTATGTAATCTATGTATTCATCTGCGGCTGTTTCTTTTCTTTCTATTCTTCCGATTTCTGTTCCGTTTTTAAGATTTTCTGTAAGGACTTCGGGAGTATCGAGAATGAGTGTTTCTATCTCTTCTTCAATCTCATCTGAAAGTTTATATCCGTCGTGTGCGAAAAGTTTTATGCCATTGAATTCAACGCTGTTATGTGACGCTGAAATCATAACGCCTGCATCGGCATTATATTTTTTGACAAGCATAGCAACAGCAGGGGTAGGAACTACTCCCAAAATAACTGCATCCGCACCGACAGAACAGATACCCGCTGAAAGTGCTGCTTCTAAAACATCTGATGATATTCTTGTATCTTTTCCGATGAAGATTTTTGGTTTATGTAATGTATGTTTTGTAAGAACAAGGGCGGCCGCTCTTCCTATCTGCATAGCGGTTTCGCAGGTGAGTTCTGTTATTGCTACTCCCCTTGCGCCGTCTGTTCCGAATAATCTTGCCATTGTGTCTGACTCCTTTCAAATTACAAAAGACTCTGCTGTCCGTCGTCCGACGGATTTATTTTTTTGTTGGGTGTGAGCCCTAAATGTTCGTAAGCGAGTGATGTTACACATCTTCCTCTCGGTGTTCTCGAAATAAACCCGAGTTGCATAAGGTAAGGTTCGCAGACATCTTCCAAGGTAACTGCTTCTTCGCCTATTGCAGCAGCAAGAGTTTCAAGACCTACAGGACCACCATTATAACCCTTGATTATCATTTCAAGCATACGCTTATCGAGTGTATCAAGACCCAATGCGTCTATTTCAAGTCTGTCAAGCGCTAATGAAGCGATATCCTTTGTTATAACGCCGTTTCCCATAACTTCGGCGAAATCACGAACTCTCTTTAAAAGGCGGTTAGCGATACGAGGTGTTCCTCTTGAACGCTTTGCTATTTCCATAGCGCCTTCGCGTTCACAGGAAATTCCTAAAACACCTGCGCTACGCATAGCGATTTCACATAGTTGTTCATGGGTATACATTTCAAGGCGCATAACCATTCCGAATCTGTCACGGAGAGGTGATGTAAGCTGACCCGCTCTTGTTGTTGCACCAACAAGAGTGAATTTAGGAAGGTCAATTCTTATCGATTGAGCGGAAGGGCCTTTTCCGATGATGATGTCAAGTGCGCAGTCTTCAAGTGCGGGATAGAGAATTTCTTCTATCGCTCTTGAAAGGCGGTGAATTTCGTCAATGAAAAGAACATCGTTTTCAGAGAGGTTTGTGAGAAGTGCCGCTAAATCACCCGGTTTTTCTATCGCAGGGCCTGATGTTATTCTTATATTAACGCCCATTTCGTGAGCGATGATTGCTGAAAGAGTTGTTTTTCCGAGTCCCGGAGGGCCGTAAAGAAGAACATGGTCGAGAGGCTCTCCTCTCTGTTTTGCCGCTTCTATAAAAATCTTGAGATTTTCTTTTACCTTATCCTGTCCGATATACTCTGAAAGAGTTTTGGGTCGAAGAGAAAAATCTATGTCTGTATCTTCTCTTGTAGCCTCGGGAGCGACCATTCTTTCTTCAAAATTGATTTCTCCTGCTTCGAGCATATTTTCACATCCTTAAAAAATTACTTATTTTTACCTATAAGCTGAAGTGACTTTCTTATAAGTTCGGGAGCAGAAAGCGACGCATCGAGTTTTGATACAACAGAAGCCGCTTCTGTCTGTGAGTAGCCGAGAACAACGAGTGCTGAAATTGCTTCCCCTACTGCGCCACTGTTATTGACAGCAGTAAATTCAGCAACAGCAACGCTTTCCTGTGATAACTGTTCTTTGGCAATTTTATCTTTGAGTTCGAGAATAATTCTCTGGGCGAGTTTAGGACCTACTCCCTTTGTTTTTGTAAACGCCTTTGCATCCCCTGTTGCAACGGAAAGCGCAAATTTTTCGGGAGTTGTATCAGAAAGAATAGCGAGTGCTGTTCGGGGGCCCGCACCCGAAACCGAAAGAAGCATTTTAAAGCAGGTAAGTTCGCTTTGTGTATAGAAGCCGAAAAGTTCGACTGCATCTTCTCTCACATGAAGATAGGTAAGAAGTTTTACTGTTTCTCCTGTCTGACCTATCTGAGAAAGGGTTGTGAATGTTGTGCGGCAGGCATATCCCACTCCTCCACATTCGATAACAGCGAGATTCTGTTCTGTATGAGTGAGTTCACCTTTTATGCTGTAAATCATAATATTTTATTCTCCTGTCTGATGATATATACGCTGTGAATTCAGGGTATGTCCGTGGCATATTGCTATTGCGAGTGCGTCGGCCGTATCGTCGGGTTTCGGAACGGATGCAAGCTTTAAGATTTTTCTTGTCATTTCCATAACCTGTTTCTTTTCCGCTCTGCCATATCCTACTACCGACATCTTGACCTGAAGAGGTGTATATTCGGTTATAGGAACGCATCTTTGCGATGCGGCAAGAACTGTCACTCCCCTTGCCTGTGCAACATCAATAACTGTTTTCTGGTTTGTGTTGAAATAAAGCTTTTCGATAGCCATTGTATCGGGGCGGTATGTATCAAGAACTGTGCACATATCGCGGTAGATATCTGATAATCTTTCTGTGAAAGGTGTGTGCGCTTCTGTTGTTATAGCACCGAATGCTATTGTCTTGAAACTTCTTCCGTCATACTCTAAAACGCCATATCCTATAATGGCATAACCAGGGTCTATTCCGAGGATACGCAAGACCACACCTCCCATAAATGTAAAAATTATACATAAGCAGAAATTCACCTGCATATTAACCGATTTATTATACCATATTATTTAGCATTCTGCAATATTTTTTCGGAAAGTTATTGTAATTATCACACAAATATTGTATAATTATCATATTGGTCAGACGAGTAAAGGAGTGATGGAAATGAATATTGTAAAAGCTTTGCAGGAGCTATCCTTGAAAAATCAGGTAAAGTTCCTCATTATATTTGCTTTTTCAATGATTATTCTTGCTGTTCCGCTCCTTTTTGTTGATATAACAACAGATATTTATTTATATTTTATTTCCGGGCTTATCACCTCTATGATGCTTTGTTTTAAATCCACAGGTCTTTTGAAAAGCATTCCGGAATCTGTAAGAAATATAATATCAATCTTTATTTTTATTGCAGTCCCTGTAGTAAACACCATATTTGTCGCGCCTGCATCAAACCGCAATTATGTTGTGATGAATCTGTTCATTATCAGCATTGTCTGTTTTATCTTATTTCTGATAATCAGGAATTCTGCTGTAACTTCTGTCATAACAACTTTGCTGTGTTTTTCTCTTTACACACTTAATGATGTTCTTATTGCGATAAGAGGAAATATTCTTACGCTTTCGGATTTTTCAGCATTCAGAACCGCTCTTACAGTTGCATCGAATTATTCTTATGAAATAACAGAAAATGTTTATTATTCTTTTCTCTGCACAGTTGCGTTGGTTGTATGTTCGGTTGTTTTTCCGTATATTCCGAAAAAAGTGAACAGTATAAGAGTAAAAACAAGAGTATATGAATTTGTATGTATATGGACAATTTTTTCTTCAATTCTGTTTTTGAAAGAATTCGACGAATACTCGACAATATATAACTGGTATAATCAGTATACATTCAACGAAAGAGGCATATGTTATAACCTTGTTATGAATATAAAGGAAAGGATTCACACTCCTCCTGAAAACTATTCTGTAAAAGCTGTAAATGACATCCTTGAAAGATATGATGTGAAAGAAGAAAGCAGAAATCCCAACATAATCATAATAATGAACGAAGCCTATTCTGACCTTTCTCTTTTCACAGAAATAAATCCAAGCGAAGACCCTACTCCTTTCATAAATTCACTTGACGAAAATGTAACGAAAGGATATACTGTTGTTTCAAGTATAGGCGGAAAAACCTGTAACTCTGAATTTGAATATCTCACAGGGCTTTCTATGGCATTCCTGCCTCATGACACATATCCGTATTTACAGTATATCCGCGATGATACACAGACAATCATAAGTGACCTTGATTCCGATATATACAATAAAATCTATATGCACCCGTATATCGCAAGTAACTATAAACGTTCAAGTGTTTTCACATTCCTTGGATTTGATGAATTCTATGACGGGCTTAAATTCTCTGACCAGAAATATTATAAAGAACAGATTGAAAATATGGAGGGTGCAGTTTATTACGAAGGTGTTGACCTTATAAGAGGCTACATCGGAGACGGTGTTACTTATGACAAGGCAATAGAACTTTTCGAAAACAAACCCGAAGGCGAAAGAACAGTTCAGTTTATTGTAACTATGCAGAATCACTGGCCCTATGATTACAAAGGTGAAGATTTTGAAAACACAATCTCCTCAGGTACCGGAATATACGATTTTGACCAGTATCTTTCGCTTGTAAAAATCTCAGACAATGAAATAAAAAGACTGATTGAATATTTTTCAGATACCGAAGAGGATACGGTTATCGTTTTCTTCGGAGATCATATTCCCGGAATGGACAGTCTTATCGAAAAGAACAATATTTCATCAGGATTTGTTCCTGAGGTTGATGAAACACTTTCAAAATACAGCACACCATTCTTTATCTGGACAAACTTCGATACAGAAACAGAAGACGCAGGATTTGTAAGCCTTAATTATCTTTCTCTTCTGACAAAGAAAAAAGCAGGTGTTGAACTTACACAGTTTGATATGTTCAGAGATGAAATGTATCAGAAATACCCTGTTTTCAGTCCGAACATAATTATCGACAATGAAGGAAATATATGTTACAACAAAGAAGAAATTGATGACGAAATAATTTCGGAATACGAAAAATTACAGTATTACTATCTTTTTGATAAATAGACCTGACATAAGGAGTTGTTTTTATGGCTTTGAAAGATACAACCGTAATAATCGCCGCAGCGGGAAGTGCTTCGAGAATGAAGGGCGAAGACAAACTTCTTGCTGACCTTTGCGGAAAATCGGTTATCGCAAGAACAATAACCGCTTTTGAAAATGCGCCTTCGGTTGCGGAAATAATAATCGTCACAAAGGAAAAGAAAATCCCTCAGCTTGAAATGATAGTCGCATCATGCGGTGCGTCAAAGGTAACGAAAATAGTTGCAGGCGGAGAAACAAGACAGCAGTCTGTTATAAACGGACTTAAAGCATCGGAAGCGGAAACTTCAATGATTGCCGTTCATGACGGCGCGAGACCTTTAATTTCTACCGAACTTATTGAAAAAACCATTGCAGACGCAAGAGTTTTCGGTGGTGCTGCGCTTGGTGTTCCTGTAAAGGACACTGTCAAGGTTGTTGACGACGGGCTTGTTACAGACACCCCTGACCGTTCGAAATTATATCTTATCCAGACTCCTCAGGTTTTCAAGAAAACGCTTTATATCGATGGTGTTAATTTTGCCGTTGCACACGAACTCGATTTTACCGATGACTGTCAGCTTGTTGAGGCTGTATGCGGAAAAATCGCCGTTACAACGGGAGATTACAGCAACATAAAAATTACAACTCCGGATGACCTTTTGATTGCAAGAGCGATTTTTGAAGGAGATGACTGATTTATGAGAATCGGACACGGATATGATGTTCACAGACTTGTAGAAGGCAGAAAACTTATATTGGGTGGAGTGGAAATCCCTTACGAAAAGGGACTTTTAGGACATTCTGACGCGGATGTTCTCACCCATTCTGTTGCTGACAGTATTTTAGGTGCTCTCGCTATGGGAGATATAGGAAAACATTTTCCTGATAGTGACGAAAGATACAAGGGTGCTGACAGTATAATGCTTCTTAAAGAAGTATATAACATAATGAAAGAAAAAGGCTATAAAATCGGGAATGTTGATGTTACTGTTATATGTCAGGAACCGAAACTCTCGCCTTTTATCGACAGAATGAGAGAAAAACTTGCCGATGCGCTGTCTTCTGAAAAGGACAGGATAAGTGTTAAGGCAACAACCGAGGAAAAATTAGGATTTACAGGAAACAAAGAAGGTATCGCATCACACGCGGTATGCTTATTGGAGGAAGAAATATGACCGAAAGAGAAAAGGCTCTTAAAGGCGAACTTTATTTATCGGCAGATGAAGAACTTGTTACTATGAGAAGAGATGCGAGACTTCTGACAGAAAAATTCAATGCAACATCTGTAACCGAAATCGACAAAAGAACAGAAATTCTCAAAGAACTTTTCGGAAAAGTTGAAGGCGAAATATACATTGAACCTGATTTTCACTGTGACTATGGATGCAATATATATGTCGGGGATAATTTTTACGCTAATTTCGGTTGCGTAATACTTGATGTTGCTGAAGTAAGAATAGGTAAAAACTGTTTTATTGCTCCTGATGTTGTTATCACAACAGCGACACATCCTAAGGATGCAAAAACAAGAAATTCAGGCCTTGAACTCGGAAAAGTGATAACAATAGGCGATGATTGCTGGATTGGTGCAAGAGCGGTTATTAACCCAGGTGTAACAATCGGAAACGGTGTTATTGTAGCATCGGGCGCTGTTGTTACAAAGAATTTCGGAGATAATGTTGTCATAGGCGGTGTTCCCGCAAGAATAATCTCAGAGATTGAATAAATCACCTTTTTTCCTATGGAGGACTATTATGATTATGAAAAGACTTTCGCTCGTTTACCCTGTTATAACATATCGTGCTAAAATGAAAAGAAATTTAGGATATGTTGTAAACGAAGACTGGATAATAGGTCAGCTTTATACAGACACTGTCGGAAATAAATATCTTCTTGCAGGGACTCCTGAAAACGAGGACCAGCAGAGATTTTATGAAGTAACAAATTTAAGGCAGGAAACAGTAGGTATCCTCTCCCCTTTTAAAACAAATCACGAATCTGCGATTTTTGACGGGGATATAATTTCGATAACGGCATATAACGGAACGAGAGATGAAACGGTAAGAATAGAAACAGGACTTGACGGCGAAACTGTTATGACGGAAATCGAACGCGACAAGGCTATTCCCGAAGATGCTGAAATAACATTTTCAAAATCAGGAATTGTAAAGAATTATAACGGAAATTATTTCTTTGAATTTTCAGATTCGGAAAAAGTTTCACTCGGTGCGGCGGTTGTTCCTTTGTATCAGTTCTTCTCTCCTGATTTTGTTCCACTTGACAACCACATAATCGAAGTCATCGGAAATATATACGATAATCCTCAACTTGCTCAAAAGATTTTATACAGATAAAAAAGCGGTATCATCCGAAAAGATGATACCGCAATTTTATTATTTACAGAAATTTTATCTGTTATCGCTGTCGATAGGTTTAGGCACAACGGGAGATGTACCGCTTGTCGACCCTCTTGATGAAGCGAAACCGAAGTTTGATTTGCCGTGTTTCTTTACGCCATACATCGCTTCGTCTGCTGCACTGAAAAGTTCTTCGCAGTTCTTGCCGTTTTCGTTGAAATAAGCAATACCTATTGAACAGTTTACTGCAAGATGTTCGCCTGTTGATTCGGATGTAAAGCCACCACTCATAATCTTTATGAGTTCTTTAGCCATTGTTGCCGCATCAACATCGGGAACATTGACGCATACAACGAATTCGTCTCCTCCGAAACGACCTGCAAAGCCTTTTTCAAAGACAAGTTCTTTGAGGGTATCGGCTGTGAATTTAAGGACTTCGTCGCCACACGCGTGGCCGTAATCGTCGTTGAAATGCTTGAAATCATCAAGGTCGATAAACATAATGAAACTGTTATATTTACGGACTGATGAAAGTTCAAATTCGTTAGCGAGTGTTTTGATGAAGCTTTCTCTGTTATAAACCTGTGTGAGTGCGTCAAAATTCGCTCTCTGTAAAAGACGCATTTCGTCTTTCTTTTCACGGTCTATATCCACGATGACACCGATGAGTTTTGTAGGAACATCATCACGGTCAAAGAATTTTGTTGCACGGATAAGCACCCAGGCAAAGTCACCATAGATATTCTGGAAACGATATTCTCCCTGTAAGAAGTTCGTTTCGGCATTGAGGATATGGTCAAGATCGGTGAAGTATCTTGAACGGTCATCCTTATGGATTTTGAGCTTATAGAAGAACGAATCCTGAATGTCATCTGATTTGGGTCTGAAACTGAATCGTTTGTTGAAGTTGTTTGAAACATAGACACTCTGCTTTGCAAAGTTGATTTCAAAGACGATATTGTTTGTCATTTCAACTATTGTACGATAACGCTGTTCACTTTCGAAAACGTCATCAAACATTGTATTGAATGCTCTGCCTATCTGACCATATTCATCATATGAATTGATTTCGAATCTTGATTTCTGGTCACCCCTGCTCTTTTTGGTAAGAACATCAACGATATTGAGGATAGGTCTTGAAAAATAGATAACAAAGAACACTATGACAACTATTTCGACAATCGCACAGATTGTTGTTGCTAAATTGAAAGCCTTTGTTGTTATACCAAGTTCGTTTGAAATATCGTTTCTTCCGACGATATTGACAAGTTTCCAATCTGTTCCGTAAATTGAGGAAATGCAGACATAATTCGATATTCTGTCAACTTCGATATTTTCGAAGATAGTTTCTTCTTCTGAAACGGATTTTACAAACAGGTCAGAATACGCTGTGAAATTACTGTCTTTTCTGTATTCTGTCGCTTTTCCGTTTGAAAGGTTGAGTATATTTTCATAAGCATCGATAACCGCGCCCGTTGAGGAATTAGTCACCTTTGTTGAGAAGAGTTTCTTCTGCATCTGGGTTGTTGTGCAGAGCTGGACGAATGTTCCTACTCTTTCTTCTTCATAGAGAATATCTTTGCACACGAGGAAGGCGACTGTATTTGTTCCCCCGACTTTGATTGTGATAAAATCGGATATACCGCCATTGTTTGAAGCAATGGTTATGCGGTCAGGATTTTCTGTGAGTATGTAAAGGTATTCATCGCAATCCTCTGAGCTTAAAACGATATTGCCTTCTTTATCGAGAATAGCGGCAAGCTCTACATTGGAGTTGCTCTGCTGATACGAATTTATCGAATTCTGTGCGTAGAGTTCGGTATAATCAAATTCGGAATAGAGAGGATGATAAGGTCTGTCATAAACAGCCATTGACATGATGGATGCATATGAAGAGATATATTTATTGATGGCGATATTTTTTCCGTTATTCTGAAGCTCGTTTACAAAAGAGCCGACCATCTCTGCCTGTGCAGCAGATGTCGCAGAAATTGAATTTTCTGCTGAAGAATCGGTTATATCAAAGATTTCTTTATATGCAACAACATTGAAAATGATTATCGCAATCAAAGCAATGAATGCCATTGCAAGCGAAAACTTTGCTGTTATTTTCAAAATACCGCCTCCCTTCAAACCAATATCAGTGTATAGTACTACACATTGTATATTATATACTAAAATTTTAAGTTTGTAAAGAGTTTTTCAGAAAAAAGATAAAAAATTAACAAAAACCGCCCGCACAAAAATGCAGGCGATTTCATTCAGGTTTATTCTTCTTTCTGATTGCGGAGTTCGTTTGCAAAAAGATAAATCATTCCTATTGCTGTGAGAAGCCCGAACAGCACCGCACCTATTTTGAGAAGAGGTATAATATCGCTGTTTTTCTCCGTTTCATGAGTTTCATCTGTTGTTTCTTCAGGGGTTACTTCTTCAGGAGATGATGTTACTTCAGGCGGATTTTCTGTAACAACTGATGTTACCGCTGAAGTTTCTTCAGGTTTTGCTTCAACCGAAAGTGCAGGCTTGAAAGATATGAGCATTACACTGTAAGGTTCAAGGGTTACCGAAAGATAATCATCTGAAAGAGAATACGACATCCCTTTTGTTATTTCGGGTTTTCCGAATGAAAAGCCATAAGTTTCGGCAAAAGAGTATCTGTATTCTGAAGAGATATCGATGTTTATTGTTTCTGTAAGGGTATCGCTCTTATTTGAAAGAATGACATTAAGTACTCCTTCGTTATCAATAGCTGCAAACGATGAGCAAAGTTCTGCATTGTCATTTTCTGACCTTACGCTGACATCGCCGAATTCCCCGCCGTTTCCATCATAATTTGTAAAAAGGTTTATAGCGGAATACTGATATGTTGTGTCGTCATCCTTGTCGGGTGAAAGACAAGCGAGAAAAACCCCCTCCTCGGCAAAACAACCGAGTGCATCGACCTGCGCGATACCGCCTGTTATATTATTTCCTCCGCCGAAATTATATTCTGTAAGGGCAAGTTTCGTTCCCGGATAGTATTCGTTTATAGAAGCCTGGAATGTAGGAAGAAGCGGGAAAAATTCTTTATTTTCTCCCTCTTTGGAATATGAACCGTCCCAAAGTGCCCTTACCGCCTGTATTCTCATTTTGTTGGCTTCGTCGGAGGTTTCGGAAATTATGCTTATCCCATACTCTGTTTTTTCTTCAGGAAAATATTTTACATCTATTATATCGATAAGGCGTTTTCCATTCTGCTGAGAGGCTTTACTCACTTCGTAGAGATAATAATCAACAAACCAGCTGTAATCGTTTTTGTATTTACTCCACCCTGCATTTTCTGCAAAAGTTGCACAACTGTCGATTGAAGAAAATCCACCGCCGACAACAAGGGCATTGCTATCTGCTTTTTTGACCATTTCTGCCATATCAAGAGTTCTCTGCATATAGTCTTCAACGGTAAAATTATCTGAAGCAAGAGGAAATTCCTTCGACCAGGTAAAAGAATCACCGCCGACTGAATATGCACTTATTCCGCCGAACGCGGATTTTCCGTAATAATTTATGATATAGTTGAGATATTCATCGATATAGACTGCATCATCGTTTTTATCAGGTAAAAGTGAATATTCGCCCTGTTTCGATGTATATGTCTTTACCCACCTGTCTGACGGAGCAACCTCTGAGTTGAGAAGAGGACCGTAGGAATCAGCGGCAACATAGCCTATTGTAGGAAGTGACGCTATCTTGAAATCGATGTGATTGTGATTCGCCGTTGTTATAAGCCCGTCAGCAGCAACGGCAGGGTCTGAACTGTGACGATTATATCTGTCGGCTATGACATCGCGGTTTGCGGCAAGGTAACTCTCCCCTGCGTTGGAAAAGTTATTTTCCCAGTTATATGTCATAAAGTCGTTCCCTGTCTGATTGAGTGCTGTCGCTCTTATGCCCGACAACGAAGCTGTATCATTTATTCCGTAAATATATCTGCTTATTGCCTTTCTGTCAAGAGAAGTGTCGATAGAAACATCGATTTCGATAGTTTCATCGGCATTTATTTTCTGCACCGATGGCATCAGAAGAACAGCCGCTGCAGAAAAAGCGCAGAGTGTTCTTAAAAATTTTTTTCTGTGCATAACAGTTCCTCCATTCAAGCAATAAATACACTATTATCTTACCACACGCTTTATAAAAAGTCAAACGGATAACAAAGGAAAAGAGTGTCTTTAAAAAGACACTCTCTGAAATATTTACTGTACTCCGAAAAGAAGTTCGCCGTATGTCGGGAATGGCCAGAGTTTTTCAGGCACGATGGTTTCCATTTCATCGGCATAAAGACGCATTTCATTCATTGAAGGAATGATTTCATCCCTGCAGAATTCAGCGAGTTTAAGCGAATCAGATATAGTATTTGCTTTGTTTGTCTTTTTCTCAAGAGTTTCGATCTCAAGAAGAAGTTTATCGGTAAGGAAAGAAAGTCTCTTAGCGAGTTTTTCTTCAGCACCGCCTTTAAGTCCTATTGATTTTTTGGAAGAAATCGTATCGCAGAGTTCCTTTGTGAATTCTATCCCTGCGGGAAGAATTTCTTTCTTTGCCATATCAATCATTGTAAGGGCTTCAATCTTTATGAGTTTGCTGTAATTTTCAATAAGAATTTCATATCTTGACTGAACTTCGGATTTTGTGAATATCTTGAATTTTTCAAACATCGAAATATTCTTGTCATCGGCATAATGAGGAAGGCAATCAACTGTTGTCGGATAATTTTTAAGCCCTCTCTTTTCAGCCTCTTTAACCCATTCTTCAGAATAGTTATTTCCGTTGAAGATAACTCTCTTATGCTTTTTGAGGGTTTCGGCAAGAAGTTTGTTGAGTTCCTTTGTGAAATCGTCGGCTTTTTCGAGTCTGTCAGCAAACTGACAGAGTTCGTATGCAACGATTGTATTGAGCATTACATTTGAGCAGGAAATAGAATCCGCCGAACCGAGTGAACGGAATTCAAACTTATTACCTGTAAATGCAAAAGGAGATGTTCTGTTGCGGTCGGTTGTGTCCTTGGGGAAATTAGGAAGCGCTTCAACACCTATGACAAATTCCTTTTTCTTATTGGACTTGATGAGTTTTCCGCTTTCGAGAGCCTCTACGATTTTCTGAAGTTCATCACCGAGGAATATAGACACTATCGCAGGAGGTGCTTCCGCTGCGCCAAGACGATGGTCGTTTCCTGCGCTTGCAACGGAAATACGGAGAAGGTCTGCATATTCATCAACGCCCTTTATGATAGCACAAAGGAATGTTAAAAATCTGAAATTACTGCTGGGAGATTTACCGGGTTCGAGAAGATTCTGTCCGTCGTTTGTAACGAGTGCCCAGTTATTATGCTTACCGCTTCCGTTTACGCCTGCGAAAGGCTTTTCATGGAGAAGGCAGACAAAACCATGCTTACGGGCGAGTTTTTTCATAACATCCATAATAAGCTGATTCTGGTCAGCGGCGATATTTGCGGTTGTATAGATAGGTGCAAGTTCATGCTGGGCAGGAGCCGCTTCGTTATGTCTTGTCTTTGAAAGAATACCGAGTTTCCAGAGTTCACAGTCAAGTTCTTTCATATATTCAGAAACTCTTTCTTTAAGAGAACCGAAATAATGGTCATCCATTTCCTGTCCCTTTGGGGCTTTGGCACCGAAAAGAGTTCTTCCCGCAAAGATAAGGTCTTCACGCTTATCATAAACTTCTTTGTCAACAAGGAAATATTCCTGTTCTGCGCCGACTGTCGTTATAACTCTTGTAGCATTTGTATCACCGAAAAGGCGGAGAATTCTCATAGCCTGTTCGTTGATTACTTCCATAGAACGAAGAAGAGGGGTTTTCTTATCGAGCGCTTCACCGCTGTATGAACAGAATGCTGTCGGAATATAGAGGGTTGTGTCTCTTACGAAAACATTTGATGTGGGGTCCCACGCGGTATATCCTCTTGCTTCGAAAGTTGCACGAAGACCGCCTGATGGGAATGACGATGCATCAGGTTCGCCCTTTATAAGTTCTTTACCCGAAAACTCCATAATAACTCTGCCGTCGGTTGTGGGTGCTATGAAAGAGTCATGTTTTTCGGCAGTGATACCTGTCATAGGATGGAACCAGTGGGTATAGTGTGTTGCACCCTTTTCAACTGCCCAGTCCTTCATCGCGTTTGCTATAACTTCGGCAACATCGGTATCAAGAGCAACACCGAGTTCTCTTGTGTTCCTGAGTGCTTTATAGATGTTTTTAGGGAGACGCTCCCTCATTATTGTTTCATTGAAGACATTGCATCCGAAATACTCTGTTACTGAAGGTTTCTTTTCGTTTGTCTGCATAATTATTCCCCCACAAAGAAAAAATAAAAACGCTCCAATCCGACGGTGATACCATCAAACTGAAGCGTCGCAATCTAATTAAAAATTATACCACAGAACTCATTATCTGTCAATAATTCATGGGTATAAATAGGGGTCTGATTGCATAATTAAACTGTGCATTTTTCACAAGTTATTTGTATTCGGGAGACTCCGATGTCCTGAGGTATTCAGATGCTTTCTTGAGAGTTTCGTTGAACTGTTCGTCATCGAGAGGTCTTCCTAAAAGGTAACCCTGAACGCAGTCACATCCGCTATCACGGAGATAACTGAGTTGTTCTTCGACTTCAACACCCTCGGCAACAACAAAGAGATTCATATTGTGTGCGAGAGAGATGATAGAACCTACTATTTCCTTTTCGGATTCAGCACGGTTTATTCCGTCAACAAATGACTTGTCGATTTTGAGTGTGTCGATAGGAAGTGAACGGAGATAATGAAGTGATGAATAACCTGTTCCGAAATCGTCAAGTGCTATTGAAATACCGAGTTTCTTGATTTTGTTGAGAACTTCGACAGCATTGTCAACCGACTTTATGAAAACAGATTCGGTTATTTCGATTTCAAGGTTTCTTCCGTAAACGCCTGTTTCTTCCATGATTCCCTTAACGATGTTATAGAAATCGGGTTGCATAAGCTGGATTGTTGAAATATTTACCGAAAGAACGAGATTTTCAAGACCATAAGTATCCATTGCCATTCTGAGTTTGCGACAGGCTTCCTTGAAAATCCATGTTCCGAGTTCGACAATAAGACCTGTTTCTTCAGCCATAGGAATGAACTGCATAGGGCTGACAAGACCGAGTTCTTCTGAACGCCATCGTACAAGTGCTTCAAAGCCACGGAGTTTCTGACCATCGGGCTCATGCTGGGGCTGGAAAAGAAGGTGGAATTCTTCTTTATTAAGACCTGCTACAAGGCTTGCCTCAAAGTCAACCTTATGCTGAATTTCTTCCTTCATTTCAGGCGTGAAGAATTCGAGACGATTCTTTCCGTCTGCCTTTGCTTTATAAAGCGCCATATCGGCACATTTGAGAAGTTCGGTTGAATCGCTTCCGTCCTTGGGATAAGCGGACGCACCGAAACTTGCATTTACTGTTACTTCTTCGTTGCCAATTACGATAGGTTCTGAAATTGCCGCTCTGATTTCTTCGACATATTTTAAGATTTCATCGCTGTCAACATCTCTCTGGACAAGAATTGCGAATTCATCCCCACCGAGTCTTCCGAGGATATCATCGGTATCGAGCGCGGCAGTTATGCGCTGGGATATCTTCTTTATTACCATATCACCCTTTTCGTGACCCAATGTATCATTGATACGCTTGAAATTGTCAAGGTCGATAAAGACAACGGCAAATTTCTTTCCTGTCTTCGCAGAATAACTGATATGGAAATCAAGTCGGTTTATAATCATTCTGCGGTTAGGAAGTTCCGTCAGGGCATCGAAAAGCGCCATATGATTGAGGCGTTCTTCATTTTCTTTGATAACCCTCGATGTTTCGAGAAGCTGCTCGTTCATCTTTCTTACTTCTTCATAAGCCTCTTCTGCTTCCTCGGCAAGTTTTACGAGTTCTTCACGCTGGTTGCTTGCCTCTTTCATAGACTTATGGAGTTTTCTTATTATTCCGAAAAGGAATGATACTGAAATTATTGTTCCGACAGGGATTATAACGCCGACAAAAAGTATGCTTCCGACAGCAATACCGTTAAAAATGACACATACTATGCTTAAAGCGTTAAGCGCCACCGAAAGAAGATAACCCGTTTTGCAATATCTCGCTGTAAGGACAACTGATACGACAATCTGAAGCTGTGCGACAACCGCCTGGATAATCTGTTCATCAAATATCGCCTGAATAGCGAGCATGGCAAGATATATCAGACACCAGAAAGCTATGAAGATAATATCTTTTTTATTTCTTTCTTCTATATCCTTTTCGTCGTTTTCATTTCCGACGATTTCATCGATACAATCTGAAATTTTGCTCATACGGTCCACTCCTTTCAAAAATGTTTGTTGAAAATATCCAATATTACATTGATTTTACCATTCATTTTAATATTAAGTCAACAATTTAATAATTAATTTACATTTCATCCCAAAAGTTTGACTTTTCAAACATAACCAGCAAAAGAAATTTGTAAAATATGCCATAGGTCAAATTTTTAATTGACATTATTATAGTAATTTGTTATAATATTGATATATGTATGCTTATTTCGAAAAAACTCGAAAAATCTACATTCAGTAATTAGGAGGCTATTATGAACCAGACCTTTGATTACGGAAGTTATTCCGGATTTAAAGAAACAGTCGATACCCTTAAAGAGCGCCTTACTCTCCTTATGCAGTATTGCGACTCTTTAGGTCTCGAAAGAACTTCAAAATCCATTGCGGCAACAATCGAAAAAGTTGCACAGGAACATTTTGAAGTTGCTATTGTCGGCGAATTCAAGAGAGGTAAATCAACTCTCATCAACGCTATGCTCGGACAGGAAGTTCTCCCTGCCGATGTTCTCCCCGCAACTGCGACTCTCAACAGAGTTACATACAGCGAATCGCCATATGTTACAATCGAATACAAAAACGGCGATAAGGAAAGCGTTGACATCTCGGAACTTGCAAATTATGTTACAAAGCTTTCTTATGAATCGGAACAGAAAGCCGAAACAATCAAGGAAGCAACTGTTTATTACGACACTGATTTCTGTAAGAACAATGTTGACATCATCGACACTCCCGGTCTTAACGATGACGAACAGATGACAAATGTTACATTATCTATTCTTCCTGAAATCGACGCTGCCGTATTTGTAATCAGTGCCAACTCTCCTTTCTCACAGTTTGAAAAGGAATTCCTTGAAAAGAAGATGCTTACAAGTGACCTTGGAAGAATCATCTTTGCGGTAAACTGTTTCGGTACTTTTGCGCGTGAAGACGAAGAAAGAATCGTTGAAACAGTCCGTAAACGTATCGCTCAGTATGTTATGGACAAGGCAAAGGCCGTTATGGGCGAAGATTCAAAGGAATTTGCGGTTTATAAGCGCAAAATCGGTCTTCCCAAGGTTATCGGCGTTTATGCCAAGAAAGCACTTGTCGCAAAGCAGACAAACGATGCTGCCCTTCTCGAAGAAAGTAACTTCCCTGTATTCGAACATACACTCGAATCACTTCTTACAAAGGACAGAGGTTCGATTACTCTTCAGATGCTTGCAAACAAGATTATCAGTTCAGGTTCAGAAGTAGTAAACTCAACTGTTCTCCGTGAAAATGCTCTTCTTATGGAAACAGATGAGTTCCTTGAAAAATATCAGGCTGCTATCGATGAAATCGAAGATATCAGAACAAAGAAACGTGAAGAATTCGTAAGAATCAACGATGCCGCAAACAAGGCATTCACCGACTTACAGCCTATCCTCGATGATTACTGGGTTCAGATAGAAGACACAGCTATGCAGGTTATTGATGAATTCCCGATGACATCAGAAGACCTCAAGCGTGACAGAATGAAACTTGTCAATGCAAAACTCACAGAAAAGATCCGTGAAAGCATTGAAAACAAGGCACAGCTTATCTGTGAACAGATTCAGAACGAAATCAACATTGCCCTTTCGGACGAAGCCGAAAGACTTCAGTCATTCGAAGATGAATTCTTTGCATCAGTCAACAGAATTCAGGAAATGTTCTCTGTTCCCGAAAGATCTGCTAACAGAGTTATCGGTTCTGCAATCGGCTCTATCATCAACTTCGGTACTGCGGGTATATTCGTAGGTTTCCGTGAAGCAGGCGTCAAGGGCGCACTCCTCGGAGGTGTTACAGGTTTCGCAGGATTCTATGCTACATTCTTTGCGGCTATCTATCTTGCAGGT
Source organism: Oscillospiraceae bacterium (assembly GCA_017536405.1). Lineage (GTDB taxonomy): Bacteria > Bacillota > Clostridia > Oscillospirales > Ruminococcaceae > RGIG4131. Next base: position 28,155 of record JAFXHL010000068.1, read on the forward strand.
GCTTTAGGAATTGCAACAGCAGGCCCTGTTACACTCTGCGTAATCGCTATTGCAGGTATCGCAGGAACATTCTCAGGAAAGTTCTCTGTTGATAAGCTTCTTGTTCAGGAAAGAATCGACAAGTATAAGGCTGACTTCAAGAATACTGTAAGAAAGCAGTTCAAGGAAATGAAGATCAATTCTGACTTCTCTGAAACTGTTCGTCAGCAGGTATTCAACTCATTCGAAGGACTCAAATCAAAACTCGAAACAGAAACAGAAGTTATCCTCGAAGATACACAGAAGACTCTCGACAACCTCAATCAGCTCAAGGCTGAACAGAAGGAACTTTCTGACTCTGAAAGAGACTGGCTCAGAAGCGTTGCTGAATATGTCGGCTCACTTCTTGCTGAAGCTTATAATCTCTATCAGACTATCACAAAGGTTGAAGAAGAAGTTATCGCTGACGGCGAAACAGAACAGACAGGAGAAGCTCCTGCTGCACCCGCAGAAGAAGCTGCTGCTGTTCAGACAGAAGAAACACAGACTGTTTAAGTTTGTTCTATTAAATTTAGATTAAGGAGGCCGACTCAATGAGTTCAGCTATTGAATTTGGAAATCCCTTACTTAAAATAGACACAAGCTTTCAGTCCTATCTCATTCTTCATTCATTGACACCGAAGATAACATCAGAAAGTGTAAACTACGCTTTTCAGACCGAATGTCTTTCAAGACAGTCACTCAATAATATTTCGGGCTGGAACAAGCTTGTGAAATCAATAACCTCATCGGATATGCCATCTGTTATGAAAAGATATTTTGATGGCGCTGTTACCGTTGACGGTTGGAACAACACAAAAATCTATGACATCGCAAAGACATGTGCTGAAAGATTAAAAGCACGTCTTCCTGCTATAATGATAAATACCAAAATCGAAAAACCCGAACTTGTTGCGGTTTTCGCGGATGGTATTGAACCTTGTATCGTTATGACAAAAACTCTTGTGGGAATGTGCAGCGAAGAAGAGCTTGTATTCATTCTTGCATCGGGTATTTCAAAAACACATAACAATCATTGTATCTATAATTTTGTTGCACCTTACATCGGTTTTGCGGAAGGTTCGGAAAAGCAGAAGAACTTTACCCGTATCGAAAGTATACCGAAACAACTCAACTACATAATGAATGACTGGGCGAAATTTTCGGATATAACAAACGACCGTGCTGTTATGGTATGTCTCGATGAACCCGAAAGATTCCCACACATTCTCAAATCCCTTATGGAAAAGAAAATCTCGTTATCTATGAATTATGATAACAGCGAAAGTTTCAAACCCGAAGAAGTTATTGCGGAATACAATAAATCGGTTAAACTTACTGCTGCAAGAGAACTTTCTATTCCCGATGAAACAACAAGGGCTGTAAGAAGAGTTTATTGTGCACTTGAATTTCTCAACTGCGAAATCTATTACAACTGTCGCAGTGATATAAGTTCTGAAAACAGACACGTTGTAAATAAGCCGATGGTTGACCTTCGTTGTGATATCATCATTGGTGCAAAGGGGGTTGAGTAGTATGGATAACGAAAAAATGACAAGCCAGTCAGAACTCAATCTCGAAAGTGCTTTAAAAAGCATAGAGTTCGTTCAGAACAGTTATCAGAGCCTTATAAACGATAAGGAACTCTGTGAAATGCTCGGAGAAGAATTCTCAGAAAGAATGAGAGAATGGGACAGAGTTATCACAAAACGACGCAACGAACCTTTTTCTCTCGTTATACTCGGAGACTTCAAGCGTGGTAAGAGTACTATAATCAACGCGATTTTAGGAAAACAGCTTGCTCCCGTTAATGCTGCTCCTGAAACTTTTACAATCAACACAATTTCATATGGTGAAAAGCCGTCTGTTACTGCTGTTCTCAAGAACGGAAAGAAAATGGAACTCGGTATGGAAGACCTTCTGCGTGAAAGACTTGAGACTATTATGCAAAGTCTCCCCTCGCCCATTGAATACATCGATGTAAGAGACGATGCCGAAATTCTCAAAGAAATCCGTATTGTTGACACTCCCGGTCTTTCGGATATCACAGACCTTGACCAGCAGGTTCAGGATTATCTCATCAATGCAGACGCTGTTATCTATGTTGCGTCAGCGCTTCTTCCCTTCTCTGAATCGGAACAGATGTTCCTTGCAACACATGTTGCTCCTCAGAAATTCGGAAAGATTTATGTTCTTGTAAATATGATCGATGCTCTCAACACAAGAGAAGACATCGACAAGATTCTTACAAGAGTAGCGCTCTGTTGTCAGCAGATTGTTCCTAACGCAGTAGTTTACGGAATAAGCGGTGTTGATGAATTCAAGAGAAAGACTGATGCTCCTCGTTCTGACCTCAAGGGATTCCAGGAATATTATGAAACAGAATTCTTCAAGTTTGAACGTTCACTCAGAAGAGATATCATCACTCAGAAGGATTATCTCAGAGTTCAGCGTGTTCTTACTATGCAGGAAATTATGCTCGAAGATACTGCTGCAAGAGTTGATATGATTGCAGAAATGTCATCTCTTGACAAACAGAAGCTTGATGCTCTTATGCTTGGGTTTCTCGAAGAAAGTACTAACCTTAATGCTGCAATTGAGGCAAACCGTCCGAAACTTTTACTCGGTATTGCCGAAATGAAGCAGGAAGCAGAACGCTGGATGTATGAATTCTTCTCAAAACTCAGAGAAGATATAGTTGCTTGCAGAAATGAAGTTACTGCTGAAGATGTTGAATCGCATTTCCATTCATACCTTATGGATAAAGTAGGCGAAGCATACAGAAAATGTATCGAAGCACATCAGGCAAGAACAGACGCTCTTATCGACAGAATGAGCAGAGACCTTGCAAAGAAACTCGGTATAGGTCACCTTGCTACAACTGCCATAGGCGGTGCGGGTAGTGTAAGTGACTATATGAGAGAGGTAAACGAACAGGTTGCCAAATCCGTAAAGAATGTTACAGGAAAGAGTTCAGATGCGTTCCCTTCGGCTACAATTTCTTCATTCAAACTTATTTTAAGAACAAAGAAACGTTCAGACATTATAGATGTTACACTCGAAAAGTTCGATGAAATAAGAAACAGCACTGTAAAGGACCTTTCGGTTGCTTACAATACTCTTGAAGAAAAGGCTCTCAAGCGTTTTGACAACCTTTATGAAACACAGCTCAGTATGGGTAAGGATGCTATAAATCAGACCAAGGAAATGATGGGTAAAAACGATAACGCCAAAATGGCTCAGGTTTTTGAAAAGACAAAAACTGTTATCGCAAACGCATCCGAAGCACTTAAGGAAGTTGCACTCGTTTAAACAAAATAAAAAGCAGTACAGAAAATCTGTACTGCTTTTTTATTGTTATAAAATCAATGACAACTGTGGTTTCCGCAACTGTGTTCACCGCAGGTATGTCCTTCTCCGTGGTCGTGATGGTCACATTTTGCATCGGGATTATAGATGAGTTTTCCCGAAACAAAATCTTCTGCCGCTTTATCAGCGTTTCCTGTTACACCGCCGTAAACGGAAATTCCTGCGCCCGCAAGTGCCATCTGCGCTCCCCCGCCTATTCCTCCACAGATAAGAGCGTTTACTCCTAAAGCTGAAAGAAGGCCTGCTAATGCGCTATGTCCGCTTCCGTTTGTATCGATAACTTCGGATGCGATGATTTTTCCATTATCTTCGGTATAGATTTTGAACTGTGATGAATGTCCGAAATGCTGGAAAACCTCTCCGTTTTCGTATGTTACTGCAATTCTCATAATAAAAATCTCCTTTTTAAAAAATCCGTTATTTATATTATACCACACTAAAATTCAAATTCAAGAACACTTTTTAAGAACTTTTAAAAAAACAAAGGATACCCGATTTTACAATGCGGTATCCTTTGATAATCTGTTAATCATTATATGATAATTAATTTTATGCTTTCGGAGGAACGATAAAATCTTCATCCTTAGCAACAAGAAGAAGTATTCCTGCTATGGCATTGCAGAATAAAAGCACAAGTATGCTCATTGCTGTACTGGGTCTGTTTCCGTTTGAAATATCGTTAAGTGCGATAATCCCGAATATAAGCGGAAGTATAGTCCAGAACCAGAATACCATACCAATAATAATCATAACCTGTATTGCTGTTCTCATGATGTCATTCTCCTTTCTAAAGATTTAAAAGTGCTGTCGCTGTTGTAAAATAAACAAGAAGCGATAATGCGTCAACCATTGTTGTGATAAGAGGACTCGCCATAACAGCAGGGTCAAATCCTATCTTTTTAGCAAGCATAGGAAGCGATGAGCCTATTACTTTTGCCACAAGAACGGTTATCAAAAGAGTAAGGCTTATTGTAAGAGATATAGCAACTTCAACGCCCTCGAAAAGTATGAGTTTGAAGAAGTTTGCAACAGCAAGAGTAAGTCCGCAGAGAATTGCTACTCTTGTTTCTTTCCAGATAACCCTTAAAATATCGCTGAATTCTATTTCATCAAGTGAAAGACCACGGATAATTGTTACCGAAGACTGACTTCCCGAGTTACCGCCTGTACCCATTATCATAGGAATAAATGATGTAAGGACAAGTTGTGCTGCGAGGGCTGATTCGAATGATGAAATTATGAGTGTTGTAAAAGTCGCTGAAATCATAAGTAATAAAAGCCACGGGATACGCTTTTTCCAGATTTCGAAAACGGATGTTTTGAGATAGGGCTTATCGGTAGGAGTAATAGCTGCCATCATTTCGATATCTTCGGTTGTTTCTTCTTCGATGACGTCAATAGCATCGTCGAATGTTACTATTCCGACAAGGCGTGTTTCCTTATCGACAACAGGAAGCGCCATAAAGTTATACTTACTGAGCGACTGGGCAACTTCTTCCTGGTCGGTATGTGTTTCAACGCAGATGACGTTTGTTTCCATAATATTTTCAACAATATCATCGTCATCGGCAACTAAAAGGTCTTTAAGAGAAAGCATACCGATAAGAGTTCTGTTCTGGTCTGTTACATAACAGGTATAGATTGTTTCTTTGTCAACGCAGGTTCTTCTTATGCGTTTGATTGCCTCTTCAACGGTCATCTGCGGTCTTAAACTGAGATATTCCGTTGTCATAATGCTTCCTGCGCTATCCTCGGGGTATTTGAGGATTTCGTTAATCATCTTACGCAGTTCGGGGTCGGCTTGTTTAAGGACCCTTTTTACGACATTTGCGGGCATTTCTTCTACGATATCAACGGCATCATCGACATAGAGTTCATCGACAACGGCTTTGAGTTCGGCATCACTGAATCCTCTGATGAGATGTTCCTGCATATCCTCATCCATTTCAACGAACGCTTCTGCTGCGAGTTCTTTAGGCAGAAGTCTGAAAAGAAGAGGAAGTTTTTCCTCCTGGATTTCAGCAAAAATCAAAGCAATATCCGCAGGGTTGATTGTAGTAAGAATGTCACGCAGTGAGGCATATTTCTTTTCTTCGAGAAGTTTTTCTATTGTTACAGAAAAACCCCTGTAATTATCCCCCATGATTCATTCCTCCTTTGCAAAGTAAAAGAGTTTTTATATAAACTCTTTTCTGAAAGAGAGGAAGCTACGGACGCAGTCATAAAAGTTATTTAATCAGGCACACAAAACAGACGCCTGATAAATCAAACAATTACGGCATACGCCGCTACTTCGTCCCGGTTTTCCGCCGTTACCAGCGTCCATTTCGTTCACCTCCGAAATTTTTTAGAAATGTATCAGGTATATTTTACCCGACCTCTACTATTTTATCACACCCAAAAAAACTTGTCAACGAAAAAAATGACCTTTTCGGCAAAATAATGCCGAAAAGGTCGGTTTTATTAAGATAACTCGAACATACCTGTATAAAGCTGATAATACTTGCCTTTTTGGGCAATAAGCTCGTCGTGGTTTCCTCTTTCAATAATTTTTCCCTTTTCGAGAACCATTATTGCATGAGAGTTTCTTACTGTTGAAAGTCTGTGTGCGATAACGAAAACTGTTCTGCCTTCCATAAGGCTATCCATACCCTTTTCTATGAGTGCTTCTGTTCTTGTGTCGATAGAAGAAGTTGCTTCATCAAGAATGAGCACGGGAGGGTCGGCTACTGCCGCTCTTGCTATTGCTATAAGCTGACGCTGACCTTGTGAAAGGTTTGCACCGTCGGCTGTGAGGAGTGTATCATATCCCATAGGAAGATGCTTTATGAATGAATGTGCATTTGCGAGTTTAGCAGCAGCTATACATTCTTCATCGGTAGCATCAAGTTTTCCGTAACGGATATTTTCCATAACCGTTCCTGTGAAAAGGTGTGTATCCTGAAGCACCATTGAGAGCGAACGGCGAAGATCTGCCTTCTTGATTTTATTGATATTTATTCCGTCGTATCTTATCTTTCCGTCGGGAACATCATAAAATCTGTTTATAAGGTTTGTTATGGTAGTTTTTCCTGCACCCGTAGAACCTACAAACGCTATCTTCTGTCCGTCCTTTGCCCAGAGGCTTATTCCGTTAAGAACGGTTTTATTTTCTTCATAGCCGAAATAAACATCATCGAATTCAACATTACCTGTAAGTCTTGTGTAGGTAAGTGTTCCGTCGTTATGAGGATGTTTCCATGCCCAGATGCCTGTTCTCTTTTCGGTTTCCTTAATCTCTCCCTCGGGGGTGATTTCGGCATTGACAAGAGTTACATATCCTTCATCGGTTTCGGGTTCTTCATCAATGATATTGAATATTCTTTCAGCACCTGCGAGCGCTATAAGAATACTGTTGAACTGCTGTGAAATCTGTGTTATAGGCATAAAGAATGATTTTGTAAGCTGAACGAATGTCGCAACCGTTCCGAGTGTGATAATGCCGTTTATAGCCATAATTCCACCGACTACTGCTGTGATTGCGTAGTGTGCGTGGGCAAGGTTACCCATAATAGGCATAAGGATATTTGCGAATGTATGCGCTTTTGTTGCAGCATTGCAAAGGTCTGAATTTATCTTGTCAAAATCAGATTTGATTGTTTCTTCATAAGAGAAGACTTTTACGACTTTCTGTCCTTCAATCATTTCTTCGACAAAGCCGTTTACCTTCCCGATTTCTTCCTGCTGTTTCTTAAAATACTTTCCGCTGTTTCCACCGATTTTTCCGATAAGGAACATAACAAGGAAAAGCATAAGAACGACAAGTATCGTAAGTTGCCAGCTGAGAACTATCATTGTTACAAAGACAGAAACAATACTGAGAGTTGTTGTGAAGATATGGGAAATACTGTTGCTTGTCATTTCACGGAGAGCGTCAACATCGTTTGTAAAACGGCTCATAAGTTCGCCGTGAGTATGGGTATCAAAGAACTTTATAGGAAGTTTCTGAAGTTTCACGAAAAGTTCTGTTCTTACCTTATCAAGTATTCTTGTTGATATATAAAGCATTATCTTATTGAGGGTAAAGGTTGAAACCGCGCCTATGATATAAACAATGCCTACTGCTAAAACTGCTATTCCGAAATCTGCGATTGTGGGTGCACCTGGAGCTTTCTCAACAATGGGTGTTATATAGGTGTCTATAAGTGCCTTGAGGAAAAGAGTTCCCACAATAGAAGCGGCCGAACTGAATATAGCAGTTATTACCGCAATTACAACTAAAAGTTTATACTCCTTATAGTAAGAAAAAATACGGGAAAAGATTTTCTTTATATCCTTTGGTGCATCGGGAGCTTTCATATTTTTTGCCATAATTATTCAGCTCCTTTCTGCTGAGAGTCATATACCTCTCTGTAAATTGCATTTGAAGAAAGAAGTTCCTCGTGAGTTCCTATTCCGTCAATCTTTCCGTCATCAAGAACTATTATTCTGTCTGCATCACAAACAGATGAAATTCTCTGCGCGATGATGATAGTTGTTGTATCGGCGAGTTTTTCTCTGAAAGCCTGACGTATTTTGCTGTCTGTCGCTGTATCGACGGCGCTTGTGCTATCGTCAAGAATAACGATTGCAGGTTTTTTAAGAAGTGCTCTTGCTATACAAAGGCGCTGTTTCTGTCCGCCTGAAACATTGACTCCTCCCTGTCCCAAATCGGTGTCATAGCCATCAGGGAACGACATAATGAAATCGTGCGCCTGAGCGGCTTTACAAGCTTCATAAATCTCTTCATCGGTAGCGTTTTCATCTCCCCATTTGAGATTTTCCTTTATTGTTCCGGAGAAAAGAACATTTTTCTGTAAAACCATAGCAACAGAATTTCTGAGTGCATCGAGAGTATATTCCTTAACATTCTTTCCGCCGACTAAAACCTCGCCTGAAAGAACATCATAAAGTCTTGGAATAAACTGAACGAGGGTTGTCTTTGAAGAACCTGTTCCGCCGATTATTCCTATTGTTTCGCCTGATTTAATACTGAGATTTATATTTTCAAGAGTGAGGTTTTCTTTATCCTTTGAATAACTGAAATTAACATCTTTAAATTCAACAGAACCATCTGAAACCGATGTAAGTCCGTTTTCGTTATCGGCAACATCAACTTCTTCATCGAAAACTTCAACAATTCTTTCAACAGACGCTCTCGAAAGAACGAGTGTTATGAATATCATAGACATCATCATAAGCGACATTAAAATCTGCATGATGTATGTTATGAATCCTAAAAGTTCACCGTCCTGCATTTCGCCCGCTACCATAAGGTTTCCGCCGAACCAATAGATTGCGAGTGTGCAACCATAGACAACAAGTTGCATAAAAGGCATTGAATAGATGATAACGCTTTCTGCCTTATACTGCATATCTCTGAGTTTTTCTGATGCATCACGGAATTTCTGGCTTTCGTGGTCTTCTCTTACAAAAGCCTTTACAACTCTTATTCCGATAAGGTTTTCCTGAATACTTGCATTGAGTGCATCATATTTTTTAAGCATCTTTTCAAAAAGAGGGAATGCAAATTTTGCGATAATAATAAGTGCTATTGCGAGAATGGGTATTGCAACAACAAATGTCATCGCGAGTTTGCTGTTTATTCTGAAAGCCTCGAAGGTTGCGATAACAAGCATAAAAGGCGATCTTACAAATACTCTTATAAGCATCATATATGACATCTGTGTATTTGTAACATCAGTTGTAAGTCTTGTTATAAGGCTCGCTGTGCTGAATTTATCAACATTTGCAAAAGAGAAATCCTGAACTTTATCAAAAAGTTTTTTACGGACATTCTTCGCAAAGCCCATCGACGCCTCTGCGGCAAATTTTCCTGAAAGTGCACCGAACATAAGCGAAAATAATGCCATAGTAATCATTATAGCACCCATCTGTGCGACATATTTGATGTTTCCGAGTTTTATGCCTCTGTCTACTATCTCTACCATTACGAGAGGTATTGTAGTTTCGAGGATAACTTCACAGATGACCATTATAGGTGCGAGTATTGACTGTTTAAGATACTTTCCGACACACGGAAAGAGTTTTTTTATCATCTTTTAATCCTCCCTTAAAAATTATCACAGATATCATTATACTCCTTATATTTTATAATGTAAATTATCTGCAAAAAATTTCGTCAAATAAGTAATTAAACGGCATTTATAACCCGAAGTTATTGGATAAATTTTCAGACTTTTCACGCGGATTTCACAGAACAAAAAAGAAAAACCGCAGAAATAAATCTGCGGTTTGTTTTTATGTCAGATCCTTATATTCAAAGGGAATGATTTTATCTATATCAGAGGGCGACATTTCAACCTGATAACCTATCTTCCCTGCACTGAAAAAAATCGTGTCGAAAAGCATAGCGGTTTCGTCAAAAAATGTCTTGAAATACTTTTTCATTCCTATGGGTGAACATCCGCCGTGAATGTAGCCTGTGAGGGACAAAAGTTCCTTTGATTTGACCATAGAAATTGACTTTTCTCCTGATGCTACTGCCGCTTTTTTGAGGTCGAGTTCTTTATCGACAGGGATTGCAAAAACATAGTGTTCTCCCGATTTTCCGACTGTTACAAGTGTTTTGAAAACGCTGTCGTAATCCTCGCCCAAAGCATCGGCTACTTCTGTTCCCGAAACAGCACCTGAATCAAGATAACAATGACTTTTATATTCTGTCTTGGCGGCATCAAGTATACGCATTACATTTGTTTTTTCTTCTTTTTTAGCCATATAATTACTCCGATCTATCTATTTACTGCAAATTCTTTTTCTTCTGAATCTACATCAATATCTTCTATAATTTTATTTGTTATTTTAATTCTTTTAAGCGATTCCATAAAAGAAACAAGAAAATCTATTTTTTCTTCACTTCCCTGAACTTCGGCGAAAACATCGCCGTTTTCGAGATTTTCGCAGAATCCTGTTAAACCAAGTCTTCTTGCAAGTTCTGAAAATTCAAGTCTGAACCCTATATTCTGGACTTTTCCGCTGAAAGTCATTCTCTTTCTTATTATATCCGAATTTTCACTGAATTCAGGAATTTTTGCGTTCTTCACCTGATTTATAACATAGTTATTCTTGAATTTACTGATTTTTTCTTTGATTCCCATTTTTATACCTCTTTTATGTAGAAAAACAAAATAAAAAGCCGCAAAAATGCGACCTTTTATTTTTGGTGGTGGAGGCGAGGAGAATCGAACTCCTGTCCGAAAACCTATTCATACAGTTTTCTCCGAGCGCAGTCTTTTATTTAAAATTCCCTTATCTTACCGCCAAAAGACAGGCTGAAAGACTCAGTAGTCCTCAATACCTCTGTAAAGCGAGGACGCTCTTTACAGATGTTCACCACTAATCGACGCCTGTTCCGATGCCGTGGTACTCATCGGGCAGACGCAGGCTTAAGTTAAGCAGCCTGGAGTTCGTAATTATTGTTAGCGTTTATATTTAAACACAATTACCGGTTTTATAGAGGTCCGATTCCTCTGCTCGCTTGCCATACTTCAAAATCCCCGTCGAAACCTTTACGCCCCCGTGGATTATCTGAGACGTTCTTTAACGGAACGCTCGATTTCACGTTTAGCATCGCGTTTTGCGATATCTTCACGTTTATCGTGAAGTTTTTTACCCTTGCAAAGACCTATCTGGATTTTTACCCTTGAGTCCTTGAAATAAAGAGAAAGAGGAATAAGGGTCAGTCCCTCCTGCTTTACCTTACCGAAAAGAGAGTTGATTTCTTTTCTGTGCATCAAAAGTCTTCTGACACGGAAGGGGTCTTTATTGAATATATTACCCTTTTCATAAGGAGATATATGCATTCCTTTGACAAAAAGTTCGCCGTTGTCGATAGAACACCAGCTGTCTTTTAAATTCACTCCGCCATTTCGGATGGATTTTACTTCTGTTCCGACAAGTTCTATTCCTGCTTCAAAGCTGTCGATTACGAAATATTCGTGTCTTGCCTGACGATTTTCAGATATTGTCTTGAGTGTTGCCAAAGGTAATTCACCTCCCATTTTTCTTTTGGTAAGATTACATTATACCACAATTAAAAAGTTTGTCAAGGGGAAATTTTAAAAAATAAAGCACCACAAGGGTGCTTTTATCTTTTAAGGGATATATGTCAGCCCTCTTCTTGTTTCAACCAATATTACATTGGTATAATGGCTGTTATCGGGTCCGACACAGATAGCAACACCCATATAATTATATCTCGGGTCATCAATAATCGCTTTATGTTTGGGAGAACCAAGAAGTTGTGTGTTTACTGTATAACTAGGACTATATGTATCTTTTGTGTTTCCGGGATTCCACATTGTCTGAACTTCTCCGTCCCAGCGAAGAGAATCGGATATTCCTACCTGATCGAGTGCTGTATCATATTTTGTTCCATCTGGTCTTTTATGCGCGAATAATGTGGGTAATTCATTTGCACGGATCTGAGATGCGTTTGTTACATAAACGCTGTATTTACATTCCTGAAGTCCGTTCTTTGTTCTGTATTCGTTTATAAGTCTTGCTACTTCATCGCAATAAGCAATATATTCTGAAGGTGTCATTCTTTCAGGTGCTGGTGGCGGTGTGGTTGTTGTTGCAACTGTTGTAGTTGTAGCTATTGTTGTAGTTGTTGCAACTGTTGTGGTTGTAGCGACAGTTGTAGTTGTTGCTACTGTGGTGGTAGTTTCAGGAACAGTTGTTGTGGTTTCAGGGGTTGTGGTTTCAGGGGTTGTGGTTTCAGGGGTTGTGGTTTCTTCTGTTGTAGTAGTTTCGGGAACTGTTGTAGTTGTTTCTGGTGTTGTGGTTTCTTCTGTTGTAGTAGTTTCGGGAACTGCTGTTGTAGTCGCTACTGTTGTTTCTTCTATTGCAACTGTTTCGGTAATTGCTGTTGTGGTTGTTTCGGCTGAAATATCTGGGGTATCTGTTTTATTACAACCTGTAAATACTGACAGCATAGCAAAAACTGTTATTAAACTTAAAATCTTTTTCATAAGATTCCTCCACAAATCATAATAACAAATTATATCATAAAATCTCTTAAAAATCAAGGCTATTGAAAAATTGACAAAGTTATTGTATAATTAAGTAACTGATTTTATTTTAAAGAGGAATTTTTTATGTTCAACAAAAACGATATTACAGAACTTGATATAACAGATATTACAGACGAAGGAAACGGTGTCGGGAAAGCTGACGGAATCGCCGTTTTTGTTCCGTTTTCAGCAGTAGGCGACAAATTATCAGTTAAGATAGTTAAACCGCAGAAAAGTTATGCTTATGGAATTATCGACAGGATAATCACTCCTTCTGAAGACAGAATTGAAAGCGACTGCCCTGTTTTCAAAAAATGCGGTGGATGTTCTTTAAGGCATATTTCTTATAAATCGGAACTTTCAGTAAAAGACAATATGGTAAGAAATGCATTCAAGAGAATCGGCGGAATTGAACCGCAGTTTGAAGAAATACTTGGTTGCGATGAAACGGATTATTACAGAAACAAGGCGCAATATCCCGTTTCTAAAACCGATGGCAAGGCGGTTTTCGGATTTTATGCACAGAGAAGTCACAGAGTTATCCCCTTTGCTGATTGCAGATTACAACCTGAAATCTTTGCGGAAATATCAAGAAAAGTCCTTGAAATTGCTGTTAAAAAAGGAATCTCTCCTTATGACGAAATAAGCAATACAGGACTTCTTCGCCACATATTTTTAAGACGCGGATATCATTCGGGCGAAATAATGCTTTGTCTTGTTGTAAGAAAGAATTGCAGAAGAGAAATAAAATCACTTGCTAATGAGATAATTCCGATTTACCCTGAAATAAAAACTGTTGTTATGAATATAAATCCCGCTAAAACAAATGTGATTATGGGAAAAGAAACAGAGGCTATATATGGCGACGGATTTATTTATGATGAAATGTGTGGGAACAAAATAAAACTCGCTCCCGAAGCTTTTTATCAGGTAAATACAAAGCAGGCTGAAAGACTTTACGAAATAGCATCAGAGTATGCGGATTTGAAAGGCGACGAAACACTTTTAGACCTTTACTGCGGTGCGGGAACTATTGGTCTTTCGATGGCGAAAAAGGTAAAAAAGCTGATAGGCGTTGAAATAATCCCTGAGGCTATTGAAAACGCAAAAGAAAATGCCATAAGAAACAACATTGACAATACAGAATTCATATGTGGTGACGCGGGAAAAGTTGCATCAGAACTTATAGAAAAAGGAATACGCCCTGATGTTATTGTTTTAGACCCTGCGAGAAAGGGTTGCGATGATATTGCTATCGGTGCGATAATAAAAATGAATCCACAGAAAATAGTTTATATATCCTGCAACCCTGCAACCTGTGCAAGAGACCTTAAAATCCTCTCTGAAAACGGATATAAGGCAGAAAAAGCAAGGGCTGTTGATATGTTCCCGAGGACAAATCATTGTGAATGTGTTGTAAAACTTACGAAATAAAGGTGAAAATAATGTATAACGCAAAAGAAAAGCGACTCGAACTTGATGGGATAAGTATGAATTACATTTCGTTTGGTAAAGGCGAAAAAAATCTGATTATGATACAAGGACTTAACACGAACGGAATAAGTGGTTCTGCAAATATGCTCGGATTTATGTACAGAATTTTTGCGAAAGACTATAAAGTTCATATATTTGATCGCAGAGATAACATAGATAAAGATATTACAGTAAGAGAATTTGCCTCTGACATAGCGTTTGCAATGGATAAACTTGAAATCAGAAGTGCTGATGTATTAGGGGTGTCACAAGGTGGAATGATCGCTCAGTATCTTGCAATAGACAGACCTGATTTAGTTAATAAACTTGTTCTTGCAGTGACGCTTTCTAAGAAAAACGAAACAATCGAAACGGTAATTTCTGATTGGATTAGAATGACTGAACAAAACGATATAAAGAATCTTGTTAAGGATATGGCTGAAAAAATGTATACAGACTCTTATGTAAGAAAGTACAAGTATTTTATGCCTTTATTAACAATCTTGCAGAAACCAAAGGATGTGCCAAGATTTATTACATTAGCAAAAGCAAACCTTACCTGTAATGCTTATGATGAATTAGATAAAATTCAGTGTCCGGTATTTGTAATAGGTGGCAGAAAAGATAAGGTTGTCGGAGAAAAATCATCGGATGAAATTTCCGAAAAACTCGGATGTAAAAAGCATATATACGAAAATTTAGGACACTCGGCTTATGAAGAAGCAAAAGACTTTAATCAGATAGTTTATGACTTCTTAAAATCATAACTAACGAAAAACATCGTAAATACGCATATCCACGAATCGTAGAATCCGCTTTTATTCACCATTTTCTACTCTCCGTGGGTGTGATTTATGTAAAATCCATGCGATAATCAAATCAGAAAGGAGGCACAAAGATGGATCAGATTTTAATCGGAAAGTTCATCTCATCTGAGAGAAAAAGAAAAGGATATACTCAGAAACAGTTGGCTGAAAAACTTGGTATCAGTGATAAGACTGTTTCAAAATGGGAAACGGGAAATGGCTTCCCCGAAGTTTCTTTGCTTCTTCCTCTTTGCAGTGAACTTGACATTACTGTAAATGAACTTCTTTGTGGAGAAAGAGTTTCTGAAGAAGATTATATCAAGAAAGCGGAGGAAAATATGGTGAATATGATTAAGGAAAAAGAAGAAAACAGAAAAAAGATGATACCCACTGTCATAACAGGAGTTATCTCAACGGTTGCTTTTATTACATTGTTTCTTGTGGTATGTGTATACACAGATGTTATATCGACACCTGTAAAGGTATTGCTGATACTCATAGCCTGTGCGATATTCGGTTTAGGTATATTTGTTGCGGCAGAAGGCGAAAGAACAATAGGCTATTATAAATGCAAAAAATGCGGAAAGCATTTTGTTCCGACGGTTTCTGAATACACATTCGGACCTCATATGATTACAACAAGATATCTTAAATGTCATCATTGCGGTAAGGCCTCGTGGTGTAAAAAGGTTTTATCAAAAGATAACGAAGAATAAATTTTGAAACAAGAAGGGATAAACTGATGAAAAAAGCGATTATTATAATTGTTGCAGTTATTGTTATGGCGATACTTTTAGTTCCTGTTCCGCTACATTTAAAAGATGGAGGAACGGTTGTATATCAGGCTATTCTATACAGCGTTTCTGATGTTCACAGTTTAAATCCCGACAAGCCCGACGGATACGATGACGGAACGATTATAAAAATCCTTGGGTTTGAAATCTATAATAATGTAGAATAAATAAAAAAGGTCAGTAGTTTTCTACTGACCTTTTATTTTTACCAGCCCTCTTTACTGCGGTTTAGTTCCTGAAAAACTTCATCGATTTCTTTCTGAGTGCGACCGCTATGACGAAGATAATCTGTAAGAGTCTGTTTATAATCTGACATATCAATTATTGTCACATTGGGATACTGTGAGAAATCGGGCATAGAGATTTCATCGTCGGAAACATATTTTCTTCCGACTTTACGGACTTTTTCACAATAAAAGCAGTCTTCGGTATATCTTGATGCTTCTTCACTGTTTTTAGGAAAGGGTTCGCTGTCAAGAGTTATCATCTCTTCTTTGGTTTCGAGATTTTTTATTCTTATACCCTGTTCTTCCTTGCCTTCTATCTCGACAATTACATCTTTGAATTCGAGTTTATAGCCGTTTACGGTAAAAACTTTTCTCATAATATGTAAATTCCTCTTTTCACAAAAAAACTATGCAAACTTTATTGTTTACATAGTTTTTTGTTATTTATCCATTCTTGCTGACGCTGAGTCTGTTGAGTGCGCGTTTGAGTTTGAGCTGTGCTCTGTCAAATTCTACGCCACTTTTATGAATTTTTATCTTCTCTCTTGCATCTTCTTCAGAACGTTTAGCATGTTCGACATCTATTTCGTCTGCCCATTCAACCGCTGTCGCAAGAATAACAACGCCTTCTTTTGAAACCTTCAATGTTCCGCTTGAAACCGCTGCTACACGGAAATTCCCGTCTTTCATCTTAACCTTTAAAGGACCTGCAGGAAGAACGGCTACATAGTCGATATGCTTTGCAAGAATTCCGACATCGCCGACTGTTGTTCTGACTATGACATTTTCTGTTTCGTCATCAAAAAACAGTTTCTGAGGAGTAATTACTTTCAGCCTGAAAGTTGCTGACATAGTTATTCCTCCTTATACATTATTCTGCTTGGCTTTTTCGATAACATCGTCGATTGTTCCTGCAAAGAGGAATGCTGATTCGGGAATGTCATCGTGTTTGCCTTCAAGGATTTCTCTGAATCCTCTGATTGTTTCCTTTATGGGAACATATTTACCCTGCATACCTGTGAAAGGTTCTGCAACGCTGAAAGGCTGTGAAAGGAAACGCTGAATCTTTCTCGCTCTTGCAACTGTGAGCTTGTCTTCGTCGGAAAGTTCATCCATACCCATGATAGCGATGATATCCTGAAGTTCCTTATAACGCTGAAGAACAGACTGAACAGCACGTGCTGTTTCGTAATGCTCGTTTCCGACAATTTCGGGTGTGAGTATTCTTGAATTACTTTCAAGAGGGTCAACCGCGGGATAGATACCGAGTGATGAAATACTTCTTGAAAGAACCGTTGTTGCGTCAAGGTGTGCGAAAGTTGTTGCGGGAGCAGGGTCTGTAAGGTCATCGGCAGGAACATAAACAGCCTGAACCGATGTTATAGAGCCCTTGTTTGTTGATGTGATTCTTTCCTGAAGTGCGCCCATTTCTGTTGCGAGTGTAGGCTGATAACCTACGGCTGAGGGCATTCTTCCGAGAAGGGCAGAAACTTCTGAACCCGCCTGAGTAAATCTGAAGATGTTGTCGATGAAAAGGAGAACGTCCTGTCCTTCAACATCACGGAAATATTCAGCCATTGTAAGTCCTGAAAGGCCTACTCTCATTCTCGCTCCGGGTGGTTCGTTCATCTGACCGTAAACGAGAACGGTCTTATCGATAACCCCTGAGTCTTTCATTTCGTTATAAAGGTCGTTACCTTCTCTTGTACGTTCACCAACACCTGTGAATACCGAAATACCACCATGCTGGTTTGCAACGTTGTTGATAAGTTCCTGAATAAGAACTGTCTTACCTACACCGGCACCGCCGAAAAGACCGATTTTACCGCCCTTAAGGTAGGGGGCAATAAGGTCAATTACCTTGATACCTGTTTCAAGAACTTCTGAAGAACCCTGCTGTTCTTCATAGCTTGGCGCTTCACGATGGATAGCCCATTTTTCTTTTGTTTCGGGTGCGGGAAGGTTGTCAACGGGATCTCCTAAAAGATTAAATATTCTTCCGAGAGTTTCTCTTCCTACGGGTACCTTGATAGGTCCTTCTGTATCCTCTGCTTCCATACCTCTGACAAGTCCGTCTGTTGTACTCATAGCGATACAACGGACTGTATCGTCGCCTATGTGCTGTGCAACTTCGACTGTAAGAGGAGTTCCGTTATTATCAATAACGATTGCGTTAAGCAGATTAGGGAGATTATCCTTTGAAAAACGGATATCGACTACCGCACCGATAACCTGCACGATTGTGCCTATATTTTTTGACAAATGATTTCAACTCCTTAAATCTGAGTTAGTTCTGAACCTGAGCACCGCCGACTATTTCAGTTATTTCCTGAGTGATAGATGCCTGACGCGCTCTGTTATAAACAAGTTGTAATTCTCCTATAATTTCACCTGCGTTATCCGAAGCAGATTCCATCGCTGTTCGTCTTGCCGCCTGTTCTGCTGCAAAACTGTCAACAACGGCACCGAAAAGTATTCCCGAAATGTATCTCGGAACAATACTATCGAAAACTGCTTCTGCCGAAGGCTCATATTCGGTAAGGCTTGTTGCCTTTCCGTCATGTCTGTTCTTATCAACTTCAAGCGGAAGAAGAACATAAGATTTGAGTTCCTGTGTGAGTGTATTGAGGAAAGAAGTATAGAAAAGTTCTATACTGTCGCAGAGGCCGTTTGAATAATGACCCATTATTGTATCTACAATATCGGATGCATCATAGATATCCATTCCCTCGGCGATTTCTGAATATTTCGCTCTGACTGTGAATTCGCGCTTTTCAAAATATTCAACCGATTTTTTGCCTATTGCGACTATTTCAACAGTTTTTCCTGTTTCTGAAATTTCTTTCGCCCTGCGGTAAGCGAGTTTTAAGATATTTGAGTTAAAACCGCCCGCAAGCCCTCTGTCACCCGCGATAACAATCATAAGAACTGTTCTTATTTCACGCTTTTTTGTGTATACAGATGAAAATTCGGGAGCACTTTTACTGATTTCACACATCGTTTCATAGAGAGTATCAAAGAAAAGTCTTGCATTATCTGCTCTTTCCTTGGCTTTTCTGAGTTTCGACGATGCTACAAGCTGCATAGCCTTTGTTATCTGCATTGTTGATTCAATGCTCTTGATACGCCGCTTGATGTCTTTCATATTAGACGCTGCCATTTATATTTTCACCTCAATTTCAAAGTTAA
>JAFXHL010000069.1 GCA_017536405.1 Oscillospiraceae bacterium
ATTTTGTTGTAACAGCAGCGCTTATCGCAAGATACTGTATAGACGGCGGAATGGCACACGAAACGGCATATAATCTGAGTGACCTTTATATCAACCGTGCGGACAAGGCAAGGTCTTTCAAGGAGATTTCAGAGCTTCACGCTGAAATGTCTTTAGACTATACAAAAAGAATGAAAAGAATAAGCAAAAGCAGGATTTTTTCAAAGCCGATAATTATAGCAGTTGACTATATCTATGAAAATATCTCGAAAAGAATAACTCTTACCGATTTAGCGGAGGTTACGGGGCTTAACGAAAGTTATCTTTCAAGGCTTTTCAAGAAAGAAACAGGCGAAACCGTTACCGATTATATTTTAAGAAAGAAAATCGAAACGGCAGAAAATATGCTGAAATATTCGTCATATCCGCCATCTGAAATCGCGTTTATGTTAGGGTTACCCTCGCAGAGTTATTTTACTGCGGTCTTTAAAAAACTCACAGGCACAACGCCTAAAAAATACCGCGACCATAATTTCAGAAAAATTGATATAGAATAAAAAAGGCACTCTTTTGAGTGCCTTTTTGTTTTGTCAAGCAAAGATAAATCTCATATAGTCAATTTCTGTTGTGCTGATTCCTCTTACAGAATCTTCAAGACTATATGTTACAGAAAGACGATAAACCTGTTCGTTTCCGTTTTCATCGAGGTAGTAATATTTGTAGAGGTATGTTGCTGTATCATCGTTTGAATATGTTACAGAGAGAGGAGCAAGAGAGATAATCTTATCTGCTTCCTTCTTTGTCATATTGTATGCGATAGTTGTATTGTCGATAGGTTCCGAGACCTTAACACCCTTCCAGTTCTTTTTAAGGGATTTGAAATCATAATAAGTAACAGATGAAATCTTGTCGTTTCCGTCAAGGCTTATAAATACTGCCCATTCGGGAACTTCAACACCGCCGACTTTTACAGTTGAATCGGATTCGCAGATACGGTCATAATCAATAATCTCTTTAAGCATTACATTCTGTGAATCGAGTTTTATAACTGTGCCTGTATTCTTTTCAGCCATTTCAATGCTTTTTCCGAGTTCGCCCCTTAAATCATCAGCAAGTTTCTTTCCTTCGTTGCCTTTGATAAGACCAACTATAAAGAACACGAGAAGAACAATAAGAATAACTATCAGTGATGCGCCTATCATAATAAGGAGAGGCTTTTTGTTATTCTTCTTCGCTTTTTTATCGGGTGTCTTTTTTGTTGCAACTTCATTCTGGACATTTTCGAGTTCGTTGAATTCCATATTAAAATCCTCCTAAATAACAAGGTTTAACTTATTCTAACAATTTTCGCCATAAAAGTCAAGTTATATAAGGCCCTTGTCTTCCATTCTCTGCATAGCAAGCATGACACCGAGTTTTCCGCTGTGATATGTAAGTCCTCCCTGCATCCATACAGCAAACGGCTCTCTTATAGGTGCATCGGCTGAGAGTTCTATTGAAGCACCGCCTGTGAAAGCGCCTGCCGCCATAATAACCTGACTGTCATAACCCGGCATATCCCACGCAACAGGTGTTACGAAAGAATCAACGGGTGCGCCTGACTGTATACCCTCGCAGAAAGCGGTTAAGTTTTCTTCATTCTGAAGTTTTATCGCTGTTATTATATCGCTTCTTGTTTCGTTCTTTTTGGGGAATGTTTCAAAGCCTGAAAGTGAGAAGAGTTCCGCCGCGAAAGTCGCTGTCTTAACGGCCGCCGCTACTGTCTGGGGCGCTAAGAATACACCCATGAACATCCCTCTTGACTGATTGAGTGTACATCCGACTTCTTTTCCCATTCCGACACAAGTAAGACGATAGGAGCAGAGTTCAACGCATTTTTTAGTTCCGACGATGTATCCGCCTGTTTCGGCAATTCCACCGCCTGCGTTCTTTATGAGTGAGCCTACGCAGACATCAGCGCCGACTTCTGTGGGCTCTCTCTTTTCGACAAATTCACCATAGCAGTTATCGACCATAACTATTGCTTCGGGGTTTACCTTTTTACATTCCGCTATTATTTCTTCCATCTGTGAAATTGTTATTGCGGGGCGAAGAGAATACCCTCTCGAACGCTGGATATAGATAACCTTTGCTTCGGGTGCTTTTTTAAGGATTTCTTCTTTATTGAATGTTCCTTCGGGAGTAAGGTCAACCTTATCATATTTGACACCGAAATCTGAAAGTGAGCCGTTGCCCTTTTCTCCTCTTATTCCTATAACTTCTTCTAATGTATCATAGGGGTTTCCTGTTATGCATAAAAGTGTGTCGCCTGTTCGCAAGAGGCCGAAAAGTGCGACTGTTAAAGCGTGTGTTCCCGAAACGAAATTGTGGCGGACAAGTGCATCCTCACATCTGAAAATATCGGCATAAACAGCATCTAAAACATCTCTGCCCATATCGTCATAACCATAGCCTGTGCTTCCTTTGAAACAAGCCTCGCTTACTTTATTCTTTGAAAAAGCAGAAAGCACCTTATGGGTGTTATATTCCAAAATATCGTCTATTTCAGAAAAAGTATCCTTTGCTGAAATTTCTGCTTTTTCTGAAAGTTCCTTTACTCTTTCGCTGAGTTTAAAAAATTCGCTCATTTTTTAAAAATCCTTTCGCCTTATATAAATATAATCTTCGCCTTTTTTTATAAATCCCGCGCCCTCATAAAATGACACTCTTTCGTCCTTCGCAAAAAGGGTACATTCCCTCTTATACTCATTTTTAAGATGATATAAAAGTTTTCTTGCTTTTCCTTTTCCTCTGTCAGAGGGATGCGTTGCTATCATTCCGAAAAAGGCGTTGTTTTCATCAGAAAACTGCATTGTTGCGGTTGTTTTTCCATAAAGATAAACCTTTGAAACGCCGTGTCTTATTCTGTGGGATGTATCTGTCAGCCATTCTGAATAGACATCTTCAATGTCAAATCCCGTTTTTAAAACCGAAAAAACATCATCGAGTTTAGGGTTATTATCAACCTCTATCTCTTCACCTAAAGAAACATCGGGGAAAGAGAAAAGTGTTCTTTTAACCTTTTCGTAATGTGGAATAAAAATCTCGCTGTCGGTTTCTATTTCAGAGGGGCATAATGTTTCTAAAAAGAACATAAGTTCGTTCATATCAAAATTTCCGCCTGATGAGATGACAACTCCGCCACCCGACTTTGAAAGAACAGCATTCTCACCGATTTTATAGAATTTCATAAAATCATAGTCTGTGCCATAGGCTTTATAATGTGCTCTTATCTTGCGTGAATAATAATCATCACGAAGAACTGGGAGCAGGAAAATTTCTTCTATCATATTTTTCCTACCTCGGATAAAACGGCAAGGCATAAATCATAACAAGCCTTTATATCCGATTTATCGGCAACGCAAGAGGGTGAATGAAGATAACGGCAGGGAATTGATATAGCCATTGTTCTTACTCCGTCACCTGTTATATGAATAGCACCGCTGTCGTTTCCACCTGCTACAACAGATTTCGTCTGAACGGGTATTCCCTTTTCGTTTGCTACCGAAAATGCAAGTTTATAAAGTTCTCTGTCATAAATTGTGCCTCTGTCCATAAAAGAAACAACTGCGCCTTTTTTCTGAAGGCAAACCTTTTTATCCCCTTCTGATAAGGGAATATCTGCCGCCGTTGTTGTTTCTAAAACAATGGCAATATCGGGGTTTACCGAGAATGTTGAGGTTTTAGCGCCTCTTGTTCCGATTTCTTCCTGAACGGTAAAGACGAAAGTTACATCAAAAGGAATATCCTCTTTTATCATATCAATCATCATAGCGCAGCCTGCTCTGTCATCTATTGCTTTGCATCTTATTTTTCCGTCGCCGAGTTCTATAAATTCAGAATCGAAATATGCCATATCGCCGAGGGAAACATATTTTTCGGCTTCTTCTTTATTTTCAGCGCCGATGTCGATATAAAGCGATGACATCTTAGGGTTTTCATCCTTTTCACTTGCCGAAAGATTATGAACAGCGGGCGAGCCTATAACGCCCGAAAGTCCGTTTACAGTAACTCTCTTGCCCATGATGGTTGCGGGTTCTATTCCGCCTACTGCTGAAAAAGAGAGTGAGCCATCGGATTTTACAGATGTTATTATAAGCGCAACTTCATCCATATGCGCCGCTATCATTATCTTTGATTTCGGTGTTTCTTTTCCCTTTTTCTCACAGATGAGGTTTCCTAAATTATCTGTTCTGTAATCACAGTAATCCTTGATTTCGTTTATGATAAATTCGCGGACAATTTTTTCATCGCCCGAGCCACCGTTTAAAAGACAAAGTTCTTTAAGCATTATTTAACCCCCTTTACATACTCTGCTATAAGTCTTGAAACAGAAACTATATCGTCGGTATCGACAATTTCTGTCGGGGTATGCATATATTTGAGAGGAATAGAAAGTGTTGACGCGCAAGCACCCTCGCGGTTGACAGAAAATCTGTCGGCATTTGTTCCTGTTCTGCCGTTCATGACTTCTGTCTGATAGGGGATATTCTTTTCTTTAGCGATTGAAATAAGAGTATGCGAAAGCTCTCTGTCGAGTGACGGAGAAATTCCTATCATAGCGCCCTTTCCCATCTTTCCGCATTTATCTTCTTTTTCGCCTGATGCATAGGCAAAACTTACATCAACGGCAATAGCAATATCGGGGTTGAGATAGAATGCACCCGTTGTTGCCCCTCTTTCTCCGACTTCTTCTTCTGTTGAGAAAAGAATCTGAAGTTCGCAGTTAAGGTTTTCATTCTTTAAAAGTTCGAGTGCATAGAGAATTGCAACAACTCCGCTTCTGTCGTCAAGTGCCGAGCCTGAAACTCTGTTGCCTAAAAGTTTTTTGAAAGTTGTATCGAAAGAAATTGTATCGCCGAGAGATACTATCTTTTCGAGTTCTTCTTTGCTGTATCCTGTGTCGATATACATTTCGTTAACGGCAAGAGGTTTTTCTTCTGACGCAAGATGAGGAGGAACAGAAACAAAAACACCGTCTATTGTTTTATTTCCATAGATTTTAACTGGTAATGCAGGCAGAAGTCTTTTATCAATTCCACCGCAGTTTGCAACCTTTATGAAACCATCGTCAGTTATAGATGTAACTATAAAGCCTATTCTGTCGATATGTGCATCAAGAAGGATTTTCTTTCCGCCATTACCTATTTTCCCAAAAACAGAGCCGTTTTTTATAAAAGCATTCTTGTCGTATTCTTTAAGATAAGAAAGGGCAATTTCAGAAGTTTCTGTTTCATCACCGCTTACTCCGCCCGACTTGCAGAGTCTTTCAAGGATTTCTGTAATATCCAAACCTTAACATCTCCTTTATGATATTTCTGATAATGTCTGCATAGAATTCAATATAGATTATACCCCTTTTTGAAAAAAATAGCAACATTTTAAAGGTGAGGATTTTTATGAAACAGAAAATCACTGCCGATACAGTAATAATATCGGCGTTTTCTATGGTGCTTCAGCTTCTTTCGATAGCGCTGAACATTATAATAACAAAAAATATGGGTGAAAGTGCTGTCGGGATTCTTTCTCTTGTTTCGCAGTTTTTTGTTTTCGCTTTAACTCTTTCAAACGGGAACATCTTTTCTGTTTCAAGCAGATTTATTTCCGAAGAAATAGGCAGAAAAGGGAATGTTGAAAAGGTTATTTCCTACTGTCTTTTTTCAGGCGTCGGGCTTTCACTTTTGTTTTCTGTAATACTCTTTTTTCTTGCAAAGAAAATCTATAACGAAAATCTTTCTCTTGTCGCGATAAGAATAATGGCATTATCCCTTCCTCTTGCGACAACGGGGAGTTGCATAAAAGGGTATTTCCACGCAAGGCGGATGGTTATAATACCCTGCGTTGCCGATTTCACAGAGTTTTTTGTAAAAGGCGTTTCTCTTATTCTGATGATACTTGCTTTCGCAAAAAACGGCATTATGGATATTCTAACCTGCTCCGCGGTTTCTGTTATGTCGGGAGAAATTATATCCTGCATTATGCTTTGTGTTTTCTATATAAGAGAAAAACTTCCCAATTCGGATGAAAACGCAAAAATCTCTTTCAGACAGTTTATAAAACTCTCTCTGCCGATAACTGTCGGTGCTTATATTTTCGTTCTGCTTTCAGGGTCTAATGAAGCGCTCGTTCCTTTAATGCTAAAAAACTTTTCTGATTCTTATGAAACAGCGCTTTCGCAGTATGGCATTTTTGAGGGAATAATAATCCCCGTTATATTCTTCCCGTCAACACTACTGCAAAGTCTTTCTCTCATTCTTCTTCCTGAAACGGCAAGGGAAACGCAGAGTAAAAATTCTGAGAAAGTAAAGGAACTTTCATCCGACGCTTTAAGAAAAGCATTTTCTATCGCGATTATCTCGGCGTTTTTCATATTCTCATATGCAGATGAACTCGGCGGAATGTTATCGGATAGTCCTTTGGTTATAAAAACGCTTAAACTGATATGCCCCGTTATTCCTTTTATCTATGTCGAGATAGTAACAGAAAGCATTTTAAAGGGAATGGGAAAACAGACCTTCTGCATAATAAACTCGATGGCTGAATACATAATAAGAATTTCGGCTGTTCTGATTTTTGTTAAGATGATAGGATTTTATGGCGTTATCGTTTCATATTTTTTAAGCAACATAATCTGCAATATAGTAAGAATTTCTGCTCTTATGAAGCTTACAGGAGTGTCATTTGATTTTGTCGGAAATATTCTTATTCCCGTATTCTCTTCTATGGTTTCGATAAAACTTTCACGCATATTATGGTCGGTTTTCCCTGCGGGTGTTTTTTCACTTATAATATCGGGCATTTTTGCTATTATCCTCTTTATTTTAATAAGCGTTGCACTCGGCAAATTCTGTCTTGAAAAAACAAAAAAGAGTACCTTTGTTTAAGGTACTCTTTTTATTTGTTCAGTTCTTCAAAGTGTTCTTTTGTCATAATATTTGTATGCCCTTTTCTGACTTCGTTCATTAAAGGAACATTAACATCATCGCAGGAATGATGATATACAAAACCCAACTTTTCCTGAACCCGCTTTGACTTTTCGTTTCCGTCGTAATATCCACACCATACGGTAGTCATTTTAAGGTCAGAAAACGCTCTTTCAAGAAGTGCTTTCGCCGCTTCGGGAATAAGCCCTCTGCCCCAGAAATCCTTTCCTATCCAATAACCGAGTTCACATTCGTCATCGCGGTCGGTCATATCGGTAGCGTCGCCCGTCATAAGAGAGATGCTTCCTATCGCGATATTGTCTTCTTTAAGGCAGACGGCATAACATTCGTCGCTACTAAAAACCGTTCTTATGATTTCAAGGCTTTCTTCGACAGATTTATGCGGAGGCCAGCCCGCTATCGGACCTATCGCTTCGTCTTTTGCATATTTATAAAGGCTTTCTGCGTCGGATTCTTCCCATTTTCTTAAAATAAGACGCTCTGTTTCTATTTTCATTTTTTAAACCTCTTTTCATAGAAGTATTATTCACCAATTCAAAAAATCAAAAGCAAGGTTACCTATGTCTTTTATTTCATCATCAAGTTCCGTTTGTCTTAATAAATCTGATATTTTTTCTTGATAAAACACATACTTTTCTTTTGTTATTTTAGTCCATTTGGCGTCTGAATTTAAAGTTTTTTCAAGTATTATACTATCAAGTGGGCAATCACAATCAGAAAAGTCAATTTCTTTATCTATGTAATCATAAAAAACAAACAGATATTTATATGTCATATTAACAAGTTTCTGCGATAATCCATATCTTGTTACATATTTATTATCTTTTCTGATAACCTCTTCATTCCCAAACAAAGCCGTTGTTTCTTCTATCATTTCGCGAGAAAATTCATAATGATTTTTATTAAGGATTTCTATAAATTTTCGGCAACAAGTTTCTTTTTCGCCAGAAAAGCAGTACCTTGCTCCTATCATCATATCTCTGTAAGCTCGTTCAACACATTGATATATAACTGCCTCGGGATCACCAAAATCTATCTCTCGTTTCAGAAGAACTTTTGCTAAAAAAATAAACTTCAAATTTTTCATTTCTGTTTCCTCTGTTTAAATATCCATCATAACAAGGGCAAAAATCATAACGAGAGTTATCGCAATCCCTGTTCCGACTATGATTATTGCCGATGACGACATTTCTTCGGGGACGAAATATTCTGTCGGTTTATCGGGATTTATCATAATTTCTTTTTCATCGCCGATACGCGTATCTGAAGGTCTGCCGTATTCATTATTACATATTTCCATAGCCTGACCATCGTGATAAATCCGATAGACATTACATACACGGCCGTTCTTTCTTTTGACTCCCGTGCATTCGGCGAGAATCGGCATATTGCATCGGCTTCTTCTCAAAAGTTTCCTTGACCCATAAACTATCATAACTGTTCCGACTATCGCCAAAAACGCCAATACGAAATATGCTATATCCTTTATGCTGATTGAATAGGTTATCCCATTACCGAAATTAGTATCATATATAATGCCGAGAACAATAATTCCGATTATGGGAACAAAAAGCATTTTAGGGTCAAAGGTTTCTTTTTTCATCTTATTTCCAAAACCGGGAATGTGTCCTACCAGAGTGATAACCGGAAGAATCATCTCCATAATGAATTCTGATTTCATTGATTTTGAAAATAATATTCCGAGAATAATTATGCCGAAAATTTCAATGATGAATAAAACGGTAAATAATGTTCTGAGCGATTTGTCTCTGTTTTCTTTTTCCATACCGCACCTCTTATTATCCCGGAACCGACGTCATAACAAGGGCAAAAATCATAACGAGAACTATCGCAAAACCTATTCCGCCTATGATTATCGACGATGCTGCCATTTCTTCGGGGGCAAAATATTCTGTCGGTTTATCGGGATTTATCATAATTTCTTTTTCATCGCCTACTCTTACATCAAGGTTATTGCTGTAAACATCATCGCAGAGTTTTATTGTCTGACCGTCATAATAGATTTCATAAACGGGGCAGGCAAGCATATGCCCGTCATTCGCAGTTTCGCGAAGTTCAACGCATTTTGCCATAATCATATATGAACAACGTTTTTTTCTGCCGAAATATTTCGATATAGCAACAATAACGAGAATAATTCCGACAATGAGGAAAAGTGACATTAAAATATAAGGCATATTTTTATCAAGGAATGAGATAGTATTTTCCGCACCGAAATAAAGAATAAGTG
>JAFXHL010000070.1 GCA_017536405.1 Oscillospiraceae bacterium
CATTCGGCCCCAACATTACATTATCACCAATATCAATTCTTCCTCCGTCCTGAATGGTACAGTTATAATTTATCAGAAAATTCTTTCCCACATATGTATTAAATCCATAATGTATTGTGATAGGTGTTGCAACGTAATATGGCGCACCGTCAATCGAACCTAATAATTTTTTTAGTATTTTGTATTTTCTCCCTTGGCGGAGTGTTGAGATGCGATTTAATTTATTGCACAACAAATATGACTTTGCCATCTTTAAAACAATTCTTGTATCCCCTTGATTATAAAGCTGGCCGGTTACCATTTTCTCAAATTCATTTAAAACCTTGTCTTCAGACATTTTAACACCCCATTTTATCCTTATGTTTATGAGTATATCACAAAAGAACAGTAATCACAAGAGTGCTACATTTTTCGCTTTGCAAACATCATGAATTTTATCGGAAGGAGTAAATCATTATAGGCGAGAAAAATTTTTAGAATGAAAAACCCCTCTTTAAATAGGAGAGGGGATATTTTCATTACTTTATACCCATTAAATTCATTCCTCAAACTGTTCCATATAAAGTTCCAAGAAAAGCAAGATTATAAATGCGTTTTCCCATATATAGAAAAACCTGAAAAGAAAGGGGATTCTCAAGAAATAAGATACAACAAACACAACAGCGAATATGAGTGAACATATCGCAGAAATTTTATGTTTCTTTGTCTTTGACATTATCAGCGAAAGAACAAACGAAACGGTTGTTACAAGCATAAGCCCTATTCCGAAATAGTTATGAAGGTTGATTGTAAGGGATGTCGGGTGTTCGCTGAATGTGTTGAAGGGGAAAAAGGCTGTCCCTGAAATACCTATCAGAACGATATAATAGATTACTTTTTTAACAACAGGTATTCTGATTTTTTGTATGTAGACTATCATCAGCACAGCGATTATCACTGCGAAACAAAACCATAAAACAGATGTCCAGCGGTTTAATCCGATGTATGCCGAAAAGGATATTCCCAAATCAAACAAGTGATTTCCCGATAACCACGCACAAGCCACGGATATTATATTAGCCAGAAGAAACAGTATCCCTGCTATCAACGGAATTTTATGATGTCTGTTCATTTTTTCTCCTCCTGATTTATATTTGAGTTTATTATACCACCATATCTGTATAAACTCAATACAATACCGGCAACTCAGTCTTAAAAAACGGCAACTTGTGTTTTGGGATATTGCAAAGGAAAAAGCCTTGTGTTAATATGGGTTCAAGAGGTGATGGTGTGAAAATTTCAATCAACATAAACGAAAACTTTTCCGACACGGAAATAGTTATAAACAGCGGGGCGCTGACCCCCGAAATAGAAAGAATAATAGCAACACTCCGTATTCTCGACCAGCAGATAACAGTAATCAAAAACGATGAAAGTTATATACTCGATGTTGCAAAGATAGTCTATATCGAATCGGTTGACAGAAAGACATTTGTCTATACACAAGACGATTGCTTTGAATCAAAACTAAAACTCTATGAGGTTGAAGAACAACTCTGTCAGGGTGGATTTTTACGCATAAGCAAATCCTCTCTCGTTCAGCTTAAATTCATCCGTTCGCTTAAAGCCGAACTCAACCGCAAGATAAGACTTACTCTTGAAAACGGCGAACAGATAATAGTTTCAAGGCAGTATGCCGATGAACTCAAACACAGACTGGGGGTAAAGTAAATGGAAAAGAAAAAAGGAATTTTAGGCTTTCTTTCACAGGTCTTTATGCTTTTCGGAATAATCGTTCTTTTAATGAGTGTATTTGCTGTAATTGTAGGAGATGAAGCAAAAGAAGTTTCAACGATTTTTTCACTCGGTAGTAAAGGACTTTCTTTCGCAACACTGATACAGTTTCTTTTTGCAATAGCCATCATCTGCGTTCTCCGTTTTGTCTTTATGACAGATACAATAATAAAGAAAATGCCGCTTACATTAAGAATAATTCTGATGTTTATGAGTGTTATCGCAGTTATTATAGGATTCGTTCTCGCTTTCGGCTGGTTCCCCGTAACAGAAATAAAAGCCTGGATAATGTTTATCCTATGCTTTATAGTAAGTTGCGTTATCAGCACATTTGTATCCGTTGTTTCTGAAAAACAGGAAAACAAGAAACTCGAAGAAGCCTTAAAGCGTTTCAAGGAGGGACAGTAATGGAAAATGCTATTTCTATAAACGGTATCACAAAATCATTCGGAGAGAAAAAGGTTCTGGATGATATAAATCTTGATGTAAAAAAGGGTGAGATTTTAGGACTTTTAGGTCCTTCGGGAGCAGGAAAGACAACGCTTATAAAAATCCTCACGGGACAACTTTCGGCTGAAAACGGAAAATCCGTTATAAACGGTATAAACTCACAGGAGCTCTCGGGTGACGATTACAGAAACTTCGGGATTATGATGGATAATTTCGGTGTATATGACAGACTCAGTTGTTTTGAAAATCTCAAAATTTTTGCAAGAATTTACGGCATTAAAAATGATAAAATAAACGAGGCATTAGAAAGCGTCGGATTATCGGATGCCAAAAAAACACCTGCACAGAATCTTTCAAAGGGAATGAAAAGCAGACTTCGCCTTGCCCGTGTTTTTATGATAAACCCCGATATACTTTTTCTCGATGAGCCGACAAGCGGACTTGACCCCGCGACAGCAGACGAAATCCAGAAAATGATACAAAAAGAAAAGGAAAAGGGAAAGACAATCTTTCTCACAACACATACAATGACCGAGGCTGAAAAACTCTGCGATAATGTAGCGCTTCTCAGCGACGGAAAGATAGTTGAATACGGAAATCCGAAAGAAATATGCCGTAGATACAATCATCAGAAAAAACTCAAAATTCATCTTACCGACGGAACGGAAAAAGAAATCCCACACGACGAAAATTCAGCAGAAATTATTTCTGAACTTATAAAATCGGGCAGGGCAGAAACTATCCACACAACAGAGCCCGACCTTGAAACCGTTTTTATGGAACTTACAGGAAAGGAGCTTACTGCATGAAAAATATAACTGCTGTTTTCTTGAAACAGATAAAAGAAACATTCAGGAATAAAACAATACTCATTCAGTTTCTGATGTTTCCCGTTATGGTTATCATTATGGAAAACGCCATAAAACTTGAAAATATGCCCGAGCATTTCTTTGTAAAACTCTTCGCTGTTATGTTTGTCGGAATGGCACCACTTACCTGTATGTCGGCAATTATTTCCGAAGAAAAGGAGAAGAACACTCTCCGTGCACTTATGATGAATAATGTGAAACCCCTTGAGTATCTAATAGGCGTAGGCGCTTATGTATTTATTATGTGCATTATAGGAGCAGTTGTTTTTGCAGTATGCGGTGGATATGAAGGTAAAGACCTTTTGGTATTTATGGCTGTTATGGGTGCAGGAATTCTTCTTTCATCACTTACGGGTGCAGTGATAGGAGTGTTCAGCAAAAATCAGATGTCAGCGACATCGATAACAATCCCCGTTATGATGATTTTCTCTTTTCTTCCCATGCTTTCTATGTTCAATGAAAGTATCGAAAAGGTTGCAAGAATAACCTACTCACAGCAGATGAGTATTTTAATAAACGGCATCGGAAATTCCGCAATAAAACCCGAAAGCATTATAATAATCGCAGTGAATTTTGTTGTCGCGTCAATACTTTTCACACTCGCTTTCAGAAAAAAAGGTCTTGAATAAAAACAAACCCGTGAAATTTCTTCACGGGTTATTTTTTAAGCATATTTTCAATCGGGGATTTCAATATTTCAAGAAATATTTCACACTTTGCCATTACACTTCCTTTATTATACAACTGATTTTTGGGGTTAGCAAGGGAGAAAAACCCCTCTCATTTGAGAGGGGTATCCGTTTATTCATCACGCTTTGTTAAATACTGCCGTAACGCACATATTTTTGTCTTTGATTTCTGCGAATATTTCTCCGTTCATCTTATGCATAAGTTGTCGGCAGATGTAAAGCCCTAAGCCACTGCCTTTCTGATTTTCGGCATTCTGTCCTCGCCAGAAACTATCAAAGATGTGTGGTAAATCGGTATCGGGAAGAGTGCATCCGCTACTTCTGACAGCAACAAGAATACACCCGTCCTCTTCGGAAAATGCTATGGAAATTTCCTTTCCGTCACCGTATTTTATCGCGTTTTCCATAATGTTCTGCAAAACTTCAACGCTTCGGTTAAAGTCGCCCGTTATAAGACAATCGCTGTATTCCCCGACAGTAAAATCTGTTTTTATAAGCGACAGTTTTTCTGTA
>JAFXHL010000071.1 GCA_017536405.1 Oscillospiraceae bacterium
CATCGGTAAAACAAAAAACTATACCAAGTATATTATAACACATATAAAATCAAATTACAATTATGCAAATAGCCGAAAAGGAGGGCTTCAAAATGGCAAGAGAAACAAATTGTCCTGTCTGTCAGAAACTGCTTATAGGCGGTCAGTGTCACGATTGCGGATATTATGTTGACACGCACCAATTAGCATCAGATATAAACGACCTTGATGTAAACGCAGGTCACCTCTGTGAATCACATAACGGCGGAAGCAACTATAATACATACAAATCAGACGCAGGTCATCTCTGTGAATCGCACAACGGAGAGCCTTCGATAAAAGTATTCTCAACAAGAGAAAGAGACATTGATGATATGTCAAAATCCGACCAGCAAATAAAGAAAGAACACGATTATTTCATCTTAGGTGTTATCCTTACTGTCATGCTCGGATTATGGGGATATATCATTTCTCATATCCTTCTTGCTTCTATAAAAGCAAATCCTAAATACAAGAAAAAACTCACAACAGTATTTGTTGTCGTAATAATATTCCGTGTAATATTCTATGTCGGAGGTATTCTTCTCTCATTTCTGACTGCATAAAAAATTCACTATTGACCTTTATGTCGTAGTAGTATATACTGTATGTAACACATTCCCCGGAGGTATTATATATGATTTTTGAAAAACTCAAAGAAATTATTATCGACCAGCTTGATGTTGACGAAAGCGAAGTAACTTTATCAGCTGATATCCAGAGTGACCTCGGCGCTGATTCTCTTGATGTTGTCGACCTTATCATGTCGCTTGAAGATGAATTCGAAATGGAAATTCCAGATGAGGCTGTTGAGAATATAAAGACTGTCGGAGATATTGTAAGCTATATCGAAGACAATACATAAGAATAAAAAACAAGCAGTATCACAGAATTGTGATACTGCTTTTATTTTTTACTGCTGATTTTCGCCCGAAGACTTACCCGCTGTTCTTACAGCCTGCTTTGTCTTTTTAACAGAAACAATGCTTGTGCTGAGAAGAGTTTCTGTCTGGTCGAGAATTTTTTCAACATATTCTCTCGCTTCAATCTTCATCTGCTTGCATTTATCCTGTGTCTGACTAAGTATTTCAGTTGCCTTTGCTCTTGATTCCTTAACGATTTCTTCGTTTGAAATAATAGCCTTCGCTCTTTCCTCTGCTTTTCTTACAATAGCTTCTGCTTCTTCGTTTGCATCAGAAATAATTGTCTTTCTGTCCATAACGATAAGTTTTGCCTGCTTGATTTCCTGAGGAAGATTAAGTCTGATTTCATTGAGTAAATCTCTTATCTTGTCAGCGTCAACCATAACCTTTTTGCCTGAAAAAGGAACTGTCGCGCCCTTATCGAGAGTATCGTCAATCATTTCGAGAATTTCATCTATGTTCATTTTTCTTCCTCCTTTTTATTTGTCTTGCAGAGTCTTTCTATAACAACATCACGCACTTTGCTGGGAACAAAAGAGTCGATGTTTCTGCCGTATTTCGCGATTTCCTTTACAATGCTTGAACTGCAATACATATTTTCGGCACTTGTTGTCAAAAAGACAGTTTCAGCGCCGTCATAAAGAATTTTATTTGCAAGCGCCTGCTGGAATTCGTTTTCAAAGTCAGTAACGGCACGAAGACCTTTAACAATAGCAACAGCGCCTTTTTCTTTTACATAGTCAACAAGAAGTCCGTCAAATGTGTCTATCTCAACATTATCCATTCCTTCTGTAACAACCTTTATGAGTTCAACTCTTTCCTCTGCTGTAAAACAAGGGGTCTTGGCAGAATTCACCGCAACAAGAACAATAACCTTGTCAAACATCTTTGCGGCACGTTTTATAATATCCCTGTGTCCGTATGTTACGGGGTCAAAACTTCCGGGGCAGACTGCAATACGCATAATCTCAATCTTCCTTTACTTTATAGAGTGTAACTTCTATCTTTCCATAACGATATGTTTTTTTGGCATAGAAATTTTCAACTTCTTCGGGCATTTCTTCACCCACAGGATGTTCGCAGAGAATAATTCCTCTGTCAGACATTTTTTTAGTGAGAAGAGGTAAAACTTCCTGCAAAATACCCTTGCTGTAAGGCGGGTCTAAAAGTGCTATGTCGAATGTGTTGTTTGTCGCTGAAAGAAACGATTTCGCATCCATAAGATAGCATTTTGAATTGCTGTCAAATCCTACATTCTTCAAGTTTTCAGAAGTAACATCAACAGATTTTTTTGAGTTATCGACAAAATAACCGAACTTGGCGCCACGGCTCAAAGCCTCTATTCCCATCTGTCCGCTTCCTGAGAAAAGGTCTAAAAAAACACTTCCCGGAACATCAAACTGAATTATACTGAATATCGCCTCTTTGACCATATCCGTAGTAGGTCTTACATCGTTTCCCTCAAGTGTTATGAGTTTTCTGCCTCTCGCAGTTCCTGTAATAACTCTCATATCAGACTCTCCCGTCTAAATTTCTATAACTCTCATATTATACCACAAAAATCATCTTTTGTCCATAGCAGAGAGGATTTCTTTTGCGATTTCTTCCGATACCCCCGCAACCTTTGAAATCTCCTCTGTTGACGCCGAAGAAAGCGCTTTTATCGTCTTGAAATGTTTCATGAGTTTTGTCGCTTTTTTCTCGCCTATTCCCTTAACGCTTAAAAGGTCTGACTGTAAACCTTTCTTTCGTGTGCTTCTCTGATAGGTAATAGCAAATCTGTGGACTTCATCCTGAATTCTTGTCAGAAGAAAGAAAGCAGGTTTCATATCAGAGACAGAAATTTCCTCTCCGCTTGTAGCGATAGCCCTTGTTCTGTGTTTATTGTCCTTTACCATTCCAAAAACATTTGTAGAAAGTGAAAGTTCAGATAATGCTTCCTTAACAGCGTTGACCTGATTTGTTCCGCCATCGACTAAAATAAGGTCGGGCATTCTGTCAAAACCCTCGTCGCCGTTTACATAATGGGTAAATCTTCTTTTAAGGACTTCTTTCATACAGCCGACATCGTTCTGAATAACATTTTCTTTCATCGAGAATTTTCTGTAAGCGGATTTTAAAGGTCTTCCGTTATTAAAGACAACCATTCCCGCAACCATTCCCGTTGAACCTAAATTCGATATATCATATGATTCGATATATTCAGGGATTTTATCCATTCCGAGAAGTTTTCCGAGTTCTTCCAAAGCTACAATTTCTTTTCCTGTTCTTCCCGCTTTGAAAGAAAGATATTCGCTCGCGTTTGACTTTGCCATAGCGATAAGTTTAGCGCCGTCTCCTTTTATTCTCGTGACGATATTTACCGCGTGTCCCGATTTTTCTCTGAGCATTCTTTCAACGATTTCTTTTTCAGGAAATTCTTCCTCTATTAAAATTTCTTTGGGAATATCATTGTTTCCCTGATAGAACTGCCCTATAAATCCGCAGATATCGCCCTCATCATCTTCGCCTAAAAAGAAGTTGAGTTTATCATAAAGTCTTCCGCCGCGATAGATAAGAACCGCCGCAGAAACAGTCCCCGATGCTTTCGCAAATGCTATAACATCGGTATCCTTTCTGTCTGTGATAATCTTCTGTGTGTCGGCGGCTTTTTTTATCGCAAAAATTCTGTCACGAAGAACTGCTGCTCTTTCAAAATCAAAATTTTCAGC
>JAFXHL010000072.1 GCA_017536405.1 Oscillospiraceae bacterium
TCTGCTAACATTGACGATGCTACTATGGAAGTTCTTCCCGGTAAGGTATTTGGTCACGGCCTTGAAGTTATCTGCCGTCTTGTTGCAACAGGCAGCTTTATCCGCAGATACGGTGAATACATCGAAAACGGCTATGTTGAATGCACATTCAAGAACGACGAAAAGGGCGATCCCCTCGTTACAAGCGAAGGTCTTGCTGTTCTCGGCGTTATGACAGAAGAAATGTTCCAGAGCATGAAGGAACAGACACTCAAAATCACAAAGATTGTTGCTGACGACCTCAAGACAATCGGTCTCGACCTCTGGGATATCAAGTTCGAATTCGGCTACAACAACGGCGAAGTTATCCTTATCGACGAAATCGCATCAGGAAATATGCGTGTTTACAAGGGCGATAAGATTGTTGACCCCGTTGAACTCACAAAGCTCATCAACAACAGATAAGATTATAGAATTTTCAAAGGCTGGTGGAACATTCCACCGGCCTTTTTTATTGACTTGATATACTTCCGTTTGCTATAATAATGTTATTAAGACAACAAATAAATTTCATTATAAAATCAGATAAAAGGAGATTTACAAATGCAGAAAAAACAGGTCTATAATCCTTTTTTACCTTTAAATGAATATATCCCCGACGGCGAACCCCATGTTTTCGGCGACAGAGTCTATATCTTCGGTTCACACGACCGCGAGGGCGGATACACCTTCTGTATGGAAGATTATGTAACCTATTCAGCCCCTATAGATGACCTTTCCGATTGGCGCTATGAGGGTGTTATCTATAAGGCTTCTCAAGACCCACAGTATCCCGACAGAAAATATATGTATGCCCCCGATGTAGTAAAGGGCAACGACGGAAGATATTATCTTTTCTACTGTATGGGCGGTGATTATGGCTATGGCGGATACAGCGTACCCATAGGCGTAGCAGTCTGCGATACCCCCTGCGGTCAATATGAATTTTTAGGACATATAAAGAATAAAGACGGCTCTCTTATGATGAAATACATCTGTTTCGACCCTGCCGTTTTAAACGATAACGGAACAATAAGGGTTTATTACGGAACACAGTATGACTATGAAGAAAGAGAAGATTTTCCGAGCGAAGAACTTATAAAAACAGAAATGCAGATGTTCGGAAGAACAAAAGAAGAAATCTTCTCTTATCATCCCGATAGTATTATGGGCGCAGTTATGCTTACTCTTGAGGACGATATGATTACCGTCAAAGACGAACCGAAACATATTATTCCCTATCGCGTTAAAGGAACATCATTTGAAGAACATCCATTCTTTGAAGGCTCATCAATGCGAAAAGTCGGAGATAAATATTATTTTGTATATTCTTCATGGCAGAATCACGAACTCTGCTATGCAACGAGTGACTTTCCCGATAAAAATTTTACCTTCGGCGGAACAATCGTTTCAAACGGCGATGTCGGTCTTAACGGAAGAACAAAAGAAGAAAAACTCAATATGACAGGAACAACCCACGGCAGTATCACAGAGATAAATAATCAATGGTATGTATTTTTCCACAGATTAACACATAAATCAGATTACAGCCGTCAGGCGTGCGCCGAAAAGATAACCATAAATCCCGATGGCTCTATCAATCAGGTTGAAATAACAAGTTGCGGACTGAATGATGGTCCCTTAAAGCCCATAGGAAAATTCCCCGCGCCCATCGCCTGCAACCTCACAAACGGAAATATGCCTCATGGCTCAAACAGTATATATACCTTCTCTTTCCCGAATGTAACGCATAAGGATAACGAAAGATTCATAGCCGAAATCGGAAACGAAACCTTAATCGGTTTTAAATATTTCGATTTTAAGGGAACAGATAAAGTTACCATAACTGTGAGAAAAGAAACAGAAGAAAACAAAGTGGTTTATGAAGGCCCCGTCAGAAAAGATGAACGCTGTGAAACAGAAGACAGTAAAACAGCTGTAAAGGAATTTACGGGCGAAAAGCCTTATTTCTCGGTTCTCACAGAAGAAAAAGGCGAAGAAGTCGGAAGAATTCATATTCCTTCCTCTCTTTCTGCAGATTGGACAGACCTCACCGCTGAAGTGAATATAGAAGACGGAGTAAAACCCCTCTATTTCATCTATAACGGAAACGAAAAATTACAGATGCTCGAAATAAAATTCTGAAAGGAGAATTTATATGGGGTTTTTAGATAAGCTAAAAAATATTTTCAGTGGATTTTTCTATATTGTCGATGACAAGGCATTATCTGATTATGTTGAAAAAGAAATTGCCGAAACTAAAAAAATCGAGATTGATATTGTTACCGACTTCAATATATATATAAACGGAACAAAAAACCGCATTCTTATATGCAATCACGAATTCACATATGAAGGAGAAGATGTAGGCAAAGGCATAGTTTATTATTACGGAGAAAAACAGATTCCCTATAATTCTCTCAAAGAACTTCTTGATGCGGAATGTTATTTAAGAACGCCTTTCTATAAAATCGAACTCAATCTTTCAGACAGTGATTTTTTAAACGATTTTATGAAATCTCATCCCGAGCTTTCGGTTGAAGATTATTGATAAAAAAACAAGGATACCCGAAGGGGAGCCCCCTTTGGCATTTCGTAATTCAGTTTACGAAAAACCAAAGCATGTAGCTCGGTACCGATAAAACTTCTTTATCGGTAGTACCCTAAAAACAGGTATCCTTGTTTTTATTTTTGGTGCGGGTGACAGGACTTGAACCTGCACACCTCACGGCGCGAGAACCTAAATCTCGTGCGTCTGCCAGTTTCGCCACACCCGCGAGATTATTATATCGATTTGTTTTTTTGTTTACGGCTGATAAGATAATAAATAATCTGATACAAAACAGGAATAAGAACTAACGGTATTGTAAACAAATGTGCCCATCCGTCACTAATAACAGCTTCAAAGCCATATACTTTCTCGCCTATCTCCTGTCCGAATAAGTCTGTAGGAGTAAATCCGTTAATGAAATTATTACCATAGTAAATTAAAATTGCAGTAATAACCGCAGAAAAAAGATATAAAAAGTATCTGCTTATGCTTCTGCCTAAACTGACAGAATCCCTCTTGCGCAGAAATATAATATAGAGCAATTGATAGCAACAGGCAAGAATGAATAGCAACGCAATCACATCAGCCCATATTCTTGCAGTCATATAAGGCAGGGCAAAGATCGCTAAAATATATGTCAGAAAAGACATCAAAAAAATAATCGAAAATTTTTTCATACTGTATGCCCCTCTCCTATCCATTCTTAAAATTACCGGTCAACACATACTGAAAAGCAATACACCATAGTGACGCAACCTGAATCCCGTGCGAGTCTGCCGGTTTCACCACACCCGCGTGTTCTATTTTGTTTTCATATTGCTGTTTATTCTTCTATAAACCAATGATAATTCAGGAGATGTTCTTTTCCCCATTAATACATAAGCCCTGTTTGCACATTTCAGTGCGTTGTCATATTCAAGCAAATCGCAATAAGCCGCGGCAACAGAAGTCAGTAAAACCGCTGAGATACTCTGCACCCCGAATTTGTTCTTTAAAAATGTCATTAATTCGATAGCTTCTCTCGCTCTCCCGACTTTACGGTAACAAGCAGAAAGACGCGGGTAAATATATGAGCAATCGTCTATATCCACTCGTCTGATAACTTCATAATAATATCTTATAGCAAGGTGATATGACTGATTTTTCTTGAATTCATCAGCCAGCTTCAACAACTCATCGGAATCATACTCCTTTAAATCCAACGAATCGGCATATTGCCTGTCAAGAACAGATTGAACGCACAAAGGAGCAGTCATATAGTGTTCATCACACCAGCAATCATCATAACGGATATATTTTACACCCTCATAGATAAACGAAATCATAAACGACTCCTTAACAAATCAATGACAAATCCCGTGCGAGTCTGCCGGTTTCACCACACCCGCATATTACGAAAAATTACTTTTCCTCTGCTTCTCTCTGCTTTCTTCTTTCTTCCATAGCCTTTTCTTCTTGTTTGAGTTCGTATGGAGTTTTATTTAAATCCTTCCCGCAGAAACTGCATTTGTTTCCGGGATTTCTTCTGAGATACTCTCTGCAATGAGGGCATACATAGAATATATAGTCAAAAATAGCCATACCTATCGCAGCCGCTATGCAGACTGGATATATAACCCAGTTTATCCATCTGTTTTCATGTGAATATTCAAAAAATATAAGCGGAATAAAAGACAAACCAATCGTTATAGCCATAACAATATACTCTATCTCTTTTGCTTTTTTCGGTTTAAGCCACTTAACTTTGCCTTTTTCATTTTCTTTCATTTTAAAATTACCCCTTCCGTTTTATTTCCCAGCCGTCGATTCCTGCCCTTCTCATAGCACCGAAAATTCTGTCGGTAAAACCATGGTCGAGCTTTTCTCTTTCGGCTAAAAAGTTCTTCATTTCTTCTCTTTTTGTATGTCCGTCAACGGGACACTTTGACTTTACAACATTCATCTCCATCTTTCTCGAAACCCTTTTTATCTCCTTTTCGGGTGAGAAAACGAGAGGTCTTATAAGCCATAATTTTTTATTCGAGAGATAACTTTTCGGCGAGAAACAGCCTATTCTTCCCTCGATAAAAAGGTTCATCATAAATGTTTCAACAGCATCGTTATAATGATGACCGAGCGCTACTTTATTGCAACCTTCTTCGATAGCCGCATCGTGTAAAGCGCCCCTTCTCATTCTTGCGCATAAAGAACAGGGATGGTCTTCTTTTCTTACATTGAATACAATTTCGCCTATCTGCGTTCTTTTCAAAACATACTTTACACCGAGTTCATCACAAAGTTTCTGAACATCACTGTAATCTCCCCATACTCCGTCAAAACCGGGATCCAATGTAACTGCAACGACATCATATTCTATGCCGATAAACCTCTTTAAAAGAACAAGACCTTTAAGCATAACAAGACTGTCTTTCCCTCCCGAAACGCCAACCGCTATCCTGTCGCCGTTTTCTATCAGGTCAAACTCCTGTATAGCCTTTCGCATATATCCGAGTATCTTCTGCATTTATTCTTCCTTTGCATCGTCGGATTTTTCTGAAACTTCTATGTATCCGCCTTTGTTTTCGCCTTTATTCTTCTGCATCATAACGATAACAACCGCCGCCGCGATAACAACTGCAATGATAACAACCGCCGCCGCGATAACTATAACAATAACCGCGCTGTTTTTATCTGAATTGTTACCCGAAACAGCTTCGGCCTCTTCGGTATCTTCCGCATAAGCGCCGTATGTAACTTCTGTAACTGTTGTTTCAGCAGACACTTCTGTCTCTATGGGTGCAACTGTTTCTTCCGAAACCGCACCTACTGTTGTTTCAGCGGGAGTAGCACTGCTATCCTTCACAACATCTTTAACTATGTTGTATTTGTTCCAGAAATCAGAATCAAATCCCGTTGCATTTTCTGTTATATGTATTGTAGCCGATGTCGGAAAAGCCTCGCTTCTCGCTTCAGGGGCGTTTCCGTAAAAATAGATATCAGTAAGTCCGCTTCCTCTGAAAGCACATTCGTCAACGAGTTTAAGGCTTTCGGGGAAATAAACAGATGTAAGTGATGAACAGCTTTCAAAAGCTCTGTTTCCTACCATTTCAAGTGAATTTGTAAAAGAAAGCTTCTGTAAATTTCCGCATCCCGAAAAAGCATTGTTTCCGATAGTATTGATGTTTTTCGGAGCATAGAACTCTGAAACTCTTCTTCCGCTCATAAAGTTGTCGGGGATTTTTCCGCCCTCAAATTCAGTGCCCGAAAGGTCTATGATTTCGCAGGATGAAAGATTTCCGAACATCGAAAAATCAGCCGACGAAACAACGCCCGATTTAACTGTAAACGACTTTACATTGTTCTGGTCAGTATCTTCTTTTGCATCATTGAAAGCGTTGTATAGAGAACCGCTTTCAAATGTTTCAACAGTAACATTTTCTGCCGCAAAAGCGGTAACAAGACCGCTCATAGCAACGCCTACAAACATGAGAAGTGCCACGATTATCATTATAACTCTTATTATATTCTTTCTCTTTTTATAATTCATTTTTTATTCTCCCCGTTTCAATCAGCACTGAAATCTTCCCGCAACGGATATCCCCGTCTGTGAAAAAAGATAAACATTGGTAGAAAGCTTGCTCTTTGCTTTTTTATATTCTTCAACAACTAAAGGCCCGAAAATTTCTATAACATCGTTGGTAACATCCTCAACAGCAAGAAGCGTCTCTGCCGAAGGTGCAACAACCAGAAACCTCGAACCCAGTTTCTGTGAAACAAAATTCTTGAAATCAGAACACATCATAAGAGATGCCGCAAGTTCTTCATAGTTGCTTTCAAATTCAACAACCTTTATTTCTCCTGCAATCTGAGAAACGCGCAGTTCGGATTTTCTGAAAAGGTCACACATATTCTTGTCCGCAACAGAAAAAACAACATCCTTAGGAACACCCCATTTTTTGAGATACGCCGCATTTAAAGGATATGCCTTCTTATCATCTGTTGTAAAAGCGATAACCTGTTTTAAATTATCGATAAAATCGGTATAT
Source organism: Oscillospiraceae bacterium (assembly GCA_017536405.1). Classification (GTDB taxonomy): domain Bacteria; phylum Bacillota; class Clostridia; order Oscillospirales; family Ruminococcaceae; genus RGIG4131. Next base: position 6,595 of record JAFXHL010000072.1, read on the forward strand.
ATATAACTTTCGTTTACATCTTCTTCTCTCATAACAAGCGCACGCAGAAATCTCTGTGCGTTATGAAAAACCGCAAGTTTGTATTTAGCGGCAAAATCGAGTTCGAGATTTTTTATGAGTTTATCCATTAAAACAGTGCTTTTAGTCTGGTCATACTCTCTTTTAGCCGCCTTGACATCAAAGTTGAATGACATCGCCCCGTTTATAACTTCATAGACATCGGGTTCGATTTCTCTTCCGAGTTGAAGCCTGTTTTCTTTCAGTCTGGCTTTGAGTTCTTTATAAAATTTACTTCTCTTTTTGAATAATTCCATCGCCAGACCTCCTTGCATTCATAATATACATATTATTGTACCACACTTTGTTAATATCTGCAAGTTATTTTTAAACTCTGTTTTATTATAGTCAGACAAAATGTATTGTGCAAATATTACAATTTTTAAAACTATTTTCTGTTAATACTGACACTAAACGAGAAAATTTATTTTTTAAAGTCTTTCTATTGCTTATTTTTTAACATTATAGTATAATTATCTTGACAAATTGAAAGTTAAATTATTTACCCAAATTACTTTTCTCAGGAGGAAACTATGGACGAACTCACACTCACACCGGTTTCTAAAAAAGAAGAAACTCCACAGGAAAAAAAGCCTGCATCCGAATCTCTTGAAATGGATTCTATCTCTCTCAACGCAAATCCCAAAAAGGATGCAACAGAGGCTGCTTTTGAAGAACTCAACTCAAAAGACATCAAATCTCTTATGGAACAGGAAAAGTTAGAACGTCAGAAAGCAAAAGAAGCTGCCGCTAACCCTGCTCCCGCACCAGCACCCGCTCCCGCTCCTATGAAGCCAAAGAGCAACGAAAACGCAAAAAATAAAATAACAGAAATTATGCTTACTCCTCCCGAAGATTCAAAGAAGGAAGAGCCCAAGGCTGAAGAAAAACCTCAGGAAAAGAAAGAAGAAAAGCCTAAGGAAAATCAGAACAAGGGTGGAAACCAGAATAACAACAACAATAACAACAAGGGAAACAACAAGAACAAAAACAAGCACAACAAGGGCGGAAACCAGAACAATAACAATAACAAGCCCGCTCCCGCGCCTGCTCCAAAGGCAGATGAAGTAAAGAAAGATGAAGTCAAGAAGGGTATCGAAGAAATAAAGATTCCCGATGCTATGATGAACGAAAATAAAAAGGTTGAACCCGTTCAGAAGCCTCAGAATCAGAGCAATCTTGAAAGCATCACAACAAAGAAACCCGTTCTTGTTGATGTTGACGCAAATGTAGCACAGGCAGTAGGCGGAATGGCATTCGATGAAGAATTCGCTCTTCTCGTCAAAAAGGAAGAACAGGATAGCCTTTCTCCCGATGAATCTCGTCGTCTTAAAATCTGCCGTCTTATTGATATGAAGAGAAAAGGAAAGCCTTTCTCAGATGTAGCACAGACAAACTTCAACAAGTTTATGGATGAAGAACGCAAGGCAGGACACGATATTTCAACATTCGAAGCCGCTATGGCAGATATCGCGATAGCAGGTGCCGCTGCAGGAAAGACAGCGTCTAACCCCTCAGCTACAAACCTTGCTCCTATAAATAACAACAAGCCTACTGCTCCCGCTCCAAAGCCTGCGCAGAAGACAGAATCAAAGCCTGCTCCCGCAAAGGAAAAGATGGGTTCAGACAATAAGGTTCTCTTTGTTGTAATAGGAATTATCGCGCTTCTCCTCATCGGTTTACTTGTAATCATCTTTGCAGGAAAAGATAAAGATACACCCGAAGTTCCCGTTGATACAACAGTTGTAACAGAAGCAACAACAACAGAAACTTCAAAGGAAACAACAGAGCCTAAGGCAGAAACAACACCTATCCTTTCTGTAAACAACATTACAAAGGCAACAGTCCTTGAAGTAATCACACCCGATACACTCAAAGTTCTACTCAAGGATAACTCACAGGCAACTGTAAAACTTATCGGTGTAAAGGCTCCCGTTGATAACGAATACTACGCTAAGGAATCTCTTGAATATACAAAGAATGCTCTTACTTCAAAGAACATCAACCTTGAATTTGACCAGAAACTCACAGATGATGAACATAACATCCTCGCTTATGTATGGACAAACGACGGAAAGACATTATTCAACGATGAACTCATCGTTATGGGTTATGCAAAGGCAGAACTCGACGAAGAAGACAATGTAAAGTTCAACGAAGAATTCAAGAGAGTTGAAGAAGAAGCAAAGACAGCCAAGAAGGGTGTATGGGGTTATGTTGCTCCCGTTTATACACAGAAAACAACAACTAAACCCGCAGTAGACCCCAACAAGATGTTTGATTCACCTTACATCTCAAGAAACCTCAAGGTATTCCATAGAAATACTTGTCCTCTCGCTTACGACGAAAAGTATGGTAAGGCTATCTACAGATTCGAATCAAGAGAAGAAGCAATCAAATATGGTTGCTCACCTTGCTCACAGTGCCAGCCTTAAAACAAAATCAAGAGCAGTATCCTTAAAAGATACTGCTCTTTTTGTATACAAAAAAGGGTATCGTTAAGATACCCTTTTTCTTATTCTTCGCCCATACAATCCTTTATGAGTTTATCAAGTATTTCTTCCGAAACCTTATAGTTTTCTTCCATTTCGGCGGTATAGTGCTGACCTTTCTTTACTTTGCGAAGCCCTATAAAAGCGTCATCGGGAATATCGCTGTCATCCATTCCTACAAGTTTGCAGAAATTCGTTCCTTTAAGATAAAATCCGCAAGCATCAATATTTTCATATTCGGGATATTTTTCTCTTAAATCGACAAGCGACCCTTCAAGACCATAGTTTTCAGCAACCTGACTGTCCGCGATAATAAGCATGGATTCGGGTGAGTCAAATCTCGCCATCATCTGAACAGAGCCCGACTGCGCCTGTTCATAGTTTATTCCGTCAAGTTCAAATGGAATTCCCATCCACACTATTTCAAAATAGTTTGTTCCGTCGCCGTTGACATCGGGAGTATAGGAATTAAAAAGTTCCTCAACCTCGCCCGCATAGTTTTCTATCTTGCAGTCATAGATAGTAAACATCATACTGCTGTCGCCCTTGGGCGTTGTAACATAATCGTAAATCAGAAAGGAAACGAGCGCCATAACCCCCGCAGTAACAATAACGTGCCACTTATAGAAATAGACGAAATTCACTATCTTTTCTTTAAAGGTAAGTTTTCTTTCGGGCTCTTTTTCTTTCGGAGCTTCTTCTTCCTCTTCATCCACGCCCGATTGTTTCGCCTTCATAAGCTCTATTCTCTCTCTGCGGAGCCTTTCCTGATAGGCTTCTCTCGCCTCTTTTTCCCTTGCCGCTCTTTCTTCAGCCTCGATTCTTTCTCTCTCGGCTTCCGCTTCTCTTTCGGCGGCATTTATCTCTTTGATTTTGTCAAAGAGATTCTTTTTTTCGTCGGACATTTTTCTCTTTTCCTCCTGTAAAAACAGAGGGGCATCCGTTAACAACCGATACCCCTTTTAAGTTCAATAAATTATTCAGCAATAGGCTTCATTGTCGGGAAGAGAAGAACGTCTCTTATAGAAGCACTGTCTGTAAGGAGCATAACAAGTCTGTCAAGACCAAAGCCGAGACCGCCTGTCGGCGCCATACCATATTCAAGTGCATTGAGGAAGTCTTCATCAACCTGTGCGTTAAGACCGCCCTGTGCTCTTCTTTCTTCAACCTGCTTAACAAATCTTTCTCTCTGATCTATGGGGTCGTTGAGTTCTGAATATGAGTTACCCATTTCTCTCGCATAGATAAAGTATTCAAAGCGTTCTGTAAATGCAGGGTTAGAAGGCTTTCTCTTTGTAAGAGGAGAGTTTTCAACAGGGTAATCATAGATGATAGTAGGCTGAATGAGGTTCTTTTCAACAAATTCATCAAAGAATGCGATAAGAACATGCCCCTTTGTAGCCTTATCCCCCTCAGGAACTTCAACATGCTTTTCCTTAGCGCAAGCTCTTGCAGCAGCGTCGTCAGCCCAGTCGTTATAGTCAACATCGGCATATTTCTTTACTGCTTCAACCATAGTAAGTCTTTCCCAGGGTGAGCCCATATCAATCTTTACGCCCTGATATTCGATAACATCTGTTCCGCAGACATTTCTTGCGATTGTGCGATACATATCTTCGATAAGGTCCATCATTCCGAAATAGTCTGTATAAACCTGATACATTTCAATAGAAGTGAATTCAGGGTTATGTGATGTATCCATACCTTCGTTTCTGAAGATTCTTCCTACTTCATAAACCTTGGGGAACCCGCCTACAATAAGTCTCTTGAGATAAAGTTCTGTTTCAATACGAAGGAACATATCGATGTCGAGTGTATTGTGGTGAGTGATAAAAGGTCTCGCAGCAGCGCCTGTTTCAAGTGTATGAAGAACAGGTGTATCAACTTCAAGATATCCGAGGTTATCGAGATAATCTCTGATTTCGCGTAAAATACGACTTCTCTTAACGAATGTATCTCTTACATTGGGGTTAACGAGAAGGTCAACATATCTCTGACGATAACGCATTTCCATGTCCTTGAAACCTGCGTATTCGTTTGGTATCGGATGAAGTGATTTAGCAAGAAGAACAATCTTTTCAGCATGGATAGAAATTTCGCCTGTCTTTGTCTTGAAAACAAAGCCTTCGATTCCTATAATGTCGCCAAGGTCCCACTTTTTAAAGTCGGCATAAAGTTCTTCGCCTATATCATCTCTTCTTACATAGGCCTGAATGTTGCCTATATCGTCTCTTATGTTGATAAAGCTTGCCTTACCCATAATTCTGCGGTTCATCATTCTTCCCGCGATAGAAACGGTCTTTCCTTCAAGGTTTTCAAAATCAGCCTTTATATCTTCTGATTTTGCATTCACATCATACTTTGTGATTTCAAAAGGATTCTTTCCGTTTGCTTTAAGTTCAGCGAGTTTTTCAAGTCTTATTCTGTGCTGTTCTGTAAGGTCCTGCTCTGTGAGTTCTACATTTTCTACGTTCTGATTTTCTGCCAATTTAATCTTCCTTTACTTTTTTATAATCTCAACAATTTTCATTTCAACAACGCCTTCGGGAGTCTGAACTTCAACAACATCCCCGGCTTTTTTGCCCATAACAGCCATGCCGATGGGTGATTCGTCAGAAATTTTGCCTTCTTCAAAGTTTGCTTCAGCATAGCCTACTATCTTGATGATTTCTTCTTCACCGAGTTCTATATCGAGAAGTCTGATTTTAGAACCTATGCCTACTTCTGATGAAGAAGTGTTTGTTGACTCAACGATAACCGCATTGGCAATACTTGCTTCGAGTTCAGCGATTTCAGCGGCAAGTTTACCCTGTTCGTTCTTTGCTTCATCGTATTCAGAGTTTTCCGATAAGTCTCCGTGTCCTCTTGCTTCCTTGAGCTTCTGTTCAATTTCAGTAGATTTGACGGTTTTGAGGAAGTCGAGTTTCTGTTTGAGTTCTTCAAGACCTTCTCTTGTAATCTTAACTGCTTTTGCCATAATCATTTCTCCTTACATAGTTATAAAACACCAAATTTAATTATACATCATATTATGGATGTTTGTCAACAAGTTAAAGCGTTGTATCAACTATATCTATCGCTTTTTTAAGTTGAGGGTCACTGTTTTCATCAAGAAAAGCGAGCGATTCCTGTTCTTCCTTTGAAAGTTTGACTTCAAAACTCGGTTTAAGCCCTACCCCGTCAAAACAAGGAGTCTTCTTTGTTTCATAGGTAGCAACCGTTATCGTTACCGCAGAACCTGTTGACATCTGCTGAGTATGCTTTATAACGCCTACTCCTGCGGTATTTGTTCCTACAAGCGAAGCCTTGCCCGAATCCCTCATAACAACGGCGAAAAGTTCTGCCGCATAAGAGGTATTTTCGTTTACGATAACCGCCATCGGAACATCCTGTGAATATGTGTCGTCCGTTTTAGCAATAACCTGAGTGTGACCGTCCTTGAATGTTGCCGTTGCCCAGCTTCCCTGAGGAAGAATATAGTTGAGCGATTCTTCAGCGGCTTCAATAATTCCGTCAGAACAGTTTCTCACATCAAATATAATCTGATTTGCACCATCCGCTATAAGTCTTTCAACAGCGTCTCTTACCTGACCCGATGTTGTCATATTGAATTCCGAAATCTTTATATATCCTATATATCCCGAAAGCATTTTATGACTTACACTCTTTACTTCCGACTTTTTCTTTACAAACTGAAGTTCGGTGTCAACGCCCTCTCTTCTTATTGTAATTCTTACGGATTCGCCTTCCGTGCCTGTTAAAAGCTGTGATGCATTTTCATATCCTGCCGCCAAAACATCGGTATCATCTATCTTAACGATTATATCCCCGACGGTAAGCGACCCTGCCATATAGGCATCAGATTCTTCATCGATAGCGGTAATTCTTATATATCCGCTTTCGTCTTCTGTATAATCTATTCCGATACCCGTTATATATCCCGATTCTTTAAGCTGTTTTTCGGCATATTTTTCCGCGGTATAATAAACCGCATATTTATCTCCTATCGATTCGATATAAGCAGCCGAAAGATAGGGCTGTGTATCGAGTCCATCGACAGATTTATAGTAATTCGCCTGAACATACGATTCGATTTCACTGAGTTCTGTTCGTGATGTTCCCGTTGTGCTTAAAAGCGAATTGAAAAGGTTCTGTGAAAAGGTCATGGTAAGTATTGCAGTAATCGCAACCGCGACCGCAATAAGACTTATCGTTACCCCTAAAGATACTTTTCTGTTCATCTCTTCCTCCGAAATTTTACTTGAGATACTTCATAGGGTCTGTATGAGAACCATTTTTTCTTATTTCAAAATGAAGATGGTATCCCGTTGAATAACCCGTTGTTCCTATGTATCCTATCGTTTCACCCATAGCGACATTCTGTCCCGCTTTAACAGCAACCGACTTGAAATGTCCGTAAAGGGTTACATATCCGTTTCCGTGGTCAATCATTACATAGTTTCCGTATCCGCCGCCGCATCCGCATGAACTCCATTTAGCGTAGTTATGCGAACAGGTCTGTGATGCAACAATAACTCTTCCCGATGCAGCCGCAACAGCAGGCTTTCCTGCAATGCTTCCGCCTGCTATGTCAATGCCCTTATGGAATGTTCCCCAACGGCTTCCGTAATAGGATGAGATATATGTGTATCCGGGAACAGGCCATAAGAACTGACCATTGAAGTTTCCGCCCATAGTTGCAAGTCGCGCGATTTCTGCCCTGATTGCAGCTTCGGCTTCTTCGGCTTCCTTATCGAGAGCCTCTTTGTTTTTAAGATATTCCTGATATTGTTTTTCAAGTTTCTGCTGCTGTGAGGCACTCTGTTCATAAGCACCGTTGAGTTCTTCCTTCTGAACCTCAAGCTCCGCCTTGACACCCTCAGCTTCTGCCTTCTTTTCCTCAACTTCAGCCTTTGTAGCTTCAAGATTATCAAGCATTTCGTTAAGGTCGTCTATCATCTTGTCGTCGTGTTCGGCTACTCTTTCAACAAGTTCCATTCTTGTTAAAAGGTCATAAAAATCCGTTGACCCCGCAAGAACAGAAGCATAGTTGTTACCGCCCGACATATACATCGAACGAAGTCTTGTTTTAAAAAGGTCTATCTTGTTTTCGATATCCTTTTCCTGATTTTCAATATCGGTTTCAAGACCCGCTATTGTAGTCGAAAGTTCGTTTATCTGTTCTGTGATGATAAGAATATTTTCCTCAGTAAGTTCTATTTTCTCTGAAATAGCCGCCTGATATTCCTTTTCCTTCTTGATATTATTCTTTGAGGCAGCAATATTACTGTTTACTGTCGCAAGTTTATTCTGAATAGCCTTCTGTTCCTGCTGAAGTTCAGATAAAGTCTTCGCCTCAACATCAACAGGTTCATCAAACTTATATGTGTAAAAACTGATACTTACAGTAGCACAGAGTATCGTTGCAAGGAGTTTTTTAAGATTTCTTCTTATATTCATCTTTTCCTCCTAAACTTTAAGATGCTTTCTTGTACTTGCCGCTGTTCCTATCGCACCGAATAAAATTCCTATAACGATATATGCGAGAGAAACCTGAAGCCATATTGTGCTGTAAGGAATGAATTCTCCCATTCCGAGGGCTTTCCATAAATCGCCTTCCTGCTGAAAGATTTCTATAACATTTTCATATACAAGCCATGTCGCAAGTGATGAAACAAGCCCCGCAACAGCACCTGTAAGCATACCCTCAACAAAGAAAGGTATTCTTATGAATGTGTTTGTCGCACCGACATATTTCATAATGTTTATTTCTCTGCTTCTTGCAAAAACACTCGCCCTTGTTGAGTTTGATATGATAACCATTGAAACGATTGCAAGCGCTACTATGATAGCGGTTGAAATGATAGCAATAGTTGATTTAAGACTTGTTAAGATAGACGCAAAATCATCGGGTGATTTAATGTCTATTATGTATCCGACAGGCGCAAACTTAGCGTCAATGGCAGTAACTGTTCTTTTCATAACAGAAACATCCGAAATTCTTATTCTGAAAGCGTCAGGAAGAGGGCTTTCTTCGAAATAAGCGAAGATTTCATCGGCATTGTCATACTTTGCCTTTTCATCTTCCCATGCCTGTTCCTTTGAGTAGAAAACTACCGAAGAAACATTTTCTGTCTGGTTTAAAATTCCTTCCATCTCAGCGATAGCCTCATCTGAAATGTTATCATCGAGATAGATTATAACTTCATTTCTGTTTTCAATTCCGCTTACAAATCGGTTTATGTTCATAGTAGCAAGAACAGAAAATCCGACAAGTAAAAGCGAAACCGTAAGAACGCAGAATGATGCAAACGACATTATTCTGTTTGTCCATATATTTCTTACACCCTGTCCTACAAGGTATTTCATACTGCTAATTCGCATAATATTCCTCCTCCGCATTCTCTCCGGGGAGTATCTGGTCGAATACCACTTCGCCGTTCTTCATAGCGATAGTTCTTCCGCCGAAATATTCAACAAGTTCCTGCTCATGAGTTACCATAAGAACGGTAGTTCCGCAGTTGTTGATTTCTTTTAAAAGCCTTACAATCTGGAAAGAAAGTTCGGGGTCGATATTACCCGTAGGCTCGTCCGCAATGATGATAGCAGGGTCGTTTACAAGCGCTCTCGCGAGAGCAACTCTCTGCTGTTCACCGCCTGAAAGTTCTTTGGGATAGCATTTCATCTTGTCCTGAAGTCCTACAAGCGCAATAACCTTGGGAACTCTCGAACGGATGTATTTCTGAGGAGCGTCAATAACTCTTAAAACATAAGCGATGTTGTCATAAACAGTCATATTGGGAATAAGTCTGAAATCCTGAAATACAACGCCTATTGTTCTTCGAAGATAAGGAATTTTTCTCTGTCTTAATTTGTTGAGCTTGAATCCATTGACAACGATTTTACCCGATGTCGCTGAAACTTCTTTGAGTATAAGTTTAATGAGCGTACTTTTACCCGCTCCCGATGCACCGACAACGAAAGCGAATTCGCCGTCTTTTATTTTAAGGCTAACATTATTCAACGCGTCAACGCCATTTTCATAAGTAACCGAAACATTTTCAAATTCTACCACAGTAGGTTTCTCCTTCCGAAAAGAAAAATGTGTCAAAAACAAATTATAGGGCAACAAGGGCTGTCAGCGGAACTGACGCCCTATGCTACCCCTTTTTTCATTTTTTGGCGACTAAAACTTTGTCGGATTAGCCGAAAGATATTTTCTTACCATAAGCGCTATCTTGAAGATAATAGCGTGGTCAAATTCCCTGAGGTCAAGACCTGTAAGCTTCTTGATTTTTTCAAGACGATAAACAAGTGTGTTTCTGTGAACGAAAAGCTTTCTTGAAGTTTCAGAAACATTGAGGTTGTTTTCAAAGAATCTCTGAATTGTGAAGAGAGTTTCATGGTCGAGTGAATCAATAGAACCTCTCTTGAAAACTTCGTGAAGGAATGTTTCACAGAGCGTTGTGGGAAGATGATAGATAAGTCTTGCGATACCGAGGTTATCATAGCTTACGATTACCTTGTCTGTATCAAAAACCTTACCTACTTCAAGAGCAATCTGTGCTTCCTTGAATGAACGCGCAAGGTCCTTGACGCCCTGAACGCATGTTCCTATACCAACATTTACTCTTGTATAGAATTCGCTTGAAAGTGTGTCTGAAATAGAACGAGCGAGCTTTTCTATATCCTTTGATTCAACATTGTTCTTAACTTCCTTAACAAGAACAATATCGCTTTCTGTTATATTGAAAACAAAATCCTTGCTCTTGTCGGGGAAAAGATTCTGAATGATGTCATAAGCAGAAACATCATTTGAAGATACTATTCTTATAAGAAGAACAACTCTGCTGATGTCAGCATTGAAATGAAGTTCTCTTGCCTTGATAACAACATCCCCGGGAAGAACATTGTCGAGAACGACATTCTTGATGAAGTTGTTTCTGTCGTATTTTTCATCATAATACTGCTTGATGCTTGAAAGAGTAATAGCCATAATTGAGGCATATCTTGACGCGTTTTCGTCTGTTCCTTCAACAAAAACAGCATAGTCAGATCTCATATGTGTTCCGAAAGGCTTGTATGTAAAACCATCGCGGATGAAAACATCGTGAGAATCGCTGAGGTCAAGCGAAACGAATTCGTTTGTTGTTCCGATTTTTGTAAGGTCACTGCAGGCGATGATTGTCGCTGTTTCATCAACAACACCGATAACGCCGTTGATTGTGTCCTTCATCTGATGAATAAGTCCCTGAAAAAGTCTGTTAGACATAACTTTTATCTCCCTCGTCGTTTAAAGTTTGGCTTTCAAAAGCCGCTTACCTTATTATTATACATAATTTTTTCGGCTTCTGCAATAGTTTCTTGGCATTTTTACTTAACTTTCATCTTTAAAATCATAGTTTTTGCAATATACTTACAAAACCACTGCGTCACCATTATAAATTCTACATTATTTCAGGACAAAAAGTGTTAACAATTTATTAATTTTGTAGAAAAACCACCATTTTCCTTGTTTATTTCTCACAAACAAAAGTCGATTTTGTTACTTTTTTGTAATATATTAAATGGCAGGAAATTTTCTGTTAATAAATTATGAACAGAAGAAAAAATAAAAAATATCCGATAGCCATAAGGTTATCGGACGATTTCTTACCCTTTAAATTACTTGTTTTCGTTGAATCCGCTTTCAACAAGTTCAACAAGTTCGTTAACAGCTGTTTCTTCGTCTGCACCATCAGCGATTACTCTGATTGATGTTCCGCCAACGATACCGAGTGAAAGGATACCAAGAAGGCTCTTTGCGTTAACTCTTCTTTCTTCCTTTTCTATCCAGATTGATGACTTGAATTCATTTGCTTTCTGAATGAAGAAAGTAGCGGGACGAGCGTGAAGACCAACCTGATTCTGAACCATTACATCTTTAACAAACATAGTTTATACCTCTCCTAATCAAATCTTATCTGCCATAGACCAATGTCTTAACTACATTATACTCTCAAAGAAAATTTCCGTCAATGTCATTTTCCACACAAAAAGCCTGTTGACCGCTTTTTTCTTTCTTTTAGATAAATGGGTATCAACTTTTGCGGTCGGCATTTGTGCATTTTGCTATAACTTTTTTAACGATTTTATGAATTTTAACATTTCAAATGCCATTTTCTTACATTTTTATTCTCAAACGGCAATTTTTCTGCATTTTTTTATCATTATGCACAAAAAATACAGTCAACAAAAATTAACCCTTTTTCTCTTTTTCAAGGATATATCTTTCATACATATCAGGGCGGTTTTTCTGCGTAATTTCAAGCGATTTCTGCATTCTCCAGTCGTCTATGTTCTTATGATGTCCCGATAAAAGAACAGGCGGAACCTTCATCCCTTCCCATTCCTCAGGTTTAGTATACTGCGGATATTCTAAAAGTCCTTTATAATGGCTTTCATCCTCAAAGCATACATTCGCCGATAAAACGCCCTCGCAAAGCCTTGAAACCGCGTCTGTGACGATTAAAGCAGGAAGTTCCCCGCCCGTTAAAACATAATCCCCGACAGAGATTTCCTCATCAACAATCTTATCGATAATTCTCTGGTCAACACCCTCATAATGTCCGCAGATTATAAAAATATTCTCTTTTGTGATAAATTCCTTTGCTTTCTGCTGAGTAAAAAGTTTACCCTTAGGCGACATATATATTGTATGCGGTTTTTCAGCCATATCCTTTGTTATATCAAGAAAACAGCGATAAATCGGCTCTGCCTGCATAAGCATACCCATTCCGCCACCATAGGTTGTATCATCAACCCTGCGATGTTTATCTGTCGACCATTCCCTTATATTATGGCAGTTTACAGTTATTTTACCCGCTTTTCTTGCTCTGCCTATAATGCTTTCATCCAGAACTCTCTCACACATTTCAGGAAAAAGCGTTGCAATATCAATCCTCATCGAAAAGTCCTCTCATCTTGTGTATAAGTATTTCACCATTTTCAATGTCAACCTTTTCTATAACATCGGGAATAGCAGGAATAAGATACTCCTTCTTCTCTGCCTTTATGTGATAGACATCATTTGCGCCCGTTTCCGTAACATCAGAAAGAACGCCGATTTTCTCATTGTTATCGGCGTCAATAACCGAAAGACCGATAAGGTCCTGAACGAAATAGCTCCCCTCAGGAAGTTCAACATCATCCCTGTCCATATAAAGAATACTGTTTCTCATTTCCTGCGCTTTTTCAACAGTATCAATACCTTTAAGTTTCATAACAACAACATTTTTCTGAACAAATGAACGCTCTATTTCTATCGTCTTTTTACCCTCGTCAAGATAGAGCATATCGAATTCGCATAAAAATTCAGGGCTGTCCGACCAGGGCTGAACCCTTACCTCACCTCTTACCCCTCTTGTCGCAACGATTTTTCCGATTTCAAGAAACTGTTTCATAAAACTCTCCTTAAAATGAATATACCAAAAAACGCCCCAAAGGGCGTTTTGTTTTCTTAGTCAATTTCAACCATTATTTTCTGGTTGACCATACCTGCGCCTGCGCGCATAACTGTTCTGATTGCCTTTGCAATTCTTCCCTGTTTGCCGATTACCCTTCCCATATCGTCGGGTGCAACATGAAGATGATATACGATAACGCCCTCGGCATCGGGCTCGTCAACGGTAACTGATACGGCCGTTTTATCATTTACAAGGCCGCAAGCGATAGTAGTCAAAAGTTCTTCCATTTTAAATCTCCATTCTGTAATGCGGTCGTATTTTCTCTGGATTTTTTAAGGAGTGTTTAATCCCCGTCAAAACTCTCGGTTCTGACGGTAGATTATTCCCCTTTGCCCTGTGGATTAAAGAACACCCTTTGTCTTGAGGATACCCTTTACTGTGTCTGTGGGCTGAGCGCCGTTAGCAATCCACTTCTTAGCCTTTTCTTCATCAACGTTGATTACAGAAGGTTCCTTTGTAGGATCGTAGTATCCGATTTCTTCAATGAATCTACCATCACGAGGATATCTGCTGTCAGCAACAACGATACGATAGAAAGGAGCTTTCTTAGCACCCATTCTTCTGAGTCTGATTTTTACTGCCATGTTTTTCACCTCCGGAAATATTACTCTCTATCTAATGCGATATTTGCATTATAAGCTAAAATTTCATTCCGCCCATATTATTCTTAAATCCCGGCGGAAGTCTGAGTTTATTGCGTTTGCCCTTTGCGTTCTTACCGATAACGCCCATCTGCTTCATCATCTTCTGCATCTGTTCAAACTGCTTTAAAAGACGATTTACATCAGCGACGGTAGTTCCGCTACCGGCAGCAATTCTTCTCTTTCTTGAAGGATTTATAATCGAGGGCTTTTCTCTTTCTGCCTTTGTCATCGAAAGAATCATAGCCTCAAGACGACCAAACTGACTTTCGTCGATATCGTCTTCATTTATCTTACCTGCAACACCGGGAAGCATCCCGATAATCTGCTTTAAAGAACCCATTTTCTTTATCTGACGCATCTGGTCTAAAAGGTCATCCATACCGAAAGTGTTCTCTTTAAGCCTTGCAGCAAGTTTCTTTGCGTCATCCTCGTCAACGGCTGTCTGCGCTCTTTCAATAAGAGTTAAAACATCGCCCATTCCGAGAATTCTCGATGCCATTCTCTGTGGATGGAACTGCTCGAAATCATCGAGTTTTTCGCCCATTCCGACAAACTTTATAGGTTTACCTGTAACAGCAAGAACAGATAATGCCGCACCGCCTCTTGTGTCAGAGTCGAGCTTCGACATAAGAACGCTGTCAATACCAAGCGCTTCATCAAAAGATTTAGCAACATTAACTGCGTCCTGACCTGTCATTGCGTCAACAACAAGCATAATTTCATCAGGCTCGGTAACAGACTTTATTTCTTTAAGTTCGTTCATCAGAGCCTCGTCTATATGAAGTCGGCCCGCGGTATCGAGGATAACTATATCGTTACCGTGGTCCTTTGCGTGCTTAACAGCTTCCTTTGCGATGGTAACAGGATTTATCTGTCCCATTTCAAAAACCTTTACACCCGCTTTTTCGCCGACAACCTGTAACTGATTGATAGCCGCGGGACGATAAACGTCACATCCTACAAGGAGAGGTCTTTTTCCTGCATCCTTGAAATGCTTTGCGAGTTTAGCCGAGTGTGTTGTCTTACCCGAACCCTGAAGCCCGCACATCATAATGATGCAGGGAGGTTTAGCGGGGATATTTATCTTTGAATTCTCATTACCCATAAGGGCGATGAGTTCTTCATTAACTATCTTTATAACCTGCTGTGCGGGAGTAAGACTTGCGAGAACTTCTTCTCCGACAGCCCTTTCAGAAACCTTCGCAATAAAGTCTTTCGCGACCTTATATGAAACGTCAGCCTCAAGAAGCGCCATTCTTACTTCACGCATAGCCTCCTTGACGTCCGCCTCAGAAAGTTTTCCTCTACCTTTAAGACGTTTAAAGACAGTATTCAGTTTTTCGGAAAGTCCCTCAAACGCCATTGTTTTTTCTCCTTAAATAACTATTAATAATCTCCGTAAATATCTTCGTGTGTGAGTGCTGTATAAGGAATTTCACCGAGTTTAACGGCTGTTCCGCTTGCGATAACCGTAACAGTTTCGCCGACCTGAATGTTGAAACGTAAGCCGACAACAGCATCAGCCTTTAATTCGTGTGCTGCGATTTCAATATCCTTGAGTGCTTCTTCTGTCGCCCATCTGATAAAGTTTTTAGGACCATAAACCGATGATGCTGCGTTTTCATAGCCAAGACCTGTTACAACGCCTATCGGAATATGTTCTCTTCTTTCGTCAACCTTTTCAGTACTTACTATCATAAACCCAGCCATACAAACGCCTCCGTATCAAAGTCAGATTATATCCTTACTTTCCTTAACACATTCCATAATCATTTCTGCCCTTATGGAAATATTTCTCGAATAATTATATGTTGTACTTTCTTTATTTATATCGTTTGCAAGATTGTCTATCTTTTCAAGAAGTTCAGAGATTTTCTGGAACTTAGCAACAAGCCCCAGCTTTTCTTCATATTCAAAAAGCTGTTGTTCCCCGCGTTTTATACTATCTCTTACACCCTGTCTTGTTATCTTTGCCGTTTCGGCAATCTCTCCGAGGGATAAATCCTCGTCGTAATAAAGTTCTATCATATCCCTTTGCTTTTCGGTAAGAAGCTCACCGTAAAAGTCAAGAAGAAGCGCTATGTTAAGGTCTTTAGCCAACAAGAACACCCCCATAATTCCAAAGGATATGTAAAGCCACAAAACTTTACATTAACCATTATACTATTTCTTTTCTCCCTTGTCAAGACCTTTTATGACATTTTTCCGAAGTTTTTTGCACAAAAAAGAGGGACGATGTGTCCCTCCTTTTATCTGATTATTTAACAAAGTCAAGAGGATTTCTGAATACACCATTCTCAATGACTTCAAAATGGAGGTGGTTACCCGTCGACTGACCCGTACTTCCGACAGCCGCAACAGGTTCTCCCTTGATAACCTTCTGACCCGTCGAAACATAGATAGCACTGCAATGCGCATATCTTGTTCTTCTTCCGTCGTTATGCTGAATGATGAAGTTATATCCGTATCCGTATTTTATCTTCTGAACCTGAATTACAGTTCCTTCTTCTGCTGCAAAGATTGTTGTTCCGTAAGGTGCCGCGATGTCAATACCCTTATGACCGCGTCCGTCACCCATATAAGAACTGATATATCCGCCCGCAACAGGCCAGCTGTAAATACCCGTTCCGCTTATCTTTATACCCGTGATAGGTGCAAGAGGCTTTGTTCCGACCTGAACTTCAGCCGCCTTCGGTTCCGAAAGAACAGCGCTTTCAAGAACATCTCTCGAAAGCTCTATGCCGTTGTGATAAACAACATCGGCAACAACTCTTCTTTCACCCTTTATTCCCTTTACAACAGTTCTCGTATCGCCTTTATAAAGAGTATCTGTTTCCGTCTTTATTGTTTCATATGGAATTTCTTCGTTATATGTTTCCTGCTTAACGACATTTACAGAAAGATAAGGTTCTTCAACGCTTACCATAACCTCGTCGCCGGGGCGGAGATTTGTAAGAATTCCGGGGTTCATAGCCGCAAGCTCGCTTGTCGAAAGATTATACATCGAAGCTATTCCGCTCGGTGTATCACCCTTTTCTGCGGTATAGTAAACCGCAGTCGCATAAGAAGAGCCGAATGTATCTATAATGTCCTTACTGTCAACAACAGAGTTTGCAAGGAAAAGTCCGTCAGAAAGTTCTACTTCCTTGTCGAAGAAAACCTCCTTTACATCTTCATCAATATATCTTGAAAGTCGTCTTGAAAGCATACTGTCAACCGTCTGTCTGTCCTCGATAGCACCGAGGAATTCTCCGTCAACGAAAACCCCGCAGGCTTCAACGATATCCGCGTCGGAATTCATAAGAAGTTTGTCGACTAAAGCGTCAGGCTCGATAACATCCTTTTCGTCGGTTATAAGTCTTACCGCAAGTTTAGGGGTTATAACAACCTTTTCGTCATCTTCCGTATAGGTAATTCTTTCCTGCAAAGCCTTTTCCGTTTCGTCGTATTTGCTTTCGGTGTCAAGAATACCGAGTTGCTGACCCTTGTATTCAACACCTACACCGTAAGCAAGGTCAGAAACATTACTGAGTACCGATACCATAAACACAACCGATACAACAGGAAGCACCCAGTTGAAAGCCCTTACAGCATATCCTCTCGCGTGCCATAATCCCTTTGCAAAATGAACAAACCCTACTCTCAAAGCAGAGATAAGCCCGTCATTTACATAAGTCGACTCTGTATCTTCGCGTAACCAGAAGAAGAAATCATAGAGTTTTTCCTTTTCTTCGATAAACTCTTCTTTTCTCTTCATCATATATGTTCTCAGCGAACTTTTTTCGCCGATTTTATTTATTATTCTTCCGAAAATTTTAAGAAAGAACCTTTTGATTCCCCTGCCGAGTGTAACAAAAAGGAAAACGACATAAGCCCCGAGTTTTGTCATGAAACGACAGAAGTTATAGTTCATTTCTTCAAAAAGCTCAGCGATAAAATTCTGCTTTTCTTCTTCCTTTATCTGTGCCATGACTCCACTCTCCTTTCCTTAAAATACATTTATAAATATGTCGCTTTAAATACAACAACCTTTAATTATACGGAAAAATCGCAAAAAATCAACCTAAAGGGGATTTTTTTCGCAAGCCTATCAAAATCTTTGTGCATTTTAAACTATTTTAAAAGCACATTTTCGTCATTATAACTATATATTCATTACCGCAATAACCTGCTTTTTCCAGAAAAACCGCGTAGAACAGGACTTTATCCCGCTACCACACAAAACAGAATTATTACAAAACGGTAACAAATCTACTTAAAAAGCATAGCCATATCATCGGGGATTTCCGAATCGACAACGACCTTTTCCTTCGTAACGGGATGTATAAATTTGAGAGTCTTGCAGTGAAGTGCGTGTCTTTTGATAACACTCATATCACCGCCGTAAAGTTCATCGCCCGCAAGCGCAAAACCTATATGCGAAAAATGAACTCTTATCTGATGAGTTCTCCCTGTCAGAAGTTTTATTTCAAGCAAGGTATACCCGTTTTTTCTCATAACCGATTTATACCTCGTTATTGCCTCTTGTCCCGTTTCATCAACTTTTCTTTTGATGATAGTGCCGTCTTCTCTTGCGATAGGAAGGTTTATCTCCCCCTCATCATCGGGATTTCCCTTGACAACGGCATAGTATGTCTTGTCAACGCTTTTCGGCAATTCCGCCGCCGCAAAAGCGTTTTTAGCAACAACACAAAGCCCCGAAGTATCCTTGTCAAGACGATTTACGGGGCGAAACGAAACGCCCTTGAAAACAGCGGAAAAATAGTTCCCTAAAGTGTCATTATAATGCCTTATCGAAGGATGAACAGGTGTCCCCCAGGGCTTATTGAAAACAACGATATCGTCGTCATCATATACTATCGGAATATCAAGTGACAGATTTTCTTCAAGGCATTTTTCGTCTCCCATAATAACAGAAACGATATCCCCCGATTTTATGATGTCAACAGTTCTTGAAACATTGTCATTCACCATAATCCCTTCGGAATATTTTATCTTTGTGATAAGCCTTCTCGAAAGTCCCTTGACGGACATAAGGTATTTTTCAACAGTAAAGCCGTCATAAGACGGCTCTACATTAAAATCTATTCTTCTCATAAATTACTTCTTTTCGTCAAGACGCATAGTGAGAGAAATTCTCTTTCTCTTGACATCAACATCAAGAACTCTTACCTTGACTATTTCGCCTACCTTAACCGCTTCAAGAGGATGCTTTATGAATCTGTTGCATATCTGTGAGATATGAACAAGCCCGTCCTCGTGAACGCCTATGTCAACGAAAGCACCGAAATCGATAACATTTCTTACAGTTCCCGTAAGTTCCATTCCGGGTTTAAGGTCTTTAAGTTCCATAATATCGCCACTGCGAAGAAGTGGTGCAGGGAGTTCGTCACGAGGGTCACGACCTGGCTTCTGAAGTTCCTTTACAATGTCTTTCAGTGTAGGAATACCAACGCCTGTATCGTCAGAAAGTTTGCTGTATCCGATTTCTTCAGCCTTGTCGGCAATTTTATCCGCGCCCGCCTTTATGTCAGCAAGTTTGAATCCGCATTCATCAAGAAGTTTCTTTGCGGCATCATAACTTTCGGGATGAACAGCAGTGTTGTCAAGAGGATTCTTTCCACCTGAAATTCTTAAAAATCCCGCACACTGTTCATAAGCCTTCTTGCCGAGTTTAGCGACTTTAAGAAGCTGTTTTCTGTCTGTAAAACTTCCGTTTTCTTCTCTGTATGCAACGATATTTTTAGCAACAGATGAATTGATTCCTGCTATATGTGAAAGAAGTGAATGTGATGCTGTGTTAAGGTCAACACCAACGCCGTTTACACAGTCTTCAACAACACCCGAAAGTGCTTCATCCATTCTTGCTTTGGGCATATCGTGCTGATACTGACCGACGCCTATCGCCTTGGGGTCGATTTTAACAAGTTCAGCCAGAGGGTCCTGAAGTCTTCTTGCAATAGAAACGGCACTTCTGAGTGAAACATCATATTCGGGGAATTCTTCCGCCGCAAGTTTGGATGCGGAATAAACCGATGCCCCTGCCTCAGAAACTACCATATAAGAAACCTTTGCGGGAATTTCTTTGAGAAGTGATGCTATAAAACTTTCAGATTCTCTCGATGCAGTTCCGTTTCCTATCGAAA
>JAFXHL010000073.1 GCA_017536405.1 Oscillospiraceae bacterium
ATTGATTTTGAGATGACTGCTCCGCACCTGCGCCAACAGGTGCAACGGGAGTGGTCATTTCTTCTTTTACAGTCATTCGCGTTCTCCTTTCAAGCCATAGAGCGTGGTGTTGATGAGCCGTATCGTTTCAAGCAGTTCGGCGTTAATTTTTGCACCATTTTCAATGCGTTTCAGCTCCGACAGCACCATTTCAAGATTGATTTTCAGTTGCTTGTAAACCCTCGGATTGCCCTGAACGACAACATCACGGTTCATACATTTGCGATAGCAGTATTCTTGTTTCGGGAGTCCCGACAAGGCAACGGCACGGTTAAGTTCGTCGAATTCTTCGGGTGATACTCTAAAACCTACGGTTATACTTCTGAATCGGTTGTATTTGTCTACGTTTTTAGCTGACATTTTCAATTCCTCCGTTTCTGATTGTACTTAATTTGTCTGCCATTTCGATTTGCGTGCTGGGGAAGAGGTGCGCGTAACGATAGGTGATGTCAATGCTTTCGTGCCCTACTCGGTCAGCTATCGCAACCGCCGAAAATCCCATTTCGATTAAAAGGGAAATATGAGAATGGCGTAAATCGTGGATACGGATTTTCTTTACGCCAGCCGCTTTTGACCCACGTTCCATTTCACGCTTGAGGTAGCTTTTTGTAATCTCAAAAAGCCTGTCAGTGCCTTTAATTCCATAAAGCTGCGAGATATATTCCTGAATTTCCTCAACAAGAAAATCTGGCATTTTTATAACTCGATTGCTCTTTGCTGTTTTAGGGTCTGTGATAACATCACGGCGTTCAATTCGTTGATAGGATTTCGTGATTGATACAGTGCCACGCTCAAAGTCGAAATCAGCAGGTGTTAATGCCAACAGTTCGCCCTCTCGGATACCGCACCAGTAAAGCATTTCAAAGGCATAGAATGAAACAGGTTTGTCCATCATTTCATAGGAAAATTTCTTGTATTCATCTTGCGTCCAGAACTGCATTTCCTTTGATTTTGCTTTACCCATATTACCGACCTTTGCGGCAGGATTTGAAGATAAGCCATAGAACTTGACAGCGTGGTTGAAGATTGCCGATAGCTGATTGTGTAGTGTTTTCAGATACACAGGAGAGTAAGGCTTGCCGTGATTATCAAGCGAGTTTATCATTTCATTCTGCCAAGCAATAATATCTTTCGGCTGAATTTCATTGATAGGTCGGCTTGAAAAATAGGGCAGGATTTTCGTGCGGATAATATGCTCTTTAGTGTGCCAGGTGTTTTCCTTGATTCTGCTTTTCATATCAGCAGAATAGGTTTCAATGAAGCTTGCAAAGTTCATATCAAGGTCGCCTGCTATTTTGTTAAGCTGCTCACGCTCCCAGGCCTGTGCTTCTCGTTTGGTCTGAAAACCACGCTTCTGCGTTTGCTTTTTCTCTCCTTTCCAGTCTGTGTAGCGGTATATTACACGCCAAGTATTTGTTTTTCCGTCCTTGTAAACTGACATTTAATCATTCCTTTCTGTGCTGTCAGGTGTACCGTAGTACACTCTTTCCATAAAATACTTCTTGTTTACACGTCCTGAAATTGTCAGGAAGCCTTTTTCTTTCAGCTCATCGTTGAGCTTCTGAACAATTTTGTAAGCGTAGGATTTTGAAATTCCGAGAATCTCTGCAACCTCCTCCACTTTCATAAAAGTGTTATTGCTCATTCGCAACCCTCCTTTCTGCTATATAAACTATTTTGTTTAAGTCTGCATCCCTATTATACTAAACATATTTGTTTATGTCAACCCCTTTTCGAAAATTCCTTAAACTTTTTTGTTTAAATTATCTTGACTATCTTAAACATATATGCTATAATGGGTTTAAAATTATTTACACCCATTTCAAGGTTCTGTCAAGTAGGAGAGGGTGGAGATTTTCGAAGAAAATACTACCCGATGCTTGACAGGTTCTTATAATGAGCATAAAGTGATTATTTTCATTATCATCTGACCATTAACAAAACAGGAGTGAAAAAATATGGCTATCGGCGAAAGAATTAGATTTATCCGCAATCTTCGTGGAATGACACAGAAATGGCTCGGTATGGCTGTTGGCTTTCCAGAGAAAACAGCAGACATCAGACTTGCACAGTATGAGTCGGGAACAAGAACACCAAAGGCAGAGCTGACAAAGGAAATAGCGAAAACTCTCGACGTTTCTCCTGCAGCGCTTGATGTTCCGAACATAGAGAGCTATATCGGACTTATGCACACGCTCTTTGCTCTTGAGGATTTATATGGTTTCCGTATTGATACACTCAATGATGAGGTGTGTATCCGACTTGATAAGAATAGCGGAATGGAATATCCGCAAATGGTAAAGCTCTTTACAGCGTGGCAGAAAGAAGCTGATAAGTTCCGAAATGAAGAAATCACAAAAGAGGAATATGACCGCTGGCGTTATCACTATCCTGAGCTTGATACTTCCGGTGAATGGCATAAGATTGGTGTGTCGCAAGAGTTGAGTGATATGCTCGTTGAAACTCTCGAAAAAATAACGGAGGAATAAGTTGTGATGAAGAAAAAACAAAACATAAATTTTACAGTTACCATTTGGGATGGGATGAATATATTTCTTGCTGTAGCAACAGCAGTTACTACATTAATTTTCATAATTCTATTTGTAATTTGCTTTGCAGAGGATGTAGGCACACCCAAACATGGGTTTGTTCTTGGTATGTGTGGTGTGTTTGCAAGTTTGGCATCTGCATTTTTTATTGCTTGGATTATGCGAGTGTATGATATAAAACACAAAAAATACCAAGAGCAAAAAGCTTTAACTATTTTGCGACCGTATTTAAAAAAGACATTTTCAACCATTGAGCTCTTTTTTCCTCAGCTTAAAAGTTTCGCAACCATTAACGATGATAAGATTCAATATTCGATGGAAACTATTTACTATACAGACCCGAGCGAAGGATATGCGAATCGTTCTTTTATCAATTTAAGAGAGGAATTCGCAAAAGCTTATTTAAATTTAGAGAAAGACTTACAAGACTGTCTAAACGCACCTATACTATTTCAATGCAATGAGGAAATTGCAATATTGCTTACAAAGCTAAAGCTAAATGGGCTAACTCGAAATTTACTAGGATCTACTGACTCTTTATTTAATAATTCTACATTGTATTCTTTGAATAAGAATTATGATGAATTTATTGAACTTTACAATGCGTTAGCGATTATTTCTGAAAGTAAACCTACAGGACAACTCAAAGAATTGTCTGATGAAGCAAAGAAAGAGTATATTCGTGAAATAGAAATTGTTAAACAACATATTACATCGAATCATACTGGTCGAATTTATAAAGGGCGAGACAGAATACAGTAATTACTCTTATTTATACACAAAGCAAAAGAGCTATCCGATTATCAAAATCAGATAGCTCTTAATTTTTAGAATAATTCAAATGTTGCCAAAACGTTGCCATTTTTCTGCCCTAATAACAGAAAACAGCGTGGTTAAGCCGTTTGTGTGGGGTCTGTTATTATTCCCACTCGATAGTACCAACAGGCTTGGGTGTGAGGTCATAAAGAACGCGGTTTATGCCTTCAACTTCGGCTGTGATACGGGCTGTAATCTTATTGAGAATGCTGTAAGGAATTTCTTCGATAGTAGCACTCATAGCGTCTGTTGTATTAACTGCACGGATAATTGCAGGCCAGCCTTCATAGCGTTTGCTGTCTTTAACGCCGACACTCTTCATATCGGGAACGGCGATGAAATACTGCCATACTGTTTTATTAAGACCTGCGTTGTCGAATTCTTCGCGGAGGATAGCATCTGCTTCGCGGAGAGCGTTAAGACGGTCTCTTGTTATTGCACCAAGGCATCTTACACCAAGACCGGGGCCGGGGAATGGCTGACGGTCAACCATTGATGAGGGAAGACCTAAAGCCTTACCTACTACTCTTACTTCGTCTTTATAAAGGAGTTTTACGGGTTCAACGAGTTCGAACTGCATATCTTCGGGAAGTCCGCCTACATTATGATGAGCCTTTACTCCGTCACTTTCGAGGATATCGGGGTAGATTGTTCCCTGTGCGAGGAATGAGATTCCTTCGAGTTTTCCTGCTTCTTCATCGAATACCTTTATAAATTCTCCGCCTATAATCTTGCGCTTCTTTTCAGGTTCTGCGACACCTGCGAGAAGGTCGAGGAAACGATCGGTAGCGTCGATGTAGATGAGGTTAGCATCAAGCTGGTTCTGGAATACTTCGATAACCTGTTCACTTTCGCCCTTACGCATAAGACCGTGGTTTACGTGAACGCAAACGAGCTGTTTGCCTATTGCCTTGATGAGAAGTGCTGCTACTACTGATGAGTCAACACCGCCTGAAAGTGCGAGAAGAACCTTTTTGTTGCCTACCTGCTTTTTAACGAGGTCAATCTGCTCTGCGATAAATGCATCGGCAAGTTCTTTTGTTGTGATACGTTCCATAGAGTCGGGACGCTTGTTGTTATCCATTTTGAATTCCTCCTTCGATATCACTCGGATATTTTGAATAGAAAAATTATATCACAATTTTTTTTTCGTTTCAATAGTTTATTTTCAATAAATTTGAAATTTTTAAAGGTCAATTCTTGCAAAAACTGTTGATAAAATATAAATTTTATAGTATAATTATTTCGTATTTTATTTTTACAGAAGGCGGAAAGTTGAAAAATGACTGAAATTATCACTCATGTTTTGCTCCATTCTGTTATGGATTCTTTAAAAACGCTCCCGTTTCTTTTCGGAGTGTATCTTCTTATGGAGTTTATGGAGCATAAAACTGACAATAAAATAGAAAAAATCTTCAGAAAGACAGGACCTTTCGGCGCTATCGGGGGTGCGACACTGGGTCTTTTTCCGCAATGCGGATTTTCTGTTGCTGCATCAAACCTTTATGTAGGAAGAGTTATCTCTGCAGGAACTCTTATGGCGGTTTATATCGCAACATCGGACGAGGCTATTCCGATAATACTCGCTCATCCCGATAAGATTTCTGTTTTATGGAAACTTTTATTATGCAAATTCATAATTGCCGTTGTTTTCGGAATGGTTATTGACCTTGTCATAAGATTTGTAATGAAGAACAAGCAGGAAGAAAAGCCTTTCGAAGAAATCTGTGAGGGTTGTGGATGTGAACACGGAATTCTTCGTTCTGCGATAAGACACACAATAGGAATTTTTCTTGCGATACTCATAGTAAACCTTGTTTTAGGATTTGTAATCGAGCTTGTAGGTGAAGACAAAATCACATCGGCGCTTATGACGATAAAACCCTTACAGCCTGTTATTTCGGCTTTTATAGGGCTTATCCCCAATTGCTCGGCATCTGTTGTTTTAACAGAACTTTATCTTAAAGGCGGACTTACATTCGGTTCACTCGTCGGCGGACTTTCGACGGGCGCCGGAATGGGACTTGTTGTTCTTTTTAGAACAAACAGAAAGCACATTAAAGAAAGCATTTTTATCCTTACAGGACTTGTTCTTATAGGAATACTCAGCGGAATATTCATCGACCTTATCGGAATAGGAGTGTAACAGAGTTGCGTAAGGAATTTTTGAGAACTGCTATGCTTATAGGCGAAGATAATGTAGAAAGACTTATGAAATCTTCGGTTATAATCTTCGGCGTCGGCGGAGTGGGTTCTTATACTGCGGAAGCGGTTGCGAGAAGCGGTGTAGGAAAAATAGCTCTTGTTGACAGCGACAGGGTTGATATAACAAACATAAACAGACAGATAATAGCGCTTTCTTCTACTGTCGGAAAATATAAGACAGAGGTTATGGCAGAGAGAATAAAGGATATAAATCCCGATTGCGAGGTTTTATGCATAAATGAGTTCTACTCTGCGGAAAATAGTGAGTGTATTGATCTTTCGGATTATGATTATGTTGTTGACGCTATTGACAGTGTTAAGTCTAAGGTGTTTTTAATAAAATCGGCTTATGATAAGAATGTTCCCATAATATCATCTATGGGGGCGGGGAATAAACTTGACCCGACAAGATTTAAAGTTTCGGATATAAATAAGACTGAGGTTTGTCCGCTGGCTAAGGTTATAAGAAGAGAAATGCGTAATCTTGGCATAAAGAAACTAAAATGCGTTTATTCGGATGAACTGCCTGTTATCCCGAAAGATGAAAACGGGGAGAGAGTTCCTGCAAGTATTGCGTTTGTTCCGTCAACGGCAGGACTTATAATTGCCTCAGAGGTTATAAAGGATCTGATAAATTTTGAAGAAAATAATTGACAGAATAAAATCAGGCGATTTTGAAAGGGATGACCTTATCGCCGTTCTTTCAAACAAAAACGCGGATGATGACAGTTATCTTTTTTCTCTTGCGGATAGTGTCAGAAGAGAAAAGTATGGCAGGGATGTTTATATAAGAGGTCTTATAGAAATATCGAATTACTGTAAGAACAACTGTCTTTACTGTGGAATAAGACGCGATAACAGAGGAGCGGAAAGATACCGTCTTTCAGAGGAAGAAATACTTTCCTGTGCGGATGAGGGATATCTTCTCGGTTTCAGGACATTTGTCCTTCAGGGCGGGGAAGATAATCATTTTACGGATGATGTTATATGCTCCTTAATAGAAAAGATAAAGGGAAAATACCCTGATGTTGCGATAACTCTTTCACTCGGTGAAAGGGGAAGGGAAAGTTTTGAAAGGCTTAAAAAAGCAGGTGCTGACAGATATCTTCTTCGTCATGAAACAGCGGATGAAACGCATTACGGAAAGCTTCATCCTGTTGAAATGAAATATGAAACGAGAATGAAATCGCTTTATGATTTAAAGGAGCTTGGATTTCAGGTTGGTGCAGGCTGTATGGTAGGGTCACCTTTTCAGACAGTAGAAAATTTGGCCGATGACCTTATGTTCTTTAAAAAGTTTCAGCCTCAGATGGTAGGTATTGGCCCTTTTATTCCGAGCAGCAATACTCCCTTTGAGAATGAAAGTCAGGGGACACTCCGCGATACTTTATGTATGGTAGCTCTCACAAGGCTTATTCTTCCATCGGCACTCATTCCTTCAACAACGGCTTTGGGAACGATTTCGCCTGACGGAAGAGAAATGGGGCTTAAAGCAGGCGCTAATGTTGTTATGCCGAATCTGTCACCAAAAAAATTCAGAAAGCTTTATTCTATCTATGACAACAAAATCGGAACAGGCTCGGAATCTGCCGAGGGGCTTAAAATCCTCAAAGAGCAGGTTGAAAGAGCGGGTTATGAAATCGTTGTTGCAAGAGGAGATTTCAAAGAATAAAATTTTTTATAAAATGAAAAAAAGTCTGCGTTTGGGTTGTATTATAAACAGAAACGCAGATTTTCTTATGAAAGGAGAGAGGCGAGATGGTAGGGTATTCGCTGACCGGTAACGAATACATAAAATATGTTCTTGATACATATTCAAAGATGATAGTAAGACTTGCGTTTACTTATACAAAAAGTCTCTGCGACGCGGAAGATATTGCGCAGGATGTTTTTGTGAGTCTTATCGAAAAGAACAAGACTTTTGAAAACACTGAACACGAAAAAGCCTGGCTGATAAGGGTTACTGTAAATAAATCGAAGAATTTTGTGAAGTCCGCCTGGGTAAAAAAAACAGTTCCCATAGATGAGGCGATGACTAAGACATCGGAAGAAAAAAGTGACGATATTTTAGAGGAAGTCCTTAAAATGCCCGAAAAATACCGGACTGTTATACACCTTTTCTATTATGAGGGATATCAGATAAATGAGATTGCCGAAATACTCGGAAAATCAACGGGTACTATCGGGACATGGCTTTCGAGAGGGAGAAAAATACTGAAAGAAAGGTTGGAAGGAGGTTTTACGGATGAATAAGAATGACTATATAAAATCGGTTGAAAAAATAGAGCTTTCTGCGGATTTTTATGAAAGAACGGAAAAGAAAATGCTTGAAGCGGCAGAAAATACAAGCAGGAAAAAACCGACGAAAATAATAAATATCGCAAAAATATCCGCTATGGCGGCAGGTTTTGCACTTCTTTGCGCATGGACACTCATAGCTGTTACGGGAAACAATTTCAAGCTAACGACAGAAACCGCTGATAATTCCGTTGATGCGGTTGCAGCAGAAACAGATGCTACTATGGCAGCGGCAGAGACTGTTCATGACCTTCTGACAGATGATATGCAGGGTGCGCCTTTAATGCCTGACGGGATGATAGAAGATGAGGCTGTCGAGAATGACGAACCTTCATATGTAAATGGTGAACCTTATGAAGAAGTTACATCGCCTGCATATGACCCGAATACTGCGGTTGATAATGTCGGAGCGCAGACAGCGGTTGAAAAGGAGTTTCCTATAAACAGATTTGATGCAACAACAACTATGGTTACAGAGCCTGTTGATGTTGACGGTAAGGTTCAGTCGACAATGGAACCCACAGTGGATAATGTTCCTGTTGCGACTATGCCTGTGGCATATCATGAGCCGATTATAACAGAATGCGGTCAGAACGGAAAATTTGTTGTAATAGATTATAAAAACAACAGCGGAGAAGAACTTACTACGGGTTATGACTATTTCTTCTATAAGGTTGAAAAAGGCAAGCCTGTTATGCAGAGCGTTACTTATATAGAGATAGCGCTTATTCTTCCGCACGGCGCTGATGTTACGATAAAAATTGATACTTCAGAACTTTCTGACGGAGAATATATTGTTAAAAAGATGTTCCCTGATGTAGACTATACATCTGAAGTTTCATTCAGAATCGAAAACGGAGTTCTTATCTTCCCCGGAAAATAGAAATAAAAAATCCCTTGCTTTTTTGCAAGGGATTTTGGGTTTTAAACTGTCATTCCGCCATCGACGGAGAATACCTGACCTGTTATGAATGAAGATTTTTCTGACGCTAAAAAGAGAATTGTTTCAGCGACTTCTGTTGGAGAGCCTATTCTCATAAGAGGAGTTTCATCACACAGACAAGCGAGCGTTTCGGCGCTATGCATTTTATTCATATCTGTATCTATAACGCCGGGGCAGAGGCAGTTTACTCTTATCCCGGAGGGGCCTATTTCTTTTGCGAGGGCTTTTGTAAATCCTATGAGAGAGGCTTTTGCGGAAGAATATGCAACTTCGCAGGAAGCACCGACATTTCCCCATATAGAAGAAATATTTATAATGCTACCTGATTTTTTGTTTATCATCATAGGGAGAACAGATTTTGTAACGAGAAAAGTTCCCCTTGCTGTAATTCCGAAGATATTATCCCATTCTTCTGTGGTTGTTTCTGTAAGCATTTTC
Source organism: Oscillospiraceae bacterium (assembly GCA_017536405.1). Classification (GTDB taxonomy): domain Bacteria; phylum Bacillota; class Clostridia; order Oscillospirales; family Ruminococcaceae; genus RGIG4131. The sequence goes on from JAFXHL010000073.1 coordinate 9,289, forward strand.
TGAAGTGAAATTCCTGCGTTGTTTATAAGAACATCAACAGAAGAAAAGTTTTCGGAGATTTTTTTCATCATTTCTGAAACTTCCGTTTCATTTGAAACATCGGCCTTTACAGCCATTGCTGTTCCGCCTTTTTCACGGATTTCAGAAACGAGAGATAACGCTTCTTTTTCACTTTTATTATAGTTTATAATAACGGCGTAACCATTTTCGGCGAAAAGCTCTGCTGTGGCTTTGCCTATTCCTCTTGATGCGCCTGTTATGAGTGCTGTTTTCATATATAAAACACCTCTTTCTCTGAAACATTATAGCATACACAGGAAAAAGTTGCAATATTATTACAAATCGGGAGTAATTTGTTACAAATTGGATACAAAGGTTAAAGTTTTATTACAATTACGAAAAAATGTAGAAATTGTATTTCTGCTGTGATATAATCAAAATCAGAAAAGTGAAATCTTTTGGAGGAGAAGAAATGTCCTTTATAGAAGTTGACAACTTAAGAAAGGTTTACAGGATAGGAAACGAAAAGGTTATTGCGCTTGACAGTATCAGTCTTAATATAGAAAAAGGCGAAATATGTTGTATTTTAGGAACATCAGGCTCGGGAAAATCGACATTTTTAAATATGCTTGCGGGCCTTGAAAAAGCAACAAAGGGAACTGTTAAGATAAACGGCAGGGAAGTTACTTCGATGACAGAAAAGGAACTTGCTGAATTCAGGCAGGAAACGACGGGGTTTATCTTTCAGTCGTATAACCTTTTAGCTTCGATGAATGCTGTCGAGAATGTTGCTATGCCTCTTATGTTCAAGGGTGTGCATCCCTTGATAAGAAACAACAGGGCGAAAAAAATGCTCCGCGCGGTAGGGCTTGAAAAAAGGCTTTATCATAAGCCGACGCAGATGTCGGGCGGTCAGCAACAGAGAGTTGGTATTGCGAGAGCGCTTATATCAAAACCGCCTGTTGTATTTGCCGATGAACCGACAGGGAATCTTGACACCAAAACAACGGCAGAGGTTATGGAGATAGTTGTCAGGATGTGTCGAAAACACAACCTCACGCTTATTCTTGTAACCCACGATAACGATATTGCGAAATACGCCGACAGGATAGTACATATTGTCGACGGAAAGATAGAAAGTGATTATCCTAATGTATCGATAGTTCCGCCTGAAGAAAAGAAACTCACGGAAACTGAAAGGATACTTGAAAATTTGAATAAAATTAACGACACCGAGGAGAATGAAAATGAAAATCAGTAAGATATTTTCTGCTATGATGGCAATACTTACATCTGTTGTGATGTTTGCAATACCCGTCAACGCGGATGAAGGATACGACGATGGAAATCCTGTTTTTGCGCTTGATAAGTCGCAGACATATACTGTTGAAGCAGGAAAGAAAAACGAAATAATCTTCTTTATAAAGAATATATCAAATAACGATTCGAAATCTACACTTATAACAGCAGTTGATGAAGACGGAAAACTCGGTATAACAGGGGATAACGTAACATCGCTTGCTATACAGTCTGAAAGATATACAAGATTTAAGGTTATACTTGATGTTCCCGCGGCGACGTTATCAGGGAAATATCCTCTGAAAATACATTTTACTGCTGTGAATGAAGACGGAATTATTTCGGAACAGGATCTTACTGCGGATATAATTGTCAAAAGCAATGTTGTGAGAAACGCGCTTTCTGTTTCGGGATATAAAATCAGCAACAACAATGTAAGAGAAGGCAATATCTTTGATGTTGATGTTACTGTCAGAAACGGAAGCGGTGTTGACATAAAGAATGCAAGAGTTGAACTGACAAGTCTTGACGGACAGAAATTTGCTATGAACAAGGGTGTTCCCTATGTTATATCTGATTTCAAGAAGGACGAAGAAAAGACCTTTAAATTCACTCTCATCGCTTGTTCGGGAATAACATCGGTAAGAGAAAGCATAGCGGTTGAGTGTTCTTATTATCTTGATGAGGCTGATGAAGAATCGTTGCAGAAAAGTGAAGGCGTTGTGACGGTTGCCTGCTTACCTAAAAAATCATCGGGTGAAGATGACAGGATATTTGCACCTAACATCATTATAAAGAGCTATGATTTCGGCGCTGATTATGTTACGGGCGGAAAGACATTTCCCCTTAATGTCGTTATAACAAATACATCTGGAGTTTCTGCTATAAAAAATCTTAAAGTAACTGTAAACGGAGCTTCGGGCTCGGGCGATAAGGGAATAGCTTTTTCACCTGCGAATTCATCGAATTCATTCTTCTTTGCGTATCTCGCTCAGGGTGCGGATGCAGAGATAAATCTTGATATGCTCACAAGGGCGGACGCGATGCCTGACAGTTATCCCATTGAAATAACATTTGACTATGAATATACAACTTCTGACGGAACGGAAAAGGCAAACCCTGTTACCGAAACGATAACAATTCCTGTTCAGCAGGAGGACAGATTTGAAGTAAACTCGGTAGATTTACCGCCTGAATGTATGGTAGGGGAAGAAGTTCCCGTTTCATGCACATTTGTCAACAAGGGAAAGAGCTCTGTTTATAATGTTGAAGTTGAACTTATCGGCGACAACATTATGACAAATCAGCAGAAACTCTATATAGGAAATGTTGACAGCGGTAAGGAAGAATATTATGACGCGACTTTTTCTGTTATGGAGCCGGGAGATTTCTGCGGAACTGTAATTGTAAGATATGAAGACGCGAACGGAAATTTGAAGGAAATCGAGCAGGATTTTGAAGGTTATGCCATGGAAATGGTGTTTGACGAACCTGTTTACGACGAAGGATACATAGGAGAAATGCCCGAAGAACAGAGCGGATTTCCTTTGTGGGCGAAAATCCTTCTTATTGCGGGCGGTATCATCGGCGGTATTGCCATTGCAGTTGTTGTGGTTGTTATAATCGTAAAGAAGAAAAAGGCAAACGATGCTTTGCTTCTTGAAGACGATGAGGATTATTGATAGGAATGAGAATACTTGACATAATAGGAATGAGCTTCAAGAGCTTATGGCGAAGAAAAGTGAGGACTCTGCTTACTGTTCTCGGTGTTGTCATAGGGTCATGCGCTATCGTTGTTATGATTTCTCTGGGTCTTGGAATGGATAATGCGATGAAGTATTATCTTACACAGTTCGGAGACCTTAATGTCATTACCGTTTACGGAAATGTATGGACGGACGGTCAGACCGAGCCTATGAAGATAACCGAAGAAAATGTTGAATACATAAAGACGATAGAAAATGTTGAGGGGATTTTTCCGAAACTTGCGATAAACAGCGAAATGGTTTCTGTATGCGCAGGAAGAGGCGAAAGATACCGCAGAATGTATGGGGAGATTTACGGGGTTTATCCCGAATATCTCGAAAAATTCGGGTATAAATTCAAAGAGGGAGAAGTTCCTGAAATTTTCAGTCAGAATTTTATCATATTTGGTGAACAGAGCGCATATAATTTTTTTGACACGAAGAAAAAACGCAATAATACCACATATCCGCAGGAGCAGGAAGACGGAACTATGAGTGACCCTTTCTTCAACCCTATGGAAGAACAGATTCTTGTTTATGTAAACAACACAAACAAGTTTGTTGAGGATAATATGTGGGGGCATTATGAAAGCGCAGGGAAAGCATATGAACACAAGATGACCTGCGTCGGAATACTTGATGCCGAAAACAGCGGAGGAAACTGGGAGGCTTTTGACGGTCTTTTCGTTTCGATGGATTTTGCTGATGAACTTTATGATTCTTATGTAAAGGCGAACAAGATAAAGGATGCGAAACCGCCTGAAATATCGGAACTTAAAATATATGTAAATGACATAAATAATGTTGCGACAGTTCAGGAACAGATAGAGGCGATGGGATACTACTGTGACAGTATGGAAAGCGCAAGACAGTCTATGCAGGGGCAACTCGGCTCACTTGAGGCTATGCTCGGAGGGCTTGCGGCGATATCGCTTTTCGTTGCGGCGATAGGTATCACAAACACTATGATAATGTCTATCTATGAACGCACAAGAGAAATAGGCGTTATGAAGGTCTTAGGCTGTAAAATCAAGAATATCAGAGAGATGTTTTTAATAGAAGCCGCTTGTATAGGTTTTGTAGGAGGAATTGCAGGCGTTCTGCTTTCTTTCATAATATCGTTTATTTTCAATAAGTTCGGCTCATCAATGTTAGGTCTTGACTATATGTATCAGCTTAATGACGGAACAACTCTTCCGATTTCTTTAATACCTTTCTGGCTTGTTATCGTTGCACTTTTATTCTCTACATTTGTAGGGATAGCAAGCGGATTTTATCCTGCAAACAGAGCGGTAAAAATTTCTGCGCTTGAGGCAATAAAAAATGAATAAAGAGGTTTAAAATGGAACAGAATAAAATCGACAGAATAAATTATCTTGCGAGAGAGTCAAGAGTCAGGGAACTTACTCCCGAAGAAAAGGAAGAACAGACTACTCTTCGCAATGAATACAGAGCACTTTTCAAAAGAAATTTACAGGCACAACTTGATAACATTGAATTCGTTGACAAGAAGGACTGATTTTTAATTACGCTAATATTACTATCAATCGGTAGTTTTGTTGTTTGTTTGTTTTTGGCAGTTTCCGTGTCTTTTTTATCGGAAACAACGGAAAAGCGTCTTCCGTGCCGTACGCAACAGGAGAGGGAAAATTTCTCTTTCCTGTTGCGTATTTTTCTTGTGATTTTCACAAAAGTGGTGTATAATGTAATAAAACAGAAATAAATTCAGGGTGAAAAATATGAAAAAAATGCTTTTTGTTTATAACGCCAATGCAGGAAAGGCGCAGATAAAAAATCATCTGGTTACAATACTCGACACATTTGTAAAGGGTGGTTATGATGTTACTGTAAGACCTACTCAGCAAAGGCTTGACGCTTATCAGACGGTTAAGGACAGAGCACATGAATTCGACATTGTTTCATGCAGTGGCGGAGACGGAACTTTGAACGAAACTGTCAAGGGAGTTTTGGCGTCGGGTGTGAATGTTCCGATAGGATATATCCCTGCGGGAACGACAAACGATTTCGCTACAAGCCTTGGTATCCCAAAGGATATGCCTGAGGCGGCAGACGGAATTATTTCGGGAACGCCTTTTCCTTGCGATATAGGAAGTTTTAACGGACTTAATTTCAACTATATCGCCGCTTTCGGACTTTTTACAGAAGTTTCATATCAGACATCACAGCAGAGAAAAAACCTTTTCGGACATATGGCTTATGTTATTGAGGGCGCTAAAAGCCTTGCTTCTGTTACATCATATCATATGACGATAGAATATGACGGAAATGTAATTGAAGATGATTTTATTTTCGGAATGGTTTCAAACTCGATGTCAGTGGGCGGATTTACGGGAATGAACCCTTTGGGCACAGAACTTGATGACGGACTTTTTGAGGCGGCTTTTATAAAGATGCCCAAAAGCACAGTTCAGCTTCAGGAAACTTTACGCGATCTTACTAAATTTGAACTTTCGTCGGATTATTTCTATCTTTTCAGGGCGAGTGAAATAAAGATAACTGCAAGTGAACTTATCCCATGGACACTTGACGGTGAATTCGGCGGAAACATAAAAGAGGCAGATATAAAATGTCTTAACAAAGCGGTTGAATTCATTATAAACAAAAAGAACGAAGAAGAATAAACAGAAAGCCTTTTCTTTTGACAAAAAAGAAGAGGCTTTTATATTTTTATTGTGGACAAAAGAGGACGGATGTGGTATAATATTCTGGATAGAATTTTAAAGGAGGATTTAAATGTCAGGAACAATTCTTCTGAAAGATATTAGAATAATTACATCTTCTTCTGAAAGCAGGGGCGACATTCTTATAAAAGACGGAATTATCGCAGAAATAGGCGATAGCATTTCTTCTTCTGCCGATAAGGTTATCGACGGAAAAGGAAAACTCTGTGTTTCTCCGGGACTCTTTGATATGCATGTTCATTTCCGTGACCCCGGTTTTACTTATAAAGAGGATATTGAAACAGGATCGGCTTCTGCTGCTGCGGGCGGAGTAACCACGGTGGTGCTGATGGGAAATACCAAACCCTG
>JAFXHL010000074.1 GCA_017536405.1 Oscillospiraceae bacterium
AAAATAAGTTTACATATTTTTTCTTTTATGCTATACTGATAAAAACAGAGCGATAAAGGAGAGCTTTTTTATGTCGAATAAATCAGTGGGTGAATTTATATCAAAACTCCGTGAAGAAAAGGGGCTTACTGAGAAAGAACTCGGAGAAAAACTCGGCATTACCGAAAAAAAATATTTCAGAGTGGGAAAAAAATGTTTCAACGCCTGACGCGTCCGCTATTTCAAAACTTTCTGAATTTTTCGGAGTATCCTCTGAAGAATTTACAAACTCAAAAACATCATCCAATCCTGTAATCAAAAAGATAAATTATATATATATAATAGATATTGTTTTAAGAGCTGTTCCTGTTGCTATGGGCGCTGCCTTGTTAGTAACAACCACTACAGGACAGATTGATTGGAAATCAGGATTTATGATGCTTGGAATAAGTGTTGCTTCGATAGGAATTTATCTTCTTAAAAATGAAAAGTAAAAATAAAACTGACTCCCGTTTAATCAGGAGTCAGTTTGTTTTTTATATTTACTTGATTTCAAATGTGATATTGTTTATCATAGCATATCTGTGTGCATATGAACTTTCTGATGCGTGGATTACTAAATCCTTGTTGCAGTCATCAAAAGCTTCTTCACCGATAAACATAACAGAATCTGGTATAGTAACATTTTTAAGACTCTTGCAATCTTCGAAAGCGTCGTTTCCGATGCTTGTAACAGAATCGGGGATGATGATTTCTTCAAGGCTTTCACAGTCTTCAAAAGCATTGTCACCGATACTTGTGAGAGAATCAGCGATGCTTATGTTCTTAAGATTCTTACATCCTGAAAAAGCGTTGTTTTCAATGCTGATAGTATATTCAGGAATGTTTATTGTTTCAAGACTTTCGCAATCTTCAAAAGCACATCCGCCGATAAATACAACAGATTTAGGAATTGTTATATTTTCGAGTTTCTTACAACCTGAGAAAGCGAAATGTTCAATACTTGAAGTTGCTTTTGAAAGAACAACACTCTTGAGGTTAATGCAGGCTTCAAAAGCACCACCGCCGATAAGTACAACAGAATCGGGAATAGTTATGCTTTCGAGGTTTTTACAATAGTAGAATGCTTTTCTTCCGATGCTCTTTACAGATTCGGGTAAATTTACATTTTTAAGATTTTCACATTCATAGAAAGCATTGTCGCCGACAGTAGTAACAGAATCAGGTAAAGTTATGCTTTCGAGATTCTTACAATGTGAAAAAGCACCGTCGCCGATTGTTTCAACAGAAGAGGGAATAGTTATGCTTTTGAGATTTTCATAGCAGAAGAATGCCTTCTCTCCGATAGCCTTTACATTGTCCGGGATAACAACATCTGATGCGTCACCCTTGTATTCGATTAATGTTCCGCCAACGATAATCATATCATCGGGATATTCCTTAAGCCATGTAGTGCCTGAAAATGCCCATTTGCTGATAGATTTAACCGAATCGGGAATATTTATTTCTTTAAGGTTTTCACAGTCTCTGAAAGACCAGTTACCGATTTTTGTAACAGAATCGGGGATAACGATGCTTTCAATATTCTTTCTTCCTGCAAAAGCACGGTTTCCGATAACAGTTACTTCATCAGGGATAACAACCTTTGTTACGCCTTCTTCTTCGGTGTATTTGATAAGAACACCATCTTCGATTTTAAAACCCATAATAGTTCCTCCTGTTAAGCCACATTTATATGAATTTGTGTAATTTTTGCTACAGATATGTGAAATATTTTCTGCACACTCTACATTTTATCATAAATTAAAGTAAAAATCAATAGTTTTCTAAAAAAACTTAATGACGCGATTGTATAATTTGACCATAAAATTTACTGCAAAATATATAAAAATCAGCGCCTGCTCTACTTGGCAGACGCTTGTTCGGGAATTTCTTCCTTAATCTCTTTTAAAAACAGATAATTAAATTTTTTATATACAACAAACTTTCTTCCGTCGTTTAAAAAAAATATTTGAGGGAAAGTATTATAACCGCATGTATAAAAATCTATATTACATTCAGATAATCCAAATTGTTCTTTTTCAGACGGATAAACATATTCTCTGGCTAAAAACCTGTCATCTTCTGGCTTACTCAAAATATTATCGGGATTAATATTATATTCTTCAGGGATTGAAAACTTTTTATATACAGCATCCCAAGGAATAGTTTTCGTATCTCTGCTTTTATAAAATGGATCATCAAGCAATAGAAAACCTCTGCCGTGATAATTACATATCTGTATTGTTAATTCATTTGAATCAGTAGCACCCCTGACAGAAAATAAAAAAACTGAACTTTTATGCCTGTATATGATTATATCGTCATTTTTTGAAATAATAATATATTTTACTATTTCATTTATCATAGCAATAACGAGAATAATAGCTAAGGGAATTAAAATCGCTTTTAGTATCTTTTTATGTTTTGCTGATAATTTTTTCATGAAATTCCTCCGGATATTTACTGAACTTATTCTATCATCTCAAATTCCTATTGTCTATACTTTCCATAAAACTGTAATTGTTTTGTAATAAAAACATCCCTCTGTTGATTCAGTTCACAGAGGGATTATTTTATTATTTCATCAGAAGTCTTTCGTCGCAGTATTCACATTCGAGTGTATCGCCGTTTCCGATAAAACTCTTCGGTAAATAATCTTCAGAGTTTGTAATGCATTTAGGGTTGTTGCATTTAACGCCTGTATGACATTTTCCTTTGAGAAGTGCCTGTCCGTTTCCGTTTCCAAGCATTAAAAGGATAAGTGCCATTCTTATATAAACACCGTTTTTCGCCTGTTCAAAATATGTTGCTCTCGGGTCGTCATCAACCTCAATCGCGATTTCATCAACTCTCGGAAGAGGATGTAAAACGATAAGGTCTTTCTTTCCGAGACTCATTTTCTTTGTGTCAAGAACATAAATGTCCTTCTGTGAAAGATATTCTTCTTCAGAAGCAAATCTTTCTCTCTGAATTCTTGTCATATAAAGAACATCAAGCATAGGCATCGCCTCTTCAAGAGATGTCATTTCAACAAACTTTGAATTTGATGCAGTAAGAATGTCCTTTATATAATGAGGTAAACGAAGCTCTTTTGTTGAAATAAGAACAAATGTGTTGTTCTTATAGCATGAAAGTGCCTTTAAGAGTGAGTGAACAGTTCTTCCGTTTATAAGGTCTCCGCAGACACCGACAGTAAGACCCGATAATGTTTCTTTCTTTTCTGAAAGAGTGAGAAGGTCAGTAAGCGTCTGTGTCGGATGAAGATGTCCGCCGTCTCCTGCATTGATAACAGGGCAGTCAGCAGAGATAGCAGCAGCCTTTGCAGAGCCTTCCTTAGGATTTCTTATAACAAGTATATCTGAATAGCTTGAAACTATCTTTGTTGTGTCTTTAAGGTTTTCACCTTTAGCAACAGATGAAGTCTGTGGATTATCAAAACCTATAATTCTTCCACCAAGTCGGAGCATAGCTGTCTGGAATGACATCTGTGTTCTTGTTGAGGGCTCATAAAAAAGTGTAGCCATTATCTTTCCGTCGCAGGCTTTCGAGTATTTTTCGGGATTTTTCTTTATATCCTTGCCGAGTGCAATAAGTTCATCCCACCACGACACAGGAAAATCATTGAGGTCAATAAGATGACGGAATTCTGAAACCATATATGTATTTCTCCTCTGTATAAATTTATCTTTTTCTATTTTATCAAGTTTTTTTGAAAAAAACAAGCAATTTTAGAATTTTTATGTTATAATATTACCTGATAATTATTTTGACCTGTTTTTGTGTCGAAAGGAGACAATATTATGGGAAATTTTGTAAATTTTACCCCTTCGGATTCAGAATACGGAATTTCGGTTGATTTAAGATATGACGCAGTGGCATTTTACATAGTAAATCTTAAATCAAAGGATATACTTACAGCAGGGAATACAAGATACGGCGATGATATGATTTCTTCACTCAATAACGCAATAAAGGCTTGTTGTGATGATTATCTTATCGAAGAGGACGAAATAAAGACATATGCTGTCTGTGGTTCAGAAGAAAATCTCTCCTTATTCACATCAACAGAAAAAGGTGCGTCTTTATTCGGAATAGAGGAGAGGGCGTCAAATTTAGGTCTTTACGGGAATAAATCCGCAACAGTGTTCGTTTCTCCCTGTTCCGAAAACGGAATATCAGGCGATATGATATCTGTTCTTTCTTATTTTGATTTTGATAACGCACCTGATAATTCTCTTTTCATAGATTTCGCTGAATTTACACAGTGCGTATTCAAAAAGCCCGATGAAATCATATCTATGAGGATAGATTCTCCGATAATGGAAACAAAGGGTATTTCATCAGGAACAATTGCCGAAAGCGGTGCTATTCATCAGGCTGAAATAAAACCCGATGGAACTATAAAGTATTCAACAAGAAATAATGTTGTCGCATCAGGCATTTTCGTAACGGGACTTATCGATATAATTACCGTAAATCTTAAAAAGGGGATAATATCAGAAGACAAAAAGGTAGAGGGCGGAAAAATTCCTCTTCTTGACGAAAAAGAACTTTTACAGTCTGATATTGACCTTTTCTTTAAAAATGCCGAAGAACTTTCTGCTATGTTTACATCGATCTGCGATGGAGTTATTCCAAATGTTTATCTTTCAGGATGCTATGGAACACAGTTCAATCCCGAAAATCTTATAAATTCGGGAATTCTTCCTGCATCTTTTGCGAGTGCTGAAATCTCTGTTATCGCAAACGCATCAGGCCTCGGAATGATAAAGTGCCTTTATGATGATAACGAAAAGGATAAAATGATTTCACTTTCAGAGAAAATAAAGTAAAACGCAACCAGCGGTTTACAAATTTCAAAGTCGGCTTTATAGACAAATGCTCTTAAACCCGATATACTTGATTTATCAAATGATTTTTAAGGAGAATATCTATGAAAGTGATTATCCATAATCTTTCAGAAGAATACGAAAGAATTCTCAAAGAAAAATGTGATTATGTCATAAAAGCAGACGGCAGATATGCAGGCTGTCAGGGTTGCTTCGGCTGCTGGACAAAACATCCTGCTGAATGTTATATGAAAGATAGTCTTAAACAGATTTGTCGCATCATAGGTCAGGCGGATGAACTTATAATAATAACCGAAAATTATTACGGAACATACAGTCCCGAGGTTAAGTGCATACTTGACAGAAGTATAGGCATTTCAACCCCTATGAGTACATATCGTGCAAAACAGATGCACCATACTCTTCGTTACGGAAAACATAATCTCTGGAAAAATATTGTTTATGGGGATATTTCTGAAGAAGAAAAAGAAACATTTAAGTATCTGACAGAAAGAAATGCAATAAATTTCGGATATCAGAATAATGATGTTGTTTTTATTTCAGACCTTTCAGAAATGGAGGGGAATATATGAAAACTGTATTCATAAATTGTAGCCCAAAAAAGAACTTCAGCGCGTCATCCTATCTTATTTCACTTCAGAAAATATTTGTAAAAGGCGAAAAGGTTGTTGAAAAACTTCGCAACAAAGGGGATTATCAGCGTGTTTTAGATACAATCAAAGATGCCGATAATGTAGTTTTCTCGCTTCCTCTTTATATTGATTGCCTTCCTTCTCATGTTCTTCCGTTTTTAAAAGAAGCAGAAACTATGTGTAAGGAAAACGGGATAAAATTCAATGTTTATAGTATTATAAATAACGGATTTATTGAAGGTTGTCAGAGTGAACCTGTTTTAAGAATACTTAAAAACTTCTCCGACAGGGCAGGGCTTACTTTCTGCGGGGGAATAGGTATCGGCGGAGGGGTAATGCTCAATGTTACACGCATTATGTTCCTTGTTCAGATAGGAATTTTTCTTTTAAACCTTGTTTTAAACTTTATCCAGAACGGACTTGTTTTTCCTGTCGGACTTGTTCTTGATTTTCTTAAATCAGCAGGTATCATCCTCTTTTTCAACGCAGGTGTGCTTCTGTTCATCTCACAGATGGGATTTAAGATTAACAAATCAAAACATTTCGGTAAAAAATATACCCGTATTCTTATTCCGTCATTTATATTTATAATTTTTGCAGATATATTCTTTATAGTAATATCTGTTTTTAAAGGTGGAATTTTCAGAGGTCTTTTTTCAAAGAAACAACCCGATGATATAACTATTTCAAAGGAGAACTGAATGCTTTATTTAAAAGAGGCAAATTTTGAAGATGCAGAGAAGGAATACCTCTTTGTAAAAGATATTCCTTCTTATGAAAACAGTTTTACAAACGATTGGTATAATGTTTCTTATGATGATTTTATAAATAAGGCGTTAAAACAGATGATTTCATCTTCAGAAGGCGAAAACCTGCCCGATGGCTATGTTCCCGAAACATTTTTCTTTCTATGGAATGACGACGAGATAATAGGTCAGTTTCGTTTAAGACATTATCTTTGTGAGTCTTTAAAATCAGGTTCAGGGCATATCGGATATTTTATCGGAAAAGATTTCAGAGGAAGAGGATATGCTAAAGAGGGACTTCGTCTTCTTCTTGAAGTGGCAAGAAAAACAATTCCTGAGGATGAAATATATCTTCGTGTCGATAAAGAAAACACAGCGTCTCTGAAAGTCATTCTCTCTAACGGAGGATATATAGCAGAAGAAGATAACGAAAAATATTACATAAGGATTAAAAAATAACATAAATTCAAGGAGAAAATATGACTAAAGGTCTCAATTCAAACCATCTTAAACTTATAGCGATTATAGCTATGACAATAGATCATATTGCCGATTTGATATATCCGTGTTCTTCTTCAGAACCTTTTTCTATACTGTTTCATATAATCGGTCGTCTCACAGCGCCTATGATGTGGTTTTTTATATGTGAAGGCTATTATCATACCAGAAATCCTAAAAAATATATACTGAGGCTTTTTGTATTTGCAGTAATTTCTCATTTTGCATATTGTTTTGCATTCGGGATTGATTTTGTTCCGCTTAAAACAGGGATTTTCAATCAGACGAGTGTAATGTATCCTTTGTTTGTTGCAGTTCTTGTTCTCTGGCTTCAGGATACAGACACAGGGATGAAGGATTGGTTAAAGAAAATAATTATATTTGTTCTTGTATGGAGTGCTTTTCCTGCAGACTGGAGTTGTATCGCGGTTTTATCAATTACAACTATGTATAGAAACAGAGGAAACCTGAAAAAACAGATGATGTTTATGATGATATGGGTATTTCTGTATTCAGTAGTGTCTTTCTTCTTTGTAAATAAGGTTTATGGTTTGATACAGCCGTTTGTCATTCTTGTATATCCTTTTTTGAAACATTATAACGGTGAAAGAGGAAAGATAAAGTGGACAAAATGGCTTTTTTATATTTATTATCCTGTTCATCTTATAATTATAGGTATATTGAGAATTTTTATATATGGTAATGTTCCTATACTGTTTTAAATAGAATAACCTGTAAGAAAAAACTTACAGGTTATTTTATTTTTGTGTACGGGCTTTGCATAAAACTGACATCTCCTGAATAATTATTGAAAAAAGGCTTATGCCAAACAGGAGGAAAATATATGAGTTTTAAGGTTAACCGTGAGATAATATCTTCCGATGAGGTTGTTTATGATGGTTTTCAGGAACAGGCGGTAGAATTTGATTGTATTCTGCCCGATTATTATCCTGATATCTTCAAAGTGCTTAAATGTATAGTAACACCTTGTATTGTCTCGAAAAACATATCGGAAAACAAAATAGGTTATGAACTTGTCGTAAAGGCAAATATCCTTTATCAGTCCGAAAACAGTAATGCCGTAAACTGTATCGAACAGAAAATGGTTTTTTCAAAATCCGTTGATGTCGGTGAGGAGCTTTCAGGCGCTGAAATCAGACTTATTCCCGTTGTTGATTATGTAAACTGCCGTGCAGTAAATCAGCGTCGACTTGATATAAGAGGCGCGATTTCTGTTAAGATAACAGTAACGGGAGAAAGGACGGAAGAAGTAATAAGCGATTCTTACGGAATGAATATCCAGCTTAAAAAAGAGGATGTTTCTGTTGTCGGAAAGAAACTTATCAAAGAAAAACAGATTTCCGTATCAGACGATATCGACATAGGTTACGGAAAACCACCGATAAAATCAATTATCCGTTCCGATTGTATCATATCATCAGTTGATAAGAAAATAATAGCCAATAAAGTTATAGTAAACGGAGAAATGAGGATTTGTTTTCTTTATTGTTCCGATGAAGAAAATGGGAATGCGCTCGAAAAAATGGAGTTTACCCTTCCGTTCAGTCAGATTATGGATGTTGATGGAATAGACGACAGCTATGATACAACAGTTTCAGCAAATATTCTCGGCTGTGAACTTTCACCCAAAGAAAACAGTGATGGCGAAGTAAAAACAGTGTCCGTTGAAACTGAAATATGCCTTACAGCAACAGCTGTAAGAAACAACAGCATCCGAATAGTATCCGATGCCTATTCAACTACATATCCTTGCGAGTGTGTAAAATCAGAATGCTCTGTAAGAACATTCCCTGAAAGATGCTGTGAAATCCATATAGAGCGGGTTACTGTAAAAGCTGATGATAATAACATTTCCTCGGTTTGTGATGCATGGAGCAGGGTAAAGAACAGTTCCGTCATAACAGATACAGAAAACGGAACAATTACTCTTGCAATAAAACTTGTAAATTCGGTCGTTGCGTGTGATGATAGCGGAAAAACAACTGTTCTTGAAAACGAACATACTCTCGAACATAAATTCAAATGTAAGGATATAACCGATAAAACAACCGTTATTCCTGATGTTGATGTTATTTCCGTAACCTACAATATTGACGATAACGGAAATATCGAACTTAAATGCGAAGTGAGAATATGCATAAATATCAGAAGAATTTATAAGTTTGATGCGGTAACAGAAATAAAGATTGACGATACCCGCGAAAAGAAACAGGAAGATTACGCCCTTAAAATGTATTTTGCCGATGAGGGAGAAACTTTATGGGATATTGCAAAGAAGTATTCAACCTCGATAGAAGCTATAATGGAAGAAAATGATTGCCCTGAAAACTGCGGAAAAATTCTTCTTATTCCGATAGTATCCTGATAAAAACGGAGGAAAAAATCTATGGTAAACAACAATATTTACAACGATATTTCAAAGCGTACAGACGGGGATATATATATCGGGATAGTAGGCCCTGTAAGAACGGGTAAATCGACTTTTATAAAAAAGTTTATGGAAACCCTTGTAATCCCCAATATTGAAAGTACATACAGAAAAGAACGTGCTATCGATGAACTTCCTCAGTCGGCAGCAGGTAAGACCATAATGACAACCGAGCCTAAATTCATTCCCGAAGAGGCGGTTGAAGTCAATCTCGAAAACGGCGCACACTTCAATGTCCGTATGATAGATTGCGTAGGATATATAGTTCCGAGTAGTCTTGGTTATATTGAAAACGAAATGCCCCGAATGGTGATGACCCCCTGGTTTGAAGAAGAAGTTCCTTTTAATATGGCAGCAGAAGTCGGAACACAAAAGGTTATAAGCGAACATTCAACAATAGGAATTGTTATCACAACCGATGGCAGCATTTCAGATATTCCGCGAGATGAATATGAAGAATGTGAAGAAAGAGTTGTTTCTGAACTCAAATCCATAAATAAGCCTTTTGTAATCGTTATGAACAGTGCCGACCCTTATTCAAGACAGACAAGGGAACTCACAGAAAGGTTATCTGAAAAATATGAAACTCCCGTTGTGGCAGTAAATTGTCTTGAATTATCCGAAGACGACATTAAAAATATAATGCAGGAGGTCTTATTTTCTTTCCCTGTAAAAGAAATAAATATATCCTGCCCTAAATGGATAACATCTCTCAAAAAGGGAAACTGGCTTAAAGACGAAATCTTTACAGTGATAAGAGAAGCAGTTTCATCCGTTTCAACACTCAGGGATATTCAGTCTGCTGTTGAAAAGATGAAAGAATGCCCACATATTTCATCCGCTGCCATAAGCAGTACAGATCTCGGAACAGGAAGTTCTGTAATATCAGTGAACCTCTGTGATTCGCTTTTCTATGAAATTATCAGTGAAGAAACAGGAATAGATATGAAATCCGAAAGTGATCTTCTTCCTATTTTAAAAGAACTGACAAAGATTAAAGAAGAATATATGAAGATAGAAAGTGCACTCAAAGAGGCAGAGGCAACGGGTTACGGAATAGTTATGCCGTCTATCGAAGAAATGTCTTTAGAAGAACCTGAAATTATGAAACAGGGCGGAAGATATGGCGTAAGACTAAAAGCAAGCGCCCCAAGTTTCCATATTATGAAAGCAACGATAAATACCGAGGTAGCGCCCATAGTCGGAAGCGAAAAGCAATCCGAAGAACTTGTTATGTATCTTCTCAAAGAATTTGAAGATGCACCACATAAGATATGGGAAAGCAATATTTTCGGAAAATCTTTGGATGACCTCGTCAATGAGGGGCTTCATACAAAACTCCATCATATGCCCGTTGAAGCAAGACTCAAGCTTCAGGAAACTCTTGAACGCATTATAAACGAAGGCTGTAGCGGACTTATCTGCTTTATCCTCTAAAAATAAAAACCTGAGAAGCATTTCTTCTCAGGTTTTTGCTTTTATTTAAGGTCACTTCTTAAAAGTCCCCATATAGTAATGTCAATCAATCCGCCTCTGCATAATTCGTATTGACGGAGTAACCCTTCTTTTGTAAACCCAAGGCTTTCGAGAAGTTTCAGAGATGCAGTATTCATCGGCTCAACATAGGCTTCTATTCTGTTTATATCCGTTTCTCTGAAAATAAAATCCATTATCATTTTTAAGGCTTCACTCATAATACCTTTATTCCAATATTTGCTATTCAGTTCATATCCCATTTCTGCCTTTAAACTTTCTTCCGAAAATGCAAAAAATCCACAAGTGCCGATAAGTTTGCCGGTTTCTTTCAGTTCAATGCCCCATCTTATCATAGTTTTTTCGGATAAACATTTTCTGAAGATATCAACCTGATTTATCGCATCGTCTATTGTGGTAAAGGGAAGAAGGTCATAATATTTCATAACATCTTTATCTGAAAAGATTTCAAATATGTCATCAGTATCAGATTCTTTTATCGGTCTTAATAAAAGGCGTTCAGATTCTAATATGAGATTTTTATCAAATAAATCTTTAATCATATTTCCCTCCATATAAAAATCAAAGTCATTCCTGATAAAATATCAGAAATGACTTTGTTGTTTTTTTACATTACAGCTTCAAATTTCTGATACTGATTTTCAACGAAATCTCTGTAAAGCTGTGTTCCTAATGTAAGGAAAAGTTTAGGATCAAACTTTTCGGGTTCAGCAACATAAGTATAAGTGAAGTAAAGGTCGTCCTGTTCACTGATGCAGTACTTGCAGACTCTGTTGTAAGAGTTGAGTTCGTTCATGAGTTCGAGAATCTTGCCCCTCTTCTTCTTGTTTTCAACAGAACCGAATGTAACCATGCAGTCGTTGTAGATAGAAGCATCAAGTTTGAAGAGAATCTGTGAAGGAACGCTTTCCTTCATAGGCTGGATAGAACGGAAGATAACATCGTTCTCTGCGATTCTGAATTCAAATATAGGGCTGAGCTTTGCTTCATAAAGAACTTCTAAAAACTGGTCTTTTTTCTTATTAACTATAACGTCCATAAAATCCTCCTGAAAGAGATAATATACTCTATTATACCATAAATTTTCAATAAATCAAGATTTTTTTAATTTTTTAATCTGTCTTATATCATTTCCGACAAATCTGAGGTATGTATACTCTCCGAAAATCCTTGAAGCAACGCGGTCATCGTATCTTTCGGAAACATCATCACTTGTCAGATTAGAACTGATTATCGTCGGAAGTTTCTTGTTGATTCTGGTGTTTATTATGTTATATATTGTTGAATGATTGAAAGCATTCTTTACTTCAGCACCCAGATCGTCAAGTATGAGAAGGTCAACAGATGTTATCATCGCAAGAGTATTCTTATCCGATTTTCCGTAATGTTCCTTTTCTATTTCGTTAAGATAGTTTATGATTGAGTCGTAAGCAACATTATAACCTTTTGCGATAACTTCCTTTGCTATCGAAAGCGAAAGATGCGTCTTTCCGAGCCCTGTTTCGCCACACATAAACAGACTTTCTGAATTTTTTGAGAAATTAAGCGCGTATTTTTTGCAGTAGCCAAGGATTCTTGTCATAACATCCGCATCTTTGCCGTCATAGTAAAAGACACTGAAATCCTCGAAATCACACATTTTAACACTTGAATTTTCGTTGAAACTTTCGATTTTGATTTTTTCAACGATTTCGTTGAAACATCTGCATCTTCTTCCTTCGAAAATTCCCGTATCACCGCATATGTCACAGGTATAGTGTGTATCAAGATAGTCAGAAGGATATCCGTTTGAAAGAAGAAGGTCGTTTTTAAGTTTCTGACTTTCAAGATTTTTCTGTCTGATTTTTTCTATCTGACTTTCTGCGTCAGGGCTTTTGAGAATTACAACCTTTGCGAGTTCGCATATTGTTGAAGAAAGTTTTTCGTTTATTTCTTTAAAACCGGGGATTTTTTCTTCGAGTTGGATTTTTCTTTCTTCGGCATCTCTTTCTGCTTTGATTTTTCTTTCGTTTATAATTCTTATAGCCTCGTTGTATATTTCGTTATTCATCATTTCCTCCCAAATCAAGCGCAATCTGAGTCAGGGCATCAAAATCATAGGTCTTTTTCGATTTTTTGGGTTTAGACTCTGTTTTTGCCTTGCTTTCACCGATTTCGATACTTTTTTTATTGGTGTAGCCTTTTTCTTTCCAGTTGAAAAGGATTTTGTCTATATAAGCGAAAGAAAGCTTTCCTGTTGAATCTATATTCTTGTCAAAAGCATATTCTATCAGTTCATCAGAAAATCCTTCATCACACCATTTTTCAGCATATGTTCTTTCTCTTGTGTTGAGTTTTCTTGATTCTATTCCGAAAATTCTCTTTATCTTTCTGAAGAAAACTTCCATCGTACTCATACGATTTATCTCTTCTTCTGCGGATTTTGCATCGTTTATGCCTTTTTCACACCATGCCTTTGCGATAGCTTCTATGTATCCCGCAGATAATTTGTCCATTTCTCTGCAATGTTGCAAAAGCATAATGATAACATCAGAAGAAAGCCCCATATAATCGTGAATCCATACTATCGAACGTTGTTCTGTATGATTGAGTATTCTTGAATATATATTTTCCGCTTTCTCAAAAAGATACTTTATTTCTTCTGAATTTGCTATTCTGTCAGCAATCTGTGCAGGGGATAACTCGTGTTTTTCCGTAGTTCTTATCTTTGGTTTTGATTCATAAACAGGCTTTGTTTCTTCTTTTTCAACAAACGACATAGAAAGATTCCTGTTGTCCGAAAGAACACCTATGTTCTTCCAGAAAATCAATGCTTCCTCAACAGTTTCTTCAGCAATACCGAGTTTCTGCGAAATCTCCTCAGGTTTGCACTGATGGTCGTTATGGTATGATATGTAAAGAAGAACCTTGAGTTGTTCTCCGCTTGCGATTTTAAGGTTGTTTTCAGCAACAGAAACAGGAACAGCGAATATTCTTGTCCATTGCGAAGGGTTGAATTCGTAATCCATAAATACTCCTTTTAAAGCAAAAATGTTGCATACGGATATTATAGCATACTTATACTTAAAATTCCAATATTTTTTAAAATAATTTTATATATTATTTTTACAATTAAAAATAACTTGCAAAATTCCTTATAATGTACTATAATAATTTAATACGGTGCTTGAAATCTGGTGGCACCAATGTCTGCGGAGGTGAATGTTAATGGCAGAAATTAAAAAGAATACTAAAAAAACTGCTTCAAAGGCAGAAAATAACGATATAAAAGAAAAAACCACAAAGCGCAGAAAGAAGGCTGTTTCTGCATTACCCGACGGAGAAGGATTTATTTCCTGCGAGAGTGCGGATTCAAAAGATATGAAAAGCAAGGATAATTTAAGCGCAAACAGCATTTTCCCCGCGATTGCAATGAGGGGGCTTGTTGTTTTCCCTAAAATAGTTATGCATTTCGATGTTGCAAGAGAAAAATCAATTCAGGCTTTAAAGGCTGCTATGGCTACAGACCGTAAAATTTTCCTTGTAGCACAGAAGGATGTCGTTACAGACATTCCCAGCGGAAATGATCTTTACAAAGTCGGTGTTGTTGCTGAGGTAAGACAGCTTCTCAAAACTCCTGATAATGTTACCCGCGTTCTTGTCGAAGGTCTTTACAGGGCGCGTCTTGTCGATATTCTCGATACAGACCCCTATATGATAACCCAGATAAGAAGGATTCCGGCGCTTTCGTGTCATGGAGAAGACGAAACCGAACTCACAGCGCTTGTCCGTTCAGTAAAGGATATTTTTGAACAATATGCCTATAATATGCCAAGAATGCCCAAGGAACTCATTTCTTCCATTCTTGATGAAGATGATCCTCTGAAACTTTATGAAAACATAATATTCAATGTATCGCTTCCACTTGATGATAAACAGCAACTTCTTGAAGCTAAGAATCTCATTCAGGGACTCAGCCTTATTGCACTGATTCTTTCAAAGGAATCCGAAGTTCTTGATATAGAACATCAGATTCAGGAACAACTTCACGACCAGCTTGATAAAAATCAGCGTGATTATTATCTCCGTGAACAAATGAAGATTATTTCAAACCAGCTTGGTGACGATGATGATTCTCAGTCAGAAGCATTTGAATATCTTGAAAGAATAGAAGAATTAGGCCTTTCTCCCGAAGTTTCCGAAAAACTCAATAAAGAAGCGGGAAGACTTATGAAAATGCCTTCTTCTTCACAGGAAGCGTTTGTAACAAGAAACTATCTTGATACAGTTTTAGACCTTCCCTGGAATAAATCCACAAAGGAAAAAGCTGATATCAAAAAAGCGAGAGCAATTCTTGATAAAGACCATTACGGTCTTAAAAAGGTTAAAGAAAGAATACTTGAAACAATAGCAGTAAGACAACTCAATCCCGAACTTAAAGGACAGATTATCTGTCTTGTAGGACCGCCCGGAATAGGTAAAACCTCAATCGGTCGTTCTGTTGCAAAAGCGCTCGGAAGAAATTATGTAAGAATTTCTCTTGGCGGTGTCAAGGATGAATCTGATATAAGAGGACACAGAAAAACTTATGTCGGTGCTATGCCTGGAAGAATTATTGCCGCAATGAAAAACGCAAAGAGCAATAATCCTCTCATCCTTCTTGATGAAATCGATAAGATGAGCAATGATTTCAGGGGTGACCCTTCATCTGCTATGCTTGAAGTTCTCGACAGCGAACAGAACTGTGAATTCAGAGACCACTATATAGAAGTTCCTTTCGACCTCGGTAACGTTATGTTCATAACAACCGCGAACACAACTTCAACAATAGCGCCTCCTCTTCTTGACAGAATGGAAGTTATCGAACTCACAAGCTATACTGCCGATGAAAAATTCCATATCGCAAAAGAACATCTTGTTTCAAAGCAGAAGAAAAAGAACGGAATAAAGTCAACTCAGATAAAATTTTCTGATGACGCACTCAAACTTCTTATAGATGGTTATACAAAAGAAGCAGGTGTGCGTTCTCTTGAAAGAGAAATAGCATCCCTCTGCCGAAAGGGCGCAAAGGAAATAGTTGAAGAAAACAAAAAGAGCGTTACTTTCACAGCAGAAAATATAGAAAAATACCTCGGCCCCAGAAAATTCCTTGATGACGATAAGTCTGAAAAGAATGAAATCGGCGTTGTAAATGGTCTTGCATGGACATCAGTCGGCGGAACTTTAATGCCGCTTGAAGTAATAACTCTCGATGGTAAGGGCTCTGTTGAAGTAACGGGTTCTCTCGGTGATGTTATGAAGGAAAGCTCAAAGATTGCTGTTAGTTATGTAAGGTCTGTTGCCGATAAATATGGCATAAATAAGGATTTCTATAAGAAACTTGACCTTCATATCCATGCGCCAGAAGGTGCTGTTCCGAAGGATGGCCCATCAGCAGGTGTTACTATGGTAACAGCGATAGTTTCAGCACTTTCAGGCATACCCGTCAAGAATGATGTTGCTATGACAGGCGAAATCACTCTTCACGGAAAGGTTCTTCCTATAGGAGGGCTTCGCGAAAAAACAATGGCAGCCTATAAAGCAGGTGTCAAAACAGTTATTATTCCTGCTAAAAATAAGCCTGACCTTGAAGAAGTAGAAGAAGTTGTAAAGAATTCTGTAAAGTTTATTTTTGCAGAAACTCTTTCAGATGTTCTTGATAACTCGCTTGCAAAGAAACCTGTAAAGAAGACAACAACTTCAAAGAGAACAAAAAACGGGTGAATATATGAATTTCAATAAAGCCGAATTTTTCAAATCTTACGGTGAATTTAAACAGTTGCCGCAGTCAGACAGAATAGAAATCGCTTTTGCGGGGCGTTCTAATGTAGGAAAATCATCTCTTATCAATAAGATTTTCAATAGAAAAAGCCTTGCGAGAGTGTCGTCTGTTCCCGGAAAAACCGCAACTATCAATTTTTATTCACTTGAAAATATCTATATAGTTGACCTTCCCGGTTATGGCTATGCAAAGGTAGCGAAATCCGAAAAACAACGCTGGGCGGGTCTTATCGACGGCTACTTCAATGCCGAAAGAAAATTAGAACTTACATTTCTTCTTATCGATATGCGTCATCCGCCGTCGAAAGACGACCTTATGATGCTCGATTTTCTCATCGAAACCGAACAGCCTTTTGTTATCGTTCTTACAAAATCGGACAAACTTTCCAAAAAGCAACAGGCTGAAAGAATGGAAGGATTTATGAAAGAAATTCCTTATGCCGATGAGATAACATTCATTCCTTTTTCTTCGCAGACAGGCGAGGGAGTAGAGGATGTCAGGGGAATTATAGAAGAAATATCATCAGATGATTAGGAGATACTTTAAAATGCTTACAGAAAATCTTGGTATTAACGAAGAGGGACATCTTACCATAGGAGGAATTGATACAATTTCTCTCGCAAAAGAATACGGAACTCCTCTTTATGTTATGGATGAAGATGTTATCCGTGACAACTGCAGAAAATTCAAAGAATCAATCGACAAATACTATGACGGCGAAGGGCTTGTATGCTATGCAAGTAAAGTTTTCTGCTGCCGTGCTATGTGTAAGATTGCAATCGAAGAAAAAATAGGACTTGATGTTGCTTCAGAAGGTGAACTTTATACAGCTATCAGTGTAGGTTTCCCAACAGATAAAATCTGTCTTCATGGCAACAATAAATCCGATGATGAACTTACTTTTGCGCTTTCTCACGGTGTAGGACATATCGTTGTAGATAATCTTTATGAACTCGAAAGACTTAATAAGATAGCAGAAAAACTTCATAAAAAAGCGAACATTATGTTCAGAGTAAAACCCGGCATCGATGCTCATACCCATAGCTTTATCCAGACAGGTCAGATTGACAGTAAATTCGGCCTTGCCCTTGAAACAGGAGAAGCTTTTGAGGCTGTAAAGACTGCGATTTCTTTTGAAAATGTAAATTTAAGAGGACTTCATTGTCATATCGGTTCACAGATTTTTGAAATCGAACCTTTTGAACTCGCAGCAAAGGTTATGCTTGACTTTATTGCAAAAATCAAGAACGAACTTGATTATGAAATTTCAGAACTCGACCTCGGCGGCGGATTCGGCATAAAATATGTTGAAAACGATAATCCACCCGATTATGAAGCTTATATGCAGAGAGTCTCTGCCGTTGTAAACAGTGAATGTGAATCCCTCGGAATAAAGAGACCTTTCATTATGATTGAGCCGGGCCGTTCGATAGCAGGCCCTGCGGGAATAACACTTTATACAGCGGGTGCTGTAAAGGAAATTCCCGATATAAGAACCTATGTTTCCGTAAATGGTGGAATGGTTGATAACCCGAGATATATTCTTTATCAGGCGGAATATGAAGCACTCGTTGCCAATAAAGCAAATGAAGAAAAGACAGAAGTTATCACCCTTGCGGGAAGATGTTGTGAAAGCGGAGACCTTATCGGTGAAAATATGCCTATCCAGAAGGTTGAATCAGGCGATATAATAGCGGTTCTTGCAACAGGGGCTTATAATTACTCTATGTCTTCAAACTATAACAGACTTCCGAAACCTGCGGTTGTTATGGTAAAGGGCGGAAAGACAAGGATTGCCGTAAAGAGAGAAACTCTTGAAGATATTATCAGAAATGATGTTGTTTAGGTATTTACTTTTTCTGTTTAATATGTTAAAATGGTAATAACATCCGATTTACCAAAGGAGGATTCTTTATGAATTCAAAGATTAAAGATAAAAATACAGATGACCTTCTCAACGCTATTTTATGCCTTGAAAACCTTGATGAATGTTATAAATTCTTTGAGGATTTATGCACAATTCAGGAACTTCGTGCTATGGCACAGAGACTTCAGGTTGCAAAAATGCTTTCCGAAAAGCATGTATACAGCAAAATTGTTACAGAAACAGGTGCTTCAACAGCAACAATCAGCCGTGTAAAGCGTTCTCTTGATTATGGTTGCGATGGTTACAGCATAGTTTTTGACAGAATGAAAAATAAGGAAAATAATGATGAATAGTTATTCTCGTTTCGCCCAGTATTACGACCTTTTGACTGTAAACATAGATTATAAGGCAAGGGCAAAATACTTTGATAAAATCGTTGATAAATTCGGCGGGAAAAAAGGTGTTCTTCTCGATTTGGGGTGTGGGACAGGCTCTCTGACTGAATGTTTCTGTAAACTCGGTTATGATTGTTTAGGCATTGATATTTCTCAGGAAATGCTCACTGTCGCTCTTGATAAGAAGATAGATAACGACTTTCCCATACAGTATCTCCATCAGGATATGAGAAAACTCAAACTTTTCGGCGGTCTTGATGTTACTGTATGCGCACTCGACGCAATCAATCATCTTTCATCACTCGATGATATTTCAAAAACATTCAAGAGTGTTTCAAAGTTTACAAATCCCGATGGTCTTTTTATCTTCGATATGAATACCATCTATAAGCATAAGAATATCCTTTCCGACAATACTTTTGTCTATGATATGGATGAAGTTTATTGCGTATGGCAGAATACATACAAGACAAAGAAGAACGAAGTTTTAATAGAACTTGATTTCTTTGAAAAACGCGGAGATGTTTATTGCCGTTACGAAGAAAGTTTTTCTGAATATGCTTATAAAACCGAAGAAATAGACCGACTTCTTATTGAAAGCGGATTTAAAATCGAGGCTCATTATGATTATGATACATTTGATGAACCCGATAAAAAGAGCGAAAAAATAATATTTGTTGCAAGAAAGGTGAAATAGTTTCACAATGGGCAAAATAGTCAGAACAATATCAGCGGATGCTTCTGTTGTTGCAACTGCTTTTGATGCTAAGGATGTAGTAGCTGAAATTGAAAGAATTCATAAGCCGAGCGCCGTTGTTACAGCGGCACTCGGCAGACTTTCTATTGCCGCAAGCCTTATCGGAATGGGGCTTAAAAACAAGGAAGATACAGTTACTGTAAGAATGAATGGTAATGGCCCCTGCGGAACACTCATTGCAGTTGCAGACAGCTTTGGTAATGTAAAATCATATGTAAGCAATCCTATCGTCGAAATTCCTCTTAACAATCTTGGAAAACTTGATGTAAAAGGCGCAGTAGGCACAGAAGGAACACTTACAGTTATAAAAGACCTTGGTCTTCGTGAACCTTATACAGGACAGATTCCTATTATGTCAGGCGAAATAGCAGAGGATATAGCCGCTTATTTTGCAATAAGTGAACAGATTCCGACTGTCTGCGGACTTGGCGTTCTTGTAAATCCTGATTTGTCTGTTGCGGCAGCAGGTGGTTATCTTATCCAGCTTCTTCCTTTTGCGGATGAAAAGGTGATAGATATCATCGAAAATAATATAAAATCATTGCCTTCTGTAACAGAAATGCTTTCTTCGGGCGTTACTGTCGAAGAAATGGATTTAAAAGTCCTTGATGGACTTACTCCTAATGTTCTTGATGATTTCTCTGCTGAATATAAATGTGATTGTAGCAAGGAAAGAGTTGAAAGAGCGCTTATCAGTATCGGCAGGAACGACCTTAAAGAAATGGCTGCCGAAAATGAAAATACAGAAGTATGTTGTCATTTTTGTGATAAAAAATACAGTTTTTCTTCCGAAGATTTGATTGCTTTGTCGA
>JAFXHL010000006.1 GCA_017536405.1 Oscillospiraceae bacterium
ATCTACAGCCTGATTTTTAAGTTCTGTATCTATTGTCTGAGTCATTTTTATATCAGTTGAAAGATGAGAAATATACGCACCCTCAACTTTTGCGTTTGCAAGCGCTTTAATGGATTCTTCCGTCAGGTGTATTCCTCTTGTGAGGACTGACATAGCCTGGATGTTCATATCAAAGTAATGTATATCACGACCTAAATACATACCCGGAAGTAAATCTTCTGTATTTACATAGAACATATGGCTACACCTCCTGACAAAGTGAAATGTTTTAAAATATCAAGGGAATAAATGTAAAATCCAAAAATGAATAATAATAAAATTATTATACACTTTTTTAATAAAAAAGTCAATAATTTTAGAAAAATGCAGATATACTTTTTCAAATGTTGATATGTATTGTTGAAAATGATAATTTACATACTTTTTGTAGTATGTTATAATTTTAACAGTATTATTGAAAGTGTGTATTTTAAGACGAAAGTAAGGCGATTAAATGACAACGGATATGACCAAAGGAAGTCCTGCAAAACTTCTTTGGAAATTCGCCATTCCTATGCTTATCAGTGTTATTTTTCAGCAACTCTATAATATCGCTGACAGTATCATAGCAGGTAATTTCATAAATAAAGAAGCTCTTGCGGCAGTTGGTGCATCTTTTCCTATTACGATGATTTTTATATCCATAGGAACAGGTGCAAATGTAGGATGTACAGTAATTATTTCGCAGTATTTCGGTGCAAAACAGTATGCCAATATGAAAACTGCAATATTTACATCCATTTTCTCTGTTTTGGGATTAGGCGTAATACTTACAGTGATAGGCAGTTTTATAACAACTCCGTTACTTGTGCTTCTCGAAACTCCCGAAAATATTCTTTCAGATGCAGAACTTTATCTTAATGTTTATGTATGGGGACTTACATTCCTCTTTTTATATAATATCTGTACCGGTATTTTCACAGCACTTGGAAATTCGATTACTCCGCTCATATTTCTCATAGTATCATCAGTTTCAAATGTAATACTTGACTATGTTTTTGTAGTGTATTTTAAAATGGGAGTAAGCGGTGTTGCCTGGGCAACATTCATCTGTCAGGGCGTTTGTGCAGTCGTAGCACTTATTGTTCTGTTTATCAGGCTTTCAAAGATAAAGGCAGAAAGTAAGTATAAATTCTTCTCAGGAACAATGCTTAAAACAGTAAGTGTAATAGCAATTCCGAGTATTCTTCAGCAGAGTTTTGTTTCTGTCGGAAATATATTTGTACAGGGAATAGTAAATGGATTCGGAGACAATGCGGTTGCGGGTTTTGCGGCGGCAGTAAAACTGAATGTGTTTGCGATTTCCTGCGTTTCAACTGTATGTAACAGTATATCTAGTTTTGCTGCTCAGAATGCGGGTGCAGGGGATATAAACCGAATAAAACAAGGTTTCAAGAATGGTCTTCTTATAGTCGCTATTGTAACAGCTCCGTTTATGCTGATTTTTCTGTTATTCCCATCTCAGCTTATCGGAATATTTATGGATCCTGAAGCGGCTGATAACCTCGAAGCGATAGCAATAGGAGCTCAGTTTATAAAGATTGTAGTTCCTTTCTATGCCGCGGTTGCTGTGAAACTTTCTGCAGATGCTATTTTAAGAGGAACAGCATCAATGCGTGAATTTATGATAGCAACATTTGCTGACCTCATATTGAGAGTTATTTTTGCTTATATACTTTCTCCGCATTTCGGAGTTACGGGTGTATGGATGTCATGGCCTATAGGATGGATTATAGCATCGGCAATGTCTCTTGCGTACTACATTATGGGACATTGGAAAAGAATTGTTGAAGACAGTGTTATGCAGAAATAATAACATTGTTGATTATAAAATGAAAAGAGAGAGTTTGGTATGGTAAAAAAATTTGTCAGTTCGTTAAAGACTGAATTCAAGGGCTATAATGCCAAGAAATTCGGTATGGATGTTCTTTCGGGGGTAACAGTTGCCGCAGTAGCGCTTCCTTTAGCACTTGCTTTTGGTGTGAGTTCAGGTGCGTCTGCCGCAGCGGGACTTATTACGGCGATTATCGCAGGTATCGTAATTGGTGGGCTTTCAGGCGGTTCTTATCAGATAAGTGGCCCCACTGGTGCTATGACGGCAATTCTTGTATCACTTGTTGCACAGTACGGTCTTAAAGGTGTTTTTATTGCTTGTTTCCTTTCGGGAATAATCCTTCTTATCGCAGGTCTTTTGAAACTCGGAGGACTTGTTTCGTTTATTCCGCTTCCTGTAATTGCAGGATTTACATCGGGTATCGCGATAATTATTGCTTTTGGTCAGATAGATAATGCAACAGGTCTTAAAGGTACAGGACTTAATAATATCGAGAAACTTCTCAGTTATTTTATGACTCCTCAGACACTTGATATTACAGCACTTATAATAACACTTGCTGTTATTGTGTTTATGATTGTTTATCCCAAAAAAGCAAACGCAGTTGTTCCTTCATCGCTTGTTGCAATTATTCTTGCGACAATTGTCAATCTTATTTTCAAGTTTGATGTTGCATCTGTAGGCTCTATTCCTAAAACAATATTCCTTGAAGAAAGACTCGAATTCTCTATGTTCAGTCTCGAAACAATAAAACCTCTTATCGTTCCTGCATTCAGTATCGCAGCACTCGGACTTATCGAAAGCCTTCTTTGTGGCGCATCAGCAGGAAGAATGAAGAATGAAAAACTCGATGCCGACAGAGAACTTGTTGCACAGGGAATAGGAAATATGCTCATTCCTTTCTTTGGCGGTGTGCCTGCAACAGCGGCTATCGCAAGAACAAGCGTTGCGATAAAGGCGGGCGGTCAGACAAGACTTACAAGTATTATTCATTCACTTGTACTCTTACTTTCTATGTTTGTTCTTGGCGGAGTAATGTCAGCAATTCCTCTTGCGGCGTTGGCAGGAGTACTTATCGTTACAGCGTGGAGAATGAACGACTGGGAAATCATCAATGATATTTTCAAGAGAAAGATGCGTTCTGCAATTTCACAGTTCTTTATAACAATGGCGGCGACAGTTGTTTTCGACCTTACAGTTGCTATCGTAATCGGTATAGTATTCTCACTCGTTATATTTGTTGCAAAAATTTCAAATATTCAGGTTACAACAAGTGAAGTAAAACCTGAAAAACTTGCTGATGGTTCTAAAGTAAACGAAAAAATTAAAAATACAAGTGTTATCTATGTAACAGGTCCTCTTTATTTCGGAACAGCAGGTAAACTTCAGGAAAGAATTGAAGAACTTGAAGATAAAGAAATCTACATATTCTCTTTAAGAGGTGTTCCTCTTGCCGATATTTCAGGTGTTCAGGCGCTTGATGATCTTGTTGCGAGACT
Organism: Oscillospiraceae bacterium; assembly: GCA_017536405.1. Taxonomy (GTDB): domain Bacteria; phylum Bacillota; class Clostridia; order Oscillospirales; family Ruminococcaceae; genus RGIG4131. The sequence continues at coordinate 3,373 of JAFXHL010000006.1, forward strand.
TCACGAAAAAGATAAGACGGTTTACTTTACAGCTGTTCAGCCTGATGTTATGGAAATCTTCTCAAGAAGTGGTTTCTCTTCGAGAGTAGGCTCAGATAATTTCTATTGGAGTACAGACAGAATTCTTACAGAACTTGGTGACTGATAAAAAAGAAAAGGCATACAGAAAACTGTATGCCTTTTTATTATTTTTTCTTTTTCGGCGCAGGAAGTTCATCATACATAGCGTTCATCAATTCCTTCAGAAAATGCTTATCATCTACATTATCAACCAGAATCATTTCTTTTGCATCACCATAAGGTATTTCAAAAGTGGCATCAGGCATAAGCAAAATTGCCGATTTTACAGGTTTTACAAGAAATCTGTCATCATATATTCCACCGATGATTTTTTCGCGGTAATATATGATATATTCTCCCATCATGGCTCTGTATGAAATTTCATCAAGGTCAGATAATTGTCCGAGAATAAAATCGAGATAATTTTTAGTCGATGCCATACCTACACCACCTGATTATATAATTTCAATTCCTTGTTCGGAAGGAACGGAAACAGTGGCGAAAAATCCTGATTTCTTGAGATTTTCACAGCATTTTTCAGCAAGTCTTTCGTTATCAAATATTCCGAAAACTGCTGAACCGCTTCCTGTCATTACAGAATTTTCAGCGCCGAGTTCAACCATTGTTTCCTTGATTTCATCAACAGTAGCAAGAAATGCCGTAAGTTCTAAAACATTTCCGCAAAGATGCGAGAATTTTTCTTCGTTATCTATTGCGTTTATAAGTGCATCAACATCGGGATGTTTTATACCCTGAAGTTTATCATAGGTTTTATAAGCCTCGATTGTAGAAATTCCGTCAGCACCTTTTGCGATAACTATTTTGCAGTTTTTAATCGGCTTTAACGAAGTGAGTTTTTCACCGACACCTTCGCATAATTTTGTTCCGCCGATGATACAGAAGGGAACATCAGAACCTACTTTTTCACCGATTTCGCAAAGTTTTTCATCCGATAAATCTGTATTATATAATTTGTCAAGAGCGAAAATAGTTCCCGCAGCGTCAGCACTTCCACCACCAAGACCTGCTTGTGAGGGGATGTTTTTTTCGATGCTGATCTTAACTCCACCAGAAAGTTTTGTTTCTTCAAAAAATAATTTTGCAGCCTTGAAAGCGAGGTTATGTTCATCACAGGGGAGTGTTTCGTCAGAACATATAACTGAAATTTCATCTGATTTTTCAAGAGTTATAATGTCATATAAAGAAACAGACTGCATCACTGTTTTTAAAAGATGATAGCCATCTTCTCTTGTCCCTGTAATATCAAGGCCCAGATTTATTTTTGCGTTTGCTTTAACTGAAATTCTGTCCATATTATTTTCCGTTCTCAAGAGACTTTAAAAATGCTTCGATTCTCTTTAATGCCTCAAGAATGTGATTTATTGAATAAGCATAAGAAACTCTTACATAACCTTCGCCGCTGCTTCCGAATGCATTTCCCGGAACAATAGCGACTTTGTATTCTTCAACAAGTCTTGCGCAGAATTCTTCGCTTGAAAGTCCTGTTGATTTTATACAAGGGAATACATAGAATGCACCTTTTGGTTCAAAACAGGTGAGTCCCATTCTGTTGAATTCTTTAACTATAAGTCTTCTTCTTGCGTCGTATTCCTTGACCATTTTAGCAATTTCGCCATCGCAGTTCTTGATTGCTTCTATTCCTGCATACTGGCTTATTGTCGGAGAAGACATAATAGCATACTGATGGAGTTTGAGCATCTGTTCTATAATGGGTTTAGGACCTGTAACATAACCCAGTCTCCAGCCTGTCATAGCATAAGCCTTTGAAAATCCGTTTACAATAATTGTTCGTTCCTTCATTCCGTCAAGCTGAGCGATAGATGTGTGTTTTTCGCCACCATATGTCAACTCGGAATAAATTTCATCACTGAGAACAACAATATTTGTATTCTTTAAAACTTCTGCAATAGGAAGAAGTTCTTCTTTTGTCATTATCCCACCTGTCGGGTTGTTAGGATAGGGAAGGATGAGCATTTTTGTCTTGTCTGTTATCTTTGAACGCAGAGTTTCTGCTGTGAGTTTGAAATCGGTATCAGCAGATGTTTCAAGAGGAACAACAACTCCTCCGGAAAGTTCTGTTATAGGGGCATAGCATACAAAGCTCGGTTCAACAACGAGAACTTCATCACCTGGGTCTATAATTGCTCTTATAGCAAGGTCGATAGCCTCAGAACCTCCGACTGTTACAATAACTTCGTCGGTATCGTATTTAAGCCCCATTTTTTTATTGAGCCTGTCACATATTGTTTTTCTGAGTTCGATAAGACCGGGGTTTGCGGTATAAACTGTTCTTTTTCTTTCTATTGTGTCAATAGCAACTTTTCTGACACTCCACGGAGTAGGAAAGTCAGGCTCACCTACACCTAGAGAAATAACTCCCTCAGTCTGAGCGGCAATATCAAAAAACTTTCTTATCCCTGATGGCTTTATGCTTTTGATTTTGTCGGACAAAATTTTATTATAATCCATATTTTTTACCTCTGCATCTTAATTAAGGAGAAACAAATTCTCTTTCATCTGTTTCGCCCTCTGAAATGAGAAATCCTTTTTCTTTATATCTTTTAAGAATAAAATGAGTTGTTGTTGAAAGTATACCTTCAATAGCAGAAAGTTTCTGAGAAACGAAAAGTGCAACTTCTTTAAGGTCAGCACAAGTAACTGTCACAGCAAGGTCATATCCGCCTGACATTAAGGTAAGTGATGTTACTTCTTCATAAGCAACTATTTTTCTCGAAATCTCGTCAAATCCGACATCAGCCTGAGGTGTTACTTTAAGTTCAATAATAGCGGTAACAACATCTTTATCAGCTTTGTCTTCATCAAGAATAACACTGTATCCCTTGATAATTCCTGAATTTTCGAGTTCTTCGATTTTGGCGGCGACTTCATTTTCGGTTGTTCCTGTCATCGCGGCAAGCTGTGCATTTGAAAGTCTGGAATTCTGTTTGAGAAGTTTGAGAAGTGTTTCCATAAGTAATACCTCCATAAATAAAGTTATTTAATTATATCATAATGTTTGATGTTTGTCTATCAGATTTTTATAAACTCAGGTTTTCTTTCTTTGAAATAACAGAGATGCTTAAAGCCTGCTTCCATAGCGATTTCAGCACCTTCCTTTATTCCTTTACCGACATCTTCGGGGCAATGCGAATCAGATCCTATCGAAATAATTTCTCCGCCGAGTTCTCTGAAAATCTTCACCCATTTGAAATCAGGGAATGTTTTACCGTATTTTTGTCTTAATCCGCTTGTGTTTATTTCGATGCCTTTTCCGTTTTCTGCAAGAAGTTTGAAAGATGCTCTTATGATTTCTTCGTAAGGATCCATATTGACCTTTATTCCGTTATCGCCCTCGATATATCTGAGTGTATATGTTAAATGACCAAGAACATCGAATTTTCCCCATTTGCAGAGTTTGTATGTTTCATTAAAATATTTTTCCATAAGGTCAGGAATATCATATTTTGAATAGTCAATAAACGCAAAATCATCATAGTTTGGAAGCTTATGGGTAGAACCGATTACAAAGTCAAGTCTTTTATCAGAAACGATTTTTTCAGCAAGTTCAAAATCGTGTGTCGCCTGACCGAGTTCTATTCCGCATATAAAATTGAATTTATCGCCGATGATTTCTTTTGCCTTTGTATTTTCCTGCATAGATGCTTCAAACATTCTGTCAAAATTGTAATCATCATATCCGTTGGGTTCAAAACCGTAGTGTTCTATCGAATACCATTGACTTACTTCGCAATGGTCTGTTATTGCATATGCAGAAAGTCCAAGAGACATGGCCCTTTCTATCATAGAGAGTGCTGATGCGTTTTTGTCTGCATCAGGAGAATTATGTGAATGTGAATGACAATCTATAAGATTCATATATGCGTTTCCTCCAAAAGTAAAGATTTAGTAAATTTTTTATGCAGAAAAAATAAATAAATCAT
>JAFXHL010000075.1 GCA_017536405.1 Oscillospiraceae bacterium
GACATCCTGCTCCGAACTCGACCCGCAGAATGTGAATTACGGCTGGGAAGAATCAACCGAAGCACAGCAGGTTATGGGAACGCCCGTAGAAGAAACCGAACCTATTGTTTCAGAACCTGAGATAACAATTTTTTCTGAAACAGAAAATTTATGCACACTTCCCGAAATCGAAGTTCCTTATATTCCCGATGAAGAACTTGTCTGTCTTGATAATACTCAGTGTGGTTTCGGTCAGGGTGTTCAGTTTGACGAAAACGGAAGACCTTACGGCGCTACTCAGTTCAACGACAAATTCAGCAGATATTCAGCTTATGCTGTGAATAACTTCGATGACAATACAGTCTGGCTGACATTTGATTTAGGCTATGAAAACGGCTATACAGAAATAATCCTTGATACCTTAAAAGAAAAGGATGTAAAGGCGATTTTCTTTGTAACAGGCGGTTATTGCAAATATGCCGACCCTGCTATTATTCAGCGTATTATCGATGAAGGACATGTTCTCGGAAACCACGGACAAAATCACAAATCGCTCGCAAGCCTGCTTGATGTTTCGATAGAAGATGCCGAAAAGGAACTTACAGAGATAGAAGATTATATCTATGAAACCTATGGTTATGAAATGAAATATATGCGTCCGCCCGAGGGGGTTTATTCAGAAAGAGCATTGGCACTTGCTCAGAGAATGGGTTATAAAACACTTTTCTGGAGTTTTGCCTATGCCGACTGGGATGTAAACAATCAGCCCGATAAGAGCGAGGCTTTCAATAAAATCACAGCAAATCCACATAGCGGACAGATTATCCTTCTTCATGCCGTTTCAGAAACAAATACCGCAATTCTCGGCGATGTTATAGACGAATACCGTGCTAAAGGATACGAATTTACTGTTCCTGCAAACTAAAATAAAAATCGGAGAGGGAAACCCTCTCCGATTTTTATTTTTATCGACAGCAGTCTGAATCGCAGACGAATGAGTTACAGTCTGTGCACTGGCATTCTGTCGGGTTTGCTTCGTGTGTTCCGATTTTAACAACATCGAGTGAGCAATAGCCCTCTGATTTAACATTATACTTGCAGTTTCCTACTGTGCATTTGATGCTTTTGTTCATTTTCATAATAAAAAATCCTCCCAAAAATATTTACTTCGATTTCAGGCTTTATCGGAGTACAGATTTAGTATCTACACTTTTTGAATAAAAATTCCTTGTTTTTTATGAAAAAAACTGACAAAATTACTTAAAAACTATTGAACATCATGTATTAGTATGGTATAATCAACATATTGATATGTAGAATATTGATTCACATAATTTTTCGGAGGTATTTTATATGAGATTACTTACCCGTTCCGACTTTGACGGACTTGCATGTGCCGCACTTCTCAAGGAAGTAGGCATCATCGACAACTGGAAATTTGCTCACCCCAAGGATTTACAGGATGGCATAGTTGAAGTAACAGAAGATGACGTTCTTGCTAATGTTCCTTATGTTGAAGGATGCGGAATGTGGTTTGACCATCATTCGAGTGAATTCGAAAGAAATGAACTCGAAGGAAAATACAGCGGTGAAAGCCGTCATGCGCCTTCTTGTGCAAGAATTATATACGAATACTACGGCGGGGAAGACCGTTTCCCCAATTTCACAGATATGATGGAAGCTGTTGACAAGGTTGACTCGGGCCATCTTTCTCCTTATGAAGTTCTTCATCCTGAAGGATGGATTCTCATAGGCTTTATTATGGACCCCAGAACAGGCCTCGGAAGATTCCGTAACTTCACAATAAGCAACTATCAGCTTATGGAAAAACTCATCGACTGTTGCCGCACAATGACAACAGAAGAAATCCTTGCTCTCGATGATATCAAGGAAAGAATCAACCTTTATCGTGAACAGGCTGACCTTTTCACAGAAATGGTTCATAAATACACAAGAGTCGAAAAGGATGTAATCATAACTGACCTTCGCGGAGTTGAACCCATTTACGCAGGAAACAGATTTATGATTTACAGCCTCTATCCCGAACAGAATATTTCTGTATGGATAGTTGACGGTAAGGGTGGAAAGGGCTGTTCTTGTGCAGTAGGATACAGCATTATGAACAGAACTTCAAAAGTCAATGTCGGCAAACTTATGCTTAAATATGGCGGAGGGGGACACCGTGCGGTTGGAACCTGCCAGTTCTCTGACGAAGAACAGGATGTTCTTATTCCGAGACTTCTCGATGACCTTGTAAATTACGAAGAAATTTACGGAGAAATGTGGAAATAGGAATAAAAAACACGCAGCGACTGCATAAATAACAGTTGCTGCGTTTTTGAGGTTTATTATGAAAGAAAGGAGATGTTTTTTATGAAAGAAATAAGCTATCATATAGCGGCGCTTCTGCTTCTTGCTATTATTTCGATATGCTATAATCTCAATAAAAAAACTCCCCTTTTACATAATAAATGCTATCTTATTTATGTAACAGCGGTTACATTATCATCGGCGTGTGCAGTTTTTACTGATGGAATAAGTGATCTTATCGGAATAAATGTTGTCAAGTATGCTTTAGAAACGATATATCATATATTCCATGCTATGTGTGCGCCCACAGCACTTTTTTACATTCTGAGTCTGCGGCGTGAATTCGGTGATTTTTCCAAAGCGGAGAAGGCTTTTCTTATAATTCCGTTAGTTTTTGTTGAAACACTTATCCTCACAAATCCGCTGACCGATTATGTATTCACAGTCGAAAATATGGTTTACAGCAGAGAAAAGGGAATGTTCTTCCTTTATGCTATTGCGGCTTATTATTTTGTTTATGCAGCTGCTTATCTCATTATAAACCGCAGGGATTATCAGACAAGTGTTATAATAGCATTCTGCACACTTATAGCAGTTATGTCTGCGGCTGTTCTTATTCAGATGAAATTCCCTTTACAGAGGGTTGAGAATTTTGCTATGGCATTGTCTGCGCTTACAATTCTCCTTGTTATTCAGAATCCTGTTTCTGTCATAGATACAGAATACGGCATATTCAATAAAAACACTCTTGTTTCTATGCTGAAATACGACTTTGAAAGAAAAAAGAAATTCTATATGATGACCATTGTCATCGTGGATTTTGAACATTACAGCAAATCTCTCGGAAATGAGTTTATAACAAACGCGGTAAAACAGATAACAAAAGTTCTTTTCGAAATAGGCGCACAGAAAATTTATTCTGTAAACCCCGGGGTGCTTTGCGTTGAATTCCCGAGTTTTTCCGAAATTAACCGCAAGGTTTCAAAGCTCTGCGAAATTTTCGACAGACCCTGGTATTGCGGAACAAGCTCCGCTATGCTTTCGATAAGAATGTGTGTTGTTGAATGTCCTGAAGATGTAAACGACACAACAACCCTTATAAACATAATTTCCTGGTTTGAAAATAATAAGGAATCAGACAAGATTCTTTATTTCTCTGAAGTTGATAACAAAAGTCTTGTAAGAGCATCTGCAATAAAATCAGCAGTCAAGAAAGTTGTTGAAACAGGCAAATTCGGAATAAGCTATCGTCCTGTATATTCTTTTGATGATGACAATCTCTCTTATGTCGAATCCGAACTTTACATAACAGACGAAGTAATAGGGATAATTTCTGATGCGGAATTTTCAGCCGTTGCAGAAAAAAGTGGCGATATGGCTAAAATAGGAGAAGCGGCATTTGAAAAAATCTGTCGTTTCATAAACGCAGGAGGGCTTGAGGATAACAATCTCAGCCATATTGAAGTTCCTTTCTCTGTTGTTCAGTGTGTTCAGAACAATATGGCAGAAAGATATCTTTCTATTCTTGAAAAATACGGCATAGAGCCTTCTAAAATCTGTTTCAAGATTTCAGAAATAGTTACCGATGAACTTCATGTAATCATAGAGGATTATCTTAACGATCTTCATAAAAAAGGATTTTTATTCTGCTTCGATAATTTTGGCGCAGGAAAATCTGAAATTTCCTCTATCTATAATCTTCCTTTCTCATATGTCAAGATTTCTGACAGTGTTGTTTCGGCAGCGCTCAGCAACGGCAAGGCTGCCATAATGCTTGAAAGCACACTCAGTCTTATGATGGAACTCGGAATAAAAACGATAGCAGGCGGTGTTGACGGTGAAAACAGCTTCAGAATGCTCAGTAATATGAACTGTCAGTATGCCGAAGGGGAATTTATATCAGGCTCGTTTGATAAAAAATCACTTTCGGATTATGTAAAATCCTTTGAATCTCCGATGGTAAAAGGAGGTATGTCAGAATGATTACAATATATAATATGTATTTCGATATATGCGCCTTCTTTACCTTCATACTTCTTTTTGTATATCACTCACTCAAAAAGAAACTCCCGTTTATGCAGTATCGTCTGTATACACTTCTTATCGTCTATGGCATGGCGACTACATTTTTTGATACAATGGGCGCTATGGCGATACAGAATCCCTTTGTCACAAGCCCGTTTGTAAAATATTCGATGAATATTCTGTATTATACATTTGAGTGTCTGACGATGATAACACTTCTTCTGCTTTCACTTTGTCTTGCGAAGATAGATATAAAGTTATCATTCCATCGTTTTCTCGTGTGGGCGCCGTTCACGGCATTCTTTATCATGCTTGTCACAACAGGTGCGACAAAACTGTTTTTCTATTTTGATGAAGCAGGTCATTTCTGTAAGGGACTTTTCTTCAACATAATGTATACAATTCTCTTTTATTATCTCGTATATATTTTCGTTATAACAATAGTTTACAGAACAGTTTTCAGCAGAAAACAGATAGTTGCATTCGGCGTTATAATCGCTATGACAATACTTACAGTTGTTATTCAGGCGATTTTCCCGCATATTCTTCTTCAGAATTTCACAGTTTCACTCTCTGCGGTGATAATGATATTCTTCATTCAGAATCCCGAAGAAGTCTATGAATCAACGGGTGCTATGAAATACAAGATGTTCGTTGAATTTCTCGATTCTGAATTTATTTCAAGAAAGAAATTTCTTGTAATAGTCGTTCATATAAGAGATTACCGCATTATTCAGGAAAAACTCGGTTCTGAAAGCGTTGACAGAATTTACAGCGATGTAATAAAGTTCCTTTCAAAGCTTGAAAAAGACTGTATAGTCTCGATGATAAACAACAGGGCGTTTGCGATAAAAATGAAGGATATCCCCGATAAAAATCCCGATGATTATGTAAACGCAATAATAGAACGCTTCAATCACAACTGGAATAACGGAAACGACGTTGCAGTTCTCACACAGCAGACAGCCGCAATAAGATGTCCCGAGGATATAAGAAGTATCAGCGAATATTATGATGCCGTTGAAGCTATTATGGAATTCAGGAACATCAAGAAAAATGTTCTTCAGATTTCAGATATCGTCGATGTAGTTCATATCGACGCAGTAAGAACAGCTGTAAGAAATGCCGTTACAAACGGCGGATTTGAAGTTTACTATCAGCCTATCTATTCAACTGAAAAGAAAAAGATAATAGCGGCCGAGGCTCTTGTAAGACTCATAGACCCCGAAATCGGATTTATCTCTCCCGAAGTATTTATCCCTATGGCCGAAAAAGAGGGATTTATCCTTGATATAGGCGAGTTTGTCTTTGAAAGTGTATGCCGTTTTATAAGAGACGGAAATGTCTGCGACAAGGGAATAGAATATATCGAAGTAAACCTTTCGCCCGTTCAGTGTATGCAGTACAGACTTGCTGACAGATACATCAGAATAATGAAGGATTACGATGTAAAACCACAGAATATCGTTTTTGAAATAACAGAAACCGCAGCGATAGGTTCGCCTGTCAACCTTACAAGAAATGTTGACACATTTATCTCAAACGGTGTTAAATTCGCGCTTGACGATTACGGAACAGGTTATTCAAACCTTTCTTATGTTTACGCGTTGCCGTTTGAATGCGTTAAGATTGACAAGAGTATTCTCTGGTCATCACTTGATAATCCCAAGGCTTATGCAACCCTTAAAAATACATTCTATATGTTACAGCAACTCGGAACAGAAGTCGTTATGGAAGGCGTTGAAACGATACAGCATATCGAAAAACTTCTTGAACTGAAATGTGATTATTTTCAAGGGTATTATTTCTCAAAGGCGGTTCCTGGAGTTGAGTTTTTAGAGTATCTCAATAACTTCTCTCTTTCAACCGAACTTTCTTTTATGCATACAAAATATGACTAAAAAAATCTCCTGCAAAATGCAGGAGATTTTTATTTTATTTACAGAATATCACGGCTGTCAAGGATAATTGTAAACGGGCCGTCATTTAAAAGAGAAACCTTCATATCTGCGCCGAAAACACCCTTTTCAACAACATCTATCTCTTTCTTGCATTCAGAGATTATATATTCATATATGCTGTTTGCCTCATCAGGCGAACCTGCGTTTATGAATGATGGGCGGTTTCCTTTTTTACAGTCGGCATAAAGGGTGAACTGAGATATGAGAAGAAGTTCTCCCGAAACGTCGTTGAGGCTTAAATTTGTCTTTCCGTTTTCGTCTTCAAAAATTCTCATCCCTATAAGTTTTTTTATCATCTTGTCGGCGATTTCTTTGTTGTCTTCTTTGCCTATCCCGATAAGAACAAGAAATCCTTTTCCTATCTTTCCTACAATCTTTTCGTCAACCGAAACAGATGCCGATGTTACTCTCTGTATTACAAATTTCATAATCTTTCCTTTCTTCAAAACATAAGGGTAGCGGATTTTTCATCCGATACCCCGATGCTTTAATAAGCCTTGTATTCAAATATTCCGTCAGAATGTCTTCCGTTTTCGTTCTTGTTGTTAAGAAGTGTGCTGTCTGTGCAACGCAAAAGTCCCTTTATATCAGGGGCATCGAAAGGATAACAAGCCGTTCCGACAGCGGCTTCGATGCGTATTTCTTCGCCGTCAGGTGTTTCAACGACAACATTTGAAAGAAGTTCATAAAGATTTCTTACTTCATTCTTATAAGCAGAAACATCCTTTTCACCGAAGAATATCGTTACAAATTCATCACCCGAAAGTCTCGCGGTTATTGCATGTCTGTCATTTGAAACCGAATCAAGAACTCTTGTAGCGGCCTTGATGAGCTTATCACCGTTTTCGTGGCCGTATTTATTGTTGATGAATTTTATGTTTTTGATATCCCACAAAGCGATAACAGCGTTCTTGCAGTTGTTTAAGATTTCTTCTGTTCTCAAAAGGAATGTTCTTCTGTTGATGATACCTGTCAGAGCATCGTGACTGCGTTCATATTCGAGGCGCTTTCTTTCGAGAATCTGTTCTGAAATATCGGTTATAACGCCTATGATATACTTGTCTGATTCATATGTGTTTATCTTTAACCACTGACCGCTGTTTTCGTTTCCTGCTTCCTTGTTGACATGATAACTTCCTTCATATGAAATGTTTTCAGAAGAAGTCAGGTCGGCGTAGATTTCATCCCATTCCTTTTTGTTGATATATCCGTTTATTATGATAGCGGGGTTAAGCTGAAGAATATTTACTATTGAGTTTGAAACGAATACCTTGTCCTCGTTCTTGCTTATTTCAAAGGTTGCTATGGGGTTTGAAATAAGGTCAACGATTTTTGATTTTTTCGCGGAGTTTATAGTAATGTCTTCGCTGTATGACTCTATAACTTCAGAAAGTTTGTCGATTTCTTTTATGCCGACTCTTTCAAGCACAAGTGACTTTGAACGGTCTGCACCGATGTTATCGATTGTTTTTGCAAGTTTTGAAGTTTTTGATGAGATAGAAGCCACTACTATGATAGAAACAAGAACAGAAACCAGTGTAGCGGTCGCCATGATGATTACCGAAAGACTTTTTACAATAGTTGACTGCCTTGTTATATAACTTTCAGGAACAGTTCCTACAAGGAGCCAGTCTTCGCCTTCGGCAAAATATGACTGCTTGTCATAGAAATCAAGATGATGCGTATAGAGATAAGAACGCTTTCCGTCTTCCGATTCAAGTGTCGAAACATTCTGACCATAAGCATTGTCAAGAGTTACTATCACAGGATGTGAAATGGTTTCTATATCACTTATCGAAACCCCCGTTGCTATTGCGTTTGAAAGGTCAATCATTCCGTTTGAACGGTCGAAAAAGGCATATCCCGAATTTCCGAAACCTAAACTATCGGCAGGGAGGAAGGATTTTATTGTTCTTTCAGAAACTTCAAATCCGATAACGCCTATAAAAGTTCCGTCTGAAGAAACAACAGGTCTTGAATAAGAAATAACTCTGTCTTCGCCTTCAAAAAGACGATGAGGAGAAGACCAGTATGTAAACGATTCGGCCGAATTAACGAGCGGTTTTTTCTTATAAAGAGCAGGTTTTGAATAGAATGAATACGAAACCCCCGTTTCTTCGTTTTCGAGAGAAAAATCAATCTCATCTGCGATTTTTCTTGTTCTGTCAAGACTTGTCTTTGCGTTGTTTCCGTAGATTACAGAAATACCCTTGTCGGTTTTTCTGAGATATAATGCAGAATGTGAGTTTTCTTTCTTTGAAACGTTTGTATCAAGGATTATAAATGCGCCTGAAATATTATCATCCGAAAGGACAGAAAGAAGACTCTTTTCAACAGATGCCGTTATTGATGTTATTTTAGGAGAGTTTCCCGAAAGGGAATCAAATCTTTCAGAAAACGAAATTTCTGCTTCTTCATTTTCTGCCGACATAGGCATATTATTTTCACTCATAACGGCAGCTTCTATGCTTTCGGCGATGTGACCTGCTTCTTTGTCAAGCGATTTTGCAGGAGTGATGAGAGAATTTTCAAGCTGACTGTAATCGTTGAAAGTTTCCCAGTAAACCTCTTTCGACATTTTCTGGTCTATATATTCAAAATTCCCTAAAGAATGA
>JAFXHL010000076.1 GCA_017536405.1 Oscillospiraceae bacterium
AATATTTCGCTCTTACTGTGAATTCACGCTTTTCAAAATATTCAACCGATTTTTTGCCTATTGCGACTATTTCAACATTTTTTCCTGTTTCTGAAATTTCTTTCGCTCTGCGGTAGGCGAGTTTTAAGATATTCGAGTTAAAACCGCCTGCAAGACCTCTGTCACCCGCGATAACAATCATAAGAACTGTTCTTATCTCACGCTTTTTTGTGTATACAGATGAAAATTCGGGAGCACTTTTACTGATTTCGCACATCGTTTCATAGAGAGTGTCAAAGAAAAGTCTTGCGTTATCTGCTCTTTCTTTGGCTTTTCTCAGTTTTGACGATGCTACAAGCTGCATAGCCTTTGTTATCTGCATTGTTGATTCAATGCTCTTGATACGCCGCTTGATGTCTTTCATATTAGACGCTGCCATTTATATTTTCACCTCAATTTCAAAGTTAAAGTAAAGAAAGTTTTAAGCGTGTGATGAAATGAATTTAGAAACAAATTCGCTGAGTGCTGTTTTTATTTCTTCTTCGATTTCGGGTGTTATATCTTTCTTTTCTTTAAGCCCTGATATGATATCGGGGTGAGTTGTATCAACGAATTCAAAAAGTTCTTCTTCAAATTCAGCAACAGATGATGTCGGAATTGAATGGAGATAGTTATTTGTTACAGCATAGATGATGAGAACCTGATGTTCTACTGTGAGAGGAGAATTTCTTCCCTGCTTCAAAACTTCAACTACTCTTTCACCTCTTGCAAGGCTCGCCTTTGTATCGGCGTCAAGGTCTGAACCGAACTGTGAGAATGCCTGAAGTTCACGATACTGAGAGTAAGTAAGTTTGAGTGAACCTGAAACCTTCTTCATAGCCTTTATCTGTGCGTTACCACCAACTCGTGATACAGAGATACCGGGGTTAACGGCAGGTCTTACACCTGAATTGAAAAGGTCGGTTTCAAGGAATATCTGTCCGTCTGTGATAGAAATAACGTTTGTAGGGATATAGGCAGAAACGTCACCCGCCTGAGTTTCGATAATGGGAAGCGCTGTAAGAGACCCTCCGCCGTAATCTTCGTTGAGGTTACAAGCTCTTTCAAGAAGTCTTGAATGGAGATAGAATACATCTCCGGGATAAGCTTCACGTCCGGGTGGGCGCTTGAGAAGGAGCGAAAGTGCACGATATGCAACTGCGTGTTTTGAAAGGTCGTCATAAACGCAGAGAACATCTTTTCCCTTTGACATAAAGTATTCACCCATAGCACAACCTGCGTAAGGAGCGATATACTGAAGGGGTGCGAGTTCTGATGCTGTTGCCGAAACGACGATTGTATAATCCATAGCGCCGTTTTTAGCAAGTGTTTCAACAACGTTTGCAACTGTTGAACGCTTCTGTCCTATTGCAACATAGATACAGATTACATTCTTATCCTTCTGGTTGATGATTGTATCAAGGGCGATTGCAGTTTTACCTGTCTGACGGTCACCGATGATAAGTTCACGCTGACCTCTTCCGATAGGAATCATGGAGTCAATAGCCTTGATACCTGTCTGAAGAGGAACATTAACTGATTTTCTTGTAATGATACCGGGAGCAATCTGCTCTATGGGTCTTGTTTCTGTTGTGAGGATAGGGCCTTTGCCGTCTATCGCCTGTCCGAGTGAGTTTACTACTCTTCCGAGAAGTTCATCACCGACGGGAACAGAAACGATTTTTCCTGTACGCTTTACTGTATCGCCTTCCTTGATGCCTGTATCGTCACCGAGCATAACCGCTCCGACGAATTCCTGTTCAAGGTTTAAAGCCATACCATAAACGCCGTTTGAGAACTCAAGAAGTTCGTTTGACATACACTTCTCAAGCCCGTGGATATTTGCAATACCGTCGCCGACTGTAACTACTGTTCCGATGTCGGTATTTTCAATCTTATTACTGTAATTCTTGATCTGTTCTTTAATAAGACCGGTAATTTCATCTGGGCGCAAATTCAATTTGTTCACACCTTTCGGTTTTAAAATTTATGCTATTATTGATTTTACTGATGTTTTAATTCCTTCAAGCCGGTTTCTGATACTTGAATCCATACGGACATTATCATAATCAAGGATAATTCCCCCAAGAATTGATTTATCCGTTTTTTCAACGAGAGTTATCTTCTTTCCGCTGACGCTTTCAAGTTTCGCTCTGAGCTTTGTCTTTAAAGCATCCGAAAGAGGCTCTGCTGTTGTTACTTTGACTTCGATTATTCCGTTATAATCGTTGTAAAGCGATTTAAGACACTCAGAAATTCCCATAAAGGATGACATACGATTTTTTTCTGTTATTACAAAAAGAAAATTCATCGCATATTCTGAAAGTTTTCCCGAGAAAACTTTATTAAGACTTTCTTTCTTCTCATCGAAAGAGATTGTCGGAGAAGACAAAAGTTTTATAAAATCGGGGTTTTCACCAAATATTTTTGCTGTTTCAAAAATTTCGGTGCATAAGGTTTCGAGGCAATTCTGTTCTTTTCCGAGACCAAATACCGCTTCGGCATAAGTTTTTTCAACAATTCCTGCCATTACAGTTCACCCACATTTTCAATAAATTCCTCGATAAGTCTGTCGTTATCCTTTGTTGTGATTTCTTTTTCAACAACCTTTTCTGCGACAGCTATTGCTATTTCGGAAATTTCGTCCTTTATCTGATTTACTGCACGTTTCTTTTCACGTTCAATATCTTCGTTAGCCTTAGCAACGATACCTGCTGCCTCATTCTTAGCGGCAAACACGATTTCATCTGAACGCTGCTGAGCTTTTAATGTAGCATTTCTGATAATATCTGCAGATTCTTCCTTTGCATTGCGGATTTTTTCATCATATTCAGCTTCGAGAGCCTTTGCGGTTTCTCTTGCTTTATCCGCTTCGGAATAAGAATCTTCAACATATTTCTTTCTTTCTTCGAGTATCTGGTTTACTTTTCCGAAAAGAAAATGCTTTATTACCAGAAAGAGAATCAGAGTATTGAGGAGAGTTCCGACAATAGTACCGGGGTCTATCGACAGGAACTCAAGATTGAGAGCACCTGACGCTATGCACGGTAATATCATTTCAACGCTCATATAGTCCTCCTGATATTAGTTGAAGTGTTTGATAAAGGGATTACCAAAGAGAAGAATGAGAGCAACAACGAAACCGTAGATACCTGTTGTTTCGGCAACGGCACAACCGATGAACATTGTTCTTGTTACATCTCCCTGTGCTTCAGGCTGACGAGCGATAGCTTCACAAGCCTTACCTACTGCGTAACCTTCACCGATACCGGGGCCGATACCTGCGATCATTGCAAGACCTGCGCCTATTGCAGAACCCATGAGAACGAGTGATTTGAAAAATTCCATTTCATGCTGAAAATTCATAAAATTTGACCTCCATTATTTTAATTTAAATAATAAACATAGTTATTTTTTGTCATCGGGGATGCAGTTTCCGACATTGGCCATTGTAAGCATAACAAAAATGAATGCCTGCATAAATCCGCTGAACAAATCGAAATAAACCGAGAGCACAGCAGGGATACCAACCTGCAATACACCGATTTTCAGTTCTCCCACGCTGAAGTAAAGGTGGAGTTTTGCCGAAAGATTGGCAAGTGCCCAATAAATCAACGATGTGATTACCATTCCGCCTGCGACATTTCCGAAATGACGGAGACCCATTGAAACAGGTGTCATAACTTCGGAGAAGATGTTCATAGGCGTCAATACGAAAATAGGCTCGGTAAATCCTTTAAGATAACCGCCGAGACCGCTATATTTGAGTTTGGTATAGGTTATCATAACAAGACATATAAGTGCCCATGATATCGTAACACTTGCGTCTGCTGTCATTGAGCGGAGACCGAAAAGGCTGACAAGGCTTCCTGTTATGGAGAAGACGAAAATTGTCGCGATGTAAGGAGCATATACGAGGTGTGACGGCCCCATATTATCCTTGACGAGTTTATTGACAGTTTCAACTATCCATTCAGCAACTACCTGTCTTTTTGTCGGGATTTTTCCCATTCCGTGAGTAAGCCATATAACAAACAGGCTGATTAAGACAACCAGAACAAATCCTATAACAACGGATTCGGTTATGTTTATCGTTCCGATAAGAGGCAGTTCAAAACTGAACAGCACGCCAGGACCGCTTACTCCTCCGAAATCACCCGACTGAGCAATTCCCATATTATTTTCCCTCCTTTTTGTCAGAATAGATTGATTTGATAAAATATATCGGTTTGACATAAAGAAAAGGAATCAGAACCCCTATTGTGTCAAACAAATCCGATACAAGTGAAATGAATATCGCCACAGCAATTATAATACTGCGGACTGCATAACTTGATGCCATCTTTCTTTTTACACGCTTTTCGTTTTTATCAACCGCAAACCGCTTGAAAGCGAGTTCTACATCACCACCAAGGATAACAAGGTTGAAGATAAGAGTGATACTTCCGAGTAAAAGACCAAGAATAACATCATAATTAAAGCCTTTGAAAATGAACGAGATAAGATATACCACAACATCGGCTATCGCAACGCAGGGAATAATGAACTTCAGTTCATCTTTTACCATTTTGTTCATTATTTCTTATCCCCTTTTTTATTATCGAGCATCTTTAAAAATACCTTAGCAAGAGAAATTGTATCTGCAACGGCAAGCAAAAGCGCAAGAACTATTGCTGCTATTGTAACCCAATCACCCAAAGAAAATTTATCTTTGAGATAATCTGCAAGCAAAAGACAGACTATGAACGGAGTTATTATTCCGACAGAAAACTGAAGCCCGTAGTAAAAGTAATTCAGAGCGTTTATGAGTTTATTCAAAATAAATCCCCCGACAAAAATTTAAAATTATTATTGACATTTTGAAAATACAGTTGTATAATAAATGATGTTGTGCCGCTGTGGTGGAATTGGTAGACACAAGGGACTTAAAATCCCTCGCCGTTAAAAGCGTACCGGTTCGAGTCCGGTTAGCGGCACCAGATAATCGGATTTGTCTTATCGGGCAAGTCCGATTTTATTTTTGCATTTATATGCTGTTACCAATTATACAATGTTAATTTTAACATATTTTAAGCATAATGTCAACAAAAACCAACTTTTTTTAGCGGTATCTTTACCACAAAAAAACGCCTGTTTTTCGGGATTTCCTCTCCTTTCAAACAAGCGTTTTTATTATTACATTAAAATTTCACAATTTAATCACAATTTATTTCTTCCAGAGACCATGAAGATTGCAGTAGGCATAGACTTCTTCTACTGTTTCTCCATCAGTAATTGCAAAAGAAACGGCAGGTGCGTTACCGGGTTTGAGTTCCTTTAACTGAACGCCTGAATTTGTCTTGACAACAACCCATTCGATATAATGTTCAGGAAGCATAGGATGGTCAACTTCGCCGATTTTCACATTAACCACTCCGTTTTCAACTGTGTATACAGGAACATGCTTTTCAACCGCTGCGTCAACAGAACCTGCGATGATTTCTTCCATCTTTTCGCCACAGCATGAAACAGGAACATTAACATCCTTGATTTTGAAAATAATCTGATTACAATGATTGCATTTATAGAATTTCATATCTATAAAACCTCCTTTGATTTATTTCATCTGAATATTTTATGCTTAAAATATAAAGATATACTTATAAAACAACAGACCCTGTTATTCAGAGCCTGTTTTTTATGTGGTACCGGTGGTCGGGCTCGAACCGACACGGTGTCGCCACCACGGGATTTTGAGTCCAGCACGTCTACCAATTCCATCACACCGGCATAAAAAGGCATAAAGCCTTTTATATCAGATTTTTAAAATAATTTATAACAGAACCCGCATCGGTTGAAACCTCTGTTGCTTCGCCCATAAGTTCATCGAATAAAGTTGCGTCAAGCTGAATGAGGAAATACCACACTATTCCTATGAAAAGAGCGATAAACAAAAGAACAAGAATCACGCCGACTATTGTCTTTAAAATTTCTTCGACAAAAAGTTTACGGGGCTTTTTAAGTTCTTCAGGCATTTCGAGTTCTTTTCTTGTTTTATATGAACTCTTTTTATTAAGAGAACCTGAAATCTCGAGTGTATCCTTTATTTCTTCAGCAGCAGCCATATCATCGGATTCCATTTCCATATCCATATCAAGTTCCATATCCTTTTCTTTAGCCGCCATAAAAACACCCCCGAACGAGAAATCATCTGTATATATTTTATATTATTTTCGGTTCATTGTCAACAGTTTATTGAAACGGAATGATTTTTATGTTAGAATAGTATCTGAAAACGAAAGGATGGTGAAGGGATTTTGGAAAGAAAAAAAGAAAAGATAATCGCTATAATTCTTCCCTTGCTTTTTGTCATCGGATTTATCGTTTTAAAGACAAATATTGACTTTTTTCTCTCGCTTTTACCTCCGTTCTGCGGATTTTTTCTTCTGACAGGAAAACAATGTTTCGCCTGCGGAAACACAAGAAGTGTTCTTTCGATTTTAAGAGGAGATATTATTTCTGCGATAAAATTCAATCCCGCAATACCAATTCTTCTATTGCTGACAATACTTCTTTACGCAGAATTCTTCATATATTCATTCTTCGGAAAAAAGGTTAAAATCATTCCGAGAAATGCGGTTTTCTGGGTGATTTTTTCGGTAGTTCTTCTGTCGTATTACATATTGAGAAATCTTTAAACCTGAAATCGTTTATTGCATTCCTGTTTAAAGAATGATATAATATTTTCATAGCCTTTAAGGCATAAAAAATGAAAGAGGTAATTTTTATGGATATCAAAGCAAAAATCGCAGAAATCGTTGAAAAAATCAAGAACGACAAGAACTTCGCATCTGACTTTCAGAAAGACCCTGTAACTGCTGTTGAAAAAGTTATCGGTGTTGACCTTCCTAACGATCAGATTGAAAAAATCATTGATGGCGTTAAGGCAAAAATCTCTGTTGACGATGTAAAGGACAAAGTCGGCGGACTTCTCGATAAAATCGGTCTTTAATAGCTAAAAAATGCCCCGTAAAAATACGGGGCGTTTTTATTTTCAGAAAACAAAACCGCTTATGATTTTCGTCATAAGCGGTTATTTTATTATTCGATTTCGCTATGGAACTGCTGAAGAGATTTTACTCCCTTTCCGCCGCCGTTCTTTATAGCCTTGATACCTTCAACAGTTGCCTTTGCGGCAGCCATTGTTGTTACATAGAATACACGCTTGCGTACTGCGTTCTTTCTGATGTAGCTGTCATCTTCATTACCCTGCTTGTCATCGGGAGTATTGATGATGATATCAATTTCACCATTTGTGATAGCATCGAGGATATTGGGTCTGCCTTCCTGAAGTTTTGCTATCTTTTCAGCCTTTATGCCGTTTTCTGTAATGAGCTTATGTGTTCCGCCTGTTGCGATAATCTTAAATCCACATTCTTCAAAGCCCTTCGCAACTTCAACAACCTCGGGCTTATCGCTGTTGTTTACACTGATAAGAACTGTTCCCGAAAGGGCAATCTTTGTCTGTGTTGCTTCCTGTGCCTTGAAGTACGCCTCACCGAAGTTATCGGACATTCCGAGAACTTCACCTGTAGAACGCATTTCAGGTCCTAAAAGCGGGTCAACTTCTGTGAACATATTGAATGGGAACACAGCTTCCTTAACGCCATAATGATTGAACTTTCTTTCCTTGAGTGCTGGAACGGGTGATGCGTTTCCTGTAAGCGGTGCTGTGATGATTTCTGTTGCAATCTTAACCATCTTTATGTTACATACCTTTGAAACGAGAGGAACTGTTCTTGATGCACGGGGGTTGGCTTCGAGAACATAAACCTTATCGCTTTCGATAGCATACTGCATATTCATAAGACCGCGTACATCCATTTCCTTTGCGATCTTCTTTGTATATTCCTTGATTGTTTCAACATTCTTGGGTGAGATATTGAGTGAAGGAAGGATACAAGCAGAGTCGCCTGAGTGGATACCTGCGAGTTCGATATGTTCCATAACTGCGGGAACGAATACATTTTCGCCGTCGCTGATAGCGTCTGCTTCACATTCTGTTGCATTGCTGAGGAAACGGTCAACAAGGATAGGTCTGTCAGGTGTAACGCCTACCGCTGCCTTCATATAGATTCTGAGTCCTTCTTCATCGTGAACGACTTCCATACCACGTCCTCCGAGAACGTAAGAAGGACGTACCATTACGGGATAGCCTATTCTGTTTGCGATTTCGATAGCGTCTTCGATTGTTACTGCCATACCTGATTCAGGCATAGGGATTTCGAGTTTTTCCATCATAGCACGGAAAAGGTCTCTGTCTTCGGCAAAGTCGATAGTTTCGGGAGTTGTTCCGAGAATATTGACACCTGCTTTTTTAAGGTCAGCCGCGAGGTTGAGAGGAGTCTGTCCTCCGAACTGTGCGATAACGCCTACGGGCTTTTCTTTATCGTGGATAGCGAGAACATCTTCGAGTGTGAGAGGTTCGAAATAGAGTTTGTCTGATGTGTCATAGTCGGTTGAAACTGTTTCTGGGTTACAGTTAATCATAATTGTTTCAAAACCGAGTTCTCGGAGAGCGTTTGCAGCATGAACACAGCAGTAGTCAAATTCGATACCCTGGCCGATTCTGTTAGGACCTGAGCCTAAAATCATAACCTTGGGCTTGCCTTCGGATACAGGGCTCTTATCTTCTTCGATATTGTATGAAGAATAGTAGTATGCTGAATTTTCTGTTCCGCTTACATGAACGCCTTCCCAAGCTTCTGTTATACCATATTCAATTCTCTTTTCACGGATATCGGATTCAGGGATTTCAAGAATCTGTGAGAGGTATTTATCTGAGAAACCGTCTTTCTTGGCCTGTAAGAGAACTTCCTTAGAAGGAACGGCACCCTTGTTCTGCATAAGTGCGTTTTCTTCGTCAACAAGTTCCTTCATCTGATTGATGAAATACTTTTTAATCTTTGTGAGTTCAAAGAGTTCATCAACAGTAGCGCCTTTTCTGAGTGCTTCATACATAACGAACTGGCGTTCTGATGTAGGAGTATGGAGCATCTTGATGAGTTCTTCTTTAGTCTTCTTATTATAGTTTTCAGCAAAACCGAGGCCGTATCTTCCCTTTTCGAGACTTCTGATAGCCTTCTGGAATGCTTCCTTATATGTTTTACCGATACTCATAACTTCGCCTACGGCTCTCATCTGTGTACCGAGTTTATCTTCTGCCTTCTTGAACTTTTCAAATGCCCAGCGAGCAAACTTGATAACGATATAATCGCCATCGGGACGGTATTTATCAAGTGTTCCGTATTTTCCGCAAGGGATATCCTTAAGAGTAAGACCTGTTGCGAGCATAGCTGAAACGAGAGCTATGGGGAAACCTGTTGCCTTTGAAGCGAGTGCTGAAGAACGGGATGTTCTGGGGTTGATTTCGATTACTGCAATTCTTCCGTCTTCGGGGTTTCTTGCGAACTGAACGTTTGTTCCACCGATTACTTCGATAGCGTCAACAATCTTATAAGCCTGACGCTGAAGTTCCTTCTGAACATCTTCTGCGATTGTAATCATAGGCGCTGAACAGAAGCTGTCACCTGTGTGAACACCGAGGGGGTCGATATTTTCGATGAAGCAGACTGTAATCATATTGCCTTCGCGGTCTCTTACTACTTCGAGTTCGAGTTCTTCCCAGCCGAGAATACATTCTTCAACGAGAACCTGTCCTACGAGAGAAGCCTGAAGTCCTCTTGCACATACTGATTTGAGTTCGTCGATATTGTAAACAATACCGCCACCTGTTCCACCCATTGTATAAGCAGGACGGAGAACTACGGGATAACCGAGTTTATCGGCAATAGCAAGCGCTTCATCAACTGTATATGCTACTTCACTTCTTGCCATTTCTATTCCGAGACTATCCATAGTCTTCTTGAATTCTATTCTGTCTTCACCACGTTCGATAGCATCAACCTGAACGCCGATAACTTCTACGTTATACTTTTCGAGAACTCCGAGCTGTGCGAGTTCTGAGCAGAGGTTAAGACCTGACTGACCGCCGAGGTTAGGAAGAAGGCAGTCGGGGCGTTCTTTAGCGATAATTTCTTCGAGACGAGCTGCATTGAGAGGTTCGATATATGTAACATCGGCTGTTTCGGGGTCTGTCATGATTGTTGCAGGGTTAGAATTGACAAGGACAATTTCATATCCGAGTTTTCTGAGCGCCTTACAAGCCTGTGTTCCTGAATAGTCAAATTCACACGCCTGTCCGATAATGATAGGACCTGAACCGATTATAAGGACCTTTTTCTTTTTGTTCTCCATTTAAAAACACTCCTTACAGAAAATATATCTTTATGGGGTTTTCCCCTTTTTGACTTTGTCAAAAAATCATCTTATCTTTTCTATTATATCACATTTCGACATAAAAGAAAATAGTATTTTGAAACATTTTTAAAAAAACCCGAAAAAAGCGACAACAATGCCGCTTATTCCGGATTCTTAAGACTTAATATATGCTGCTTTAATTTTTCAAAAGTAACAACACTTATATCGTGTTCAATACGACAAGCATCTTCGAGAGCAGTTTTTTCATCAACGCCAATATCAATAAGCCACGCAGAAATAATTTCGTGGCGTTCATAAATTTTACGGGCTACTTCTTCACCGATATCTGTAAGCGAAATGAAACCATTTCCGTCAACAAAAATAAAACCGCCAT
Source organism: Oscillospiraceae bacterium (assembly GCA_017536405.1). Taxonomy (GTDB): domain Bacteria; phylum Bacillota; class Clostridia; order Oscillospirales; family Ruminococcaceae; genus RGIG4131. The sequence continues at coordinate 10,712 of JAFXHL010000076.1, forward strand.
CCTTGAGATTTTTAACAGCTCTGCTTACACTTGGCTTTGAAAATCCCATTTCATTGGCGATATCGATAGAACGAACAGAAATACCTTTCTCACGAAGAACAAGGATTGTTTCGAGATAATTTTCCCCTGATTCGAGAAGTCTTGACATTCTGTTCACCTCCGTAAATTTATACCTTATAAAGTATATCACAAACAAAAACTCATTTCAAGGGTTTTTTGACCTATTGATTTCATTTTCAAATAATTGTGAAATATATACACTATCGCGAAAATGTAACTGAAAAATATGGATATTACAACAATAGCACCGAGGGAAAATCCACTCGGTGCTTTATAGGTTATGTTGTCATAATTCCTGTCCAGATGTCGTTTACCTTTTCAACACATTCAAAGTAAATCTGTGCTATCTTATCGGTAGGAATTTCGAGTTTTTCGGCAGATTCTGCCATTGCGTTCCAGCTTGCCTTTTCATAGCAGAGGATAACATCATAAAGAAGACCGCATCTTCCCTCTTTTGAAATGAGAGCTGACTTTATATGTTCTGAAATAGGAAGTTCACGCAGAGCGTCTTCAAGAGGAATCTGTGTGAGTTTTCCGAGGGTCGAGAACATACCGAGAAGATATGCTTCTGTGCTGTCGATAGGAAGATCCTTAGCGTGCTTTGAAAGCTGTTCCGCAAAATTCGCTCTGAGGAATGAAAGTTTTATGAGTTCATCAGGCATAGAACCGTCGCTTTGTCTGAAACTGAGGAGGTAAATCCACTGTTTGAGCTGGCTTATACCGAGAACAACGAGAGCCTGTTTTACTGTTGACGCCTTGTTTCTTAAAGCAAACCATGCTGAGTTTACAAGTTTGAGAAGCGCGAATGTAAGAGTTACATCTCGTGAGATGATTTCTGATACTTCGTCATAGTCAATTTCAGGTTTTGTAACGGCAACCATAAGAAGAAAGAAGTTGCCCTGTAAAAAGTCTGTCTTTTTAATGGTTGTAGGAAGTTTTTCAGCAACGAATGAGCCTTCGAAATAGTCGCATCCGAGTTCTGTTGCTTCATCATAGGCTTCTTTTGTTTCAATGCCATAAGCAATAATCTTCTTATTGAAAGCCTTTGCTATCTGGATGATACTTCCGAAGGTTGATGTATCGCCATAGCTGAAGCAGAGTCTGATATAGTCAACGCTATCAAGAATACCGAAATATCTGGGGAAGAACTGGAAATCGGTTATCGCGATTTTATAGCCGTTTTTGCGGTATTCTATTATTGTGTCGTTTGATTTGGGGTCTATAAGAATAGAGTCTTCAACGACCATAATGAGTTTATCGGGTGAGAACATTTCAGGAACTTTTCTTTCGAGAAGATTCCATGTGAAATTAAGAAAAACAGGTTTATTGCCTGTAAGGCTATCGTTTCCCACCTGTGTGAGCATATTTGAAACTGCATTGGCAGCTGCGTTTTCATCATCTGTTGCGTTAAGATTATCATCACAATAACGCATTTCATATCCGAGAACTTTCTGGTTAGCATCCATAATAGACTGTCGAACCATATATGCCATAATAAATAACCTCCCGAAAATTTACTAACCTTTATTATACTATATTTTCAAGGCTTTTTCAACCGTTTTGGATAAAATGTCCTCCTTGCATATTACATAAAAAACAACCCCTAAATCTATTGACTTTAACAATAAAATAAAGTATATTTACCTTATGTAAACAAGCCGAAAGGATTTATAGATATGACTGAAAATACAATAGAAATCACAAAAGCGTTACTTGTTTCTGTTGATACAAACGATTTTGACAACGAGCGTTCTTTAGAAGAACTCAAAGAACTTTCAAAGACCGCGGGAGTTGAAGTTGAGGCGATACTTACGCAGAAGCGTCCTGCTATTGATACTGCTACTTGTATCGGTGACGGAAAACTCTCGGAAGTCCTCCCTCTTATTGAAGAAACAGGGATAAATCTCGCTATATTTGACCACGAACTAACCGCAAACCAGACAAGGAATATAGAAAATATCCTCAATATAAGAGTTATCGACAGAACAACGCTTATTCTCGATATTTTTGCACAGAGAGCGCTTTCAAAAGAAGGAAGAATCCAGGTCGAACTTGCTCAGCAGAAATATCGCCTTCCCCGCCTTGCAGGACGAGGAATTGAAATGTCAAGGCTCGGTGGCGGAGTTGGTACAAGAGGCCCCGGAGAAACGAAACTCGAAACAGACAAGCGTCATATAAGACGAAGAATAGAATTTCTCGAAGCAGAGCTTAAAGAACTTGAAAAACGCAGAGAACTTCACAGAAAAAGAAGAAAGAAAGACGGTGTTTTAACCGCCGCTATCGTAGGATACACAAATGTCGGAAAATCAACACTTTTGAATGCTCTTACGGATGCGGGAGTTATTGCTGAAAACAAGCTTTTTGCAACACTTGACATAACTTCGCGTTCTATTGAGCTTCCTGACGGAAGGTCTGTTCTTTTAGTCGATACAGTTGGTCTTATAAGCAGACTTCCTCATCATCTTGTCGAGGCTTTCAAAAGTACACTTGAAGAAGCGGCTAATGCTGATATCATTCTTCACATATCGGATATAAGTTCTGATGACGCGGCAGAGCAGGCAAAAGTCACGAAAGAACTTCTTTCAGAACTCGGATGTGACGGAATACCCGTTATTGATGTTCTTAATAAATGCGATTGTCTTTCTGAACCTGAATGCATAAAGGAAAATGATACAACTGTAAAGATTTCAGCCAAAAACAGAGAAGGATTTGACAGTCTTCTCTCTTGTATCGCAAAAAATCTTCCCGAAACAGCAAGAAGAGTTAAACTTCTTATCCCCTATGACAAGAGTTCGCTCCTTAATCTTATCCGCGAAGATGGCAAAATTTTCTCAGAAGAATACATCGAAAACGGAACTTTGATAGACGCTCTCGTTGATATAAAGATTTTTTACAAAGTTGAAGACTACATCTCTGAGTAAAGCTGAAAGTGCCGAAAAATCGGGAAATGCAACCGTTGGTTGACAAACTTCCAAGGCGAATTGGTAGACTGCAACCGATTAAAAATGGTATGATTTACTCATAGAAAGAGAAAAATCTTTCGACGAAAGGAGAAGTATTTTATGATACTCGCAGACAAAATAATAAACCTCAGAAAAAAGAACGGTTGGTCACAGGAAGAACTCGCTAATCAGTTAGGAGTAAGCAGACAGTCTGTATCTAAATATGAAAGCGCACAGGCTATTCCTGATATGGACAAAATCTTAAAACTCAGCAACATTTTCGGTGTTACAACAGACTATCTTATAAAAGATGAGATAGAGACAGAAGAACCGACATACTCTGATGTTGTTGAATATGATAATGATGACGCACCTGTAAGAAAAGTTTCTGTTGAAGAAGCAAACGAACTTATCGCTTACAGAAAGAAAACAGCTCTTCCCATAGGAATAGCAACATTTCTCTGCATAATCTCACCCATAACACTTATTATTCTCGCTGCGGTTTCTGAAATGGAAAATTCGGTGATAACCGAAACTGCCGCTGCGGCTATCGGAATCGGCGTTCTTTTGGCACTTGTATTCACAGCAATTCCCATTTTTATAATAAACAGTGGAAAATCAGAAAAATTCGAGTTCCTTGAAAAAGAAAAAATCGAAACTGCTTATGGTGTTTCGGGAATTATGAAAGAAGCTAAAGAAAAATTCACTCCGAAATACACAATATTCAACACAATCGGCATTATGCTCTGCATTATTGCAGTTATTCCCCTTGTTGTTTCAGCAATACTTACTGAAAATGCAGTTGTTGTATGTTCAATGATTGGTCTTCTTCTTTTTATGGTAGCGATAGGCGTTTTTCTTATAATTCAGGTAAATCACGTTATGTCGGCCTATGATTCGCTTCTTGAAGAGGGTGATTACAGCAAGGAAAGAAAAAGCAACAGAAGAAAATTCGGTGGAATAGCAACTGCATACTGGCTTATTGCAACAGCAATTTATCTTGCTATCAGTTTTATAACAAACTTATGGGATTATACATGGATTGTATGGCCTGTTGCAGGCGTTCTCTACCCTGTTTTCATCTTCATTGTCAAAACTGTTTCACAAAATAAAGACTAAAATTTAAGGAGTGTTTTCTGTGGGAGTATGGTGGACTTTTTTCATCTGTAACATTATCCTGCCGTTGATATTCATACTTTGCGGATGGTTTCTGAAAAAGTATTATCCTAAAAAAATCAACAGCGCAGTAGGTTACAGAACAAAACGCGCGATGAAAAACGAAGATACATGGAAATTCGCAAATGAATACTGCGGTAAACTATGGATAAAAACAGGTCTTATAATGATTCCTGTAACCATACTTATACAGATTCCCTATTATAAAAGTGCGGAAAATGTTTTAAGCACACTTTGCATAGTTGTAAACACAATTCAGATAATTGTGCTTTTATGCAGTCTGATACCCGTTGAAAACGCCCTTAAAAAGACATTTGATGAAAACGGAAACAGAAAATAAATAAACCCTGAGAGGAAAAGGGCGGTAGCCATAAAGAAGTAACTCCAGAGAAGAAACGTCTTCTCTGGAGTTTATTTTATATTTAGTTCGGCAAATTGGAATTTGTTATTTTAATTTGTCTAGCAAAAAGTATGGTCGCTGTCCAACTGTAATCAAATTTGTAACATCAGAAATATCATAACCATTATCTTCGTACTCTTGCATAAGCTCTTGTTCGCTTGAATACAGTATTTCCTGACCATACCACGATTTAGAGGATTGCGGGGTGAGCTCCAAATATACGATTTTGTGTTCGGTTTCAAATGTCAATATCGTATGTACTTTATTTTTCTTCTTGTTGTATAGAAGCCAAATTTTGCTTTGGATATTCAGCTTATCAAGTATTGACTTCATTACTAAGACGGTATCTACACAAGTGCCGATTTTTTCTTTACATGTAACCGAAGGCTCTTGAACAATAGAAATAGTTTTTGCAAGAAGATAGTATTCATTATCAAAACCGTCTTTCATATTAGGTTTGTATTTTTGACCATCCACAATAAAGCCATACTCAAAACCGTTATCATATAATTCTGCTCTTAATATATCACATATTTCTTTGATTGTCATTATTTGACACACTCCACAAATTCAAATTTATCTGTCAGTCAATTATAGCATTGTTGATATAAAAAGTCAACGTCATAAGCAACGCAAAGCCACTTTTGACATCAACATCAAAAGTGGCTTTTAATACTTCTATACGACTATCGCACTAATCCTCTCAGGGTTTTGTGTTTAGTCTTTGATAAGTTCGATAAGGTTCTTTATAAGTTCCTTAATCTGAGGCTTTGAGTACTGTGCGTTGGCACCTACCGATTCACCCTTGAGTCGCATCTGGTCATTGATGAGTGATGAGAAAAGCATAACAGGGATATGACGGAGAGTTCTGTCATCCTTAATGAGCTTTGTAAGATGATGACCATCCATCTTGGGCATTTCGATATCACTTACAACACAGGCAATATGTGAAAGGATATCATCACAATCTTTATACTGGCTGACAAATTCCCATGCCTCTTCGCCATCGCCGAATGAATGGATATTGGTAAATCCCTTATCTTTAAGTGCGTCAACGATAAGACGATTGAGAAGCGGTGAGTCATCCGCAACAACGATGCATTTTGTGCTGTCTGCAAGGCTTGGGCCTTCGATAAGGTCAATACCTTCTGAATCAAGTGCAGCGCCGTGATGAAGGTCTGCTACTATCTTTTCAAAGTCAAGAATAACAATAATTCTGCCATTTACCTTTGCGATACCTGTTGCCATACCTGATGCCAGCGACATTCCGTCACCCGTTACAACGCTGGGTGGTTTTGAAATATCACTCCAGGAAATTCTCTGAATTCCCTTTACGCTTGAAACATGGAAGCCGATATCCATACGGTTGAACTGGCATATGATGAACATACCCTGACTGCCTTCGGGCATAGGCGCTTTTACTACTTTGTGAAGGTCGACAACAGAGATGAGTTTATCTCTCGGGATGAAAACACCTTCAACTTCGGGCGCAGATTCAGGTATCGGAGTAAGTTCGTGATAGAACATGACTTCGTTTACCTTTGCGATATTTATACCGAACGAATTTGAACCTACCATAAATTCAAGAAGTTCGAGTTCGTTTGTTCCACTTTCGAGGAGAATTTTGGATTCCATAAAACGAAAGCCCCCTTTATGTTAAACTTAGACAATAATCTTTTGATAAGTATAACATATTTATATAAAAATTACAATAGATTATTTGCTGTAATATCATACAAATTTTAGGGCTTAAATTTTATAAAAAGGCTATCTGAGGAGTACTTCACGCATCTGACCAAGCAGTTTCTTCTCTCTTCTTGACACCTGAACCTGAGTCATTCCGAGAGTTTTTGCTGTATCGGATTGTGTTTTATTCTCAAAATAGCGCATATAGATAAGTTTTCTGTCCTCTGATGGAAGTTCGCTCATAACCTGAGAAAGCGAGATAAAATCCCCTATTTCTTCATCAGGCGAAGGCACGGGGATATCAACCTCGGAATGATTGTCGTCATAGCAGGCTGTAAGTGAAACGGGCGGTGCGCTGACGCAGAGCGCCTCTGAAATCATTTCGGGAGTAGTCGAAAGTTTTTCGGCAAGTTCTGAAACTGTCGGGTCTTTGCCCGTTTCTTTAATTATTTTTTCGCGAAGTCTTACGGCTTTAAGAGAAAGTTCCTTTAAACTACGACTTACCTTTATCGTTCCTCCATCTCTGAAAAGACGTTTTATTTCACCTAATATAACGGGAACAGCATAGGTCGAAAACCTCACTCCCCTTGATTCATCAAAAGCCTTTGCAGCCTTTAAAAGTCCTATACATCCTGCGGAATACATATCCTCATATTCTATTCCTTTTCCACGGAAACGATTTGCGCAGAGATGGACAAGTCCTAAATTTTCTTCTATAAAAGCGGCGTTGGTATTATCCAAAATTCTGCCTCCTTTTTGAAAAATATGTATTACCGCCTTGATATTTTCTTCTGCATTGTAACAGTTGTTCCGACGCCGACTTTACTTTTTACCGTAAGTTTATCCATAAAACTTTCCATAACGGCAAAGCCAAGCCCTGCCCTTTCTTCTTCGGGTGCTGTTGTAAACATAGGTTCAAGGGCTTTTTCTATATCGGGTATTCCGCAGCCTTTATCCTTTATTCTGATATAGAATATATTTCCTTCTAAAATCCTTGCGGTTATCTCTATTGTTCCGACGGAATCGCCATAAGCGTGGACTATGCAGTTTGTTACCGCCTCGGAAACGGCTGTTCTTATGTCGGATAACTCGTCCATACGAGGATCTAAGAGAATAGCAAATGACGCTACTGCCGACCTCGAAAAACTCTCGTTTACAGACCTTGACGGAAAGGATATCTTCATTTCGTTAATTATCTTCATTTTTACATCTCCCGATAGTTATGATTTTGTCGAGCCCTGATATTTTAAGGACTTTGTTTATATTACGCGGTGTGTTTACAACCTCAACTACCCCGCCGTTTTCTTTCATAAGTTTATACCTTCCCATAATAAAGCCTATACCCGAACTATCCATAAAACTAACATCAGAAAAATCAAGTAGAAGTTTATGTGGATTTAACCCATTGATTTTTTCATCAAGTTCGGTGCGCATAGCCGCCGCTGTATGATGGTCGAGTTCTCCTGATATTTTTGCAAGGAGATTTTCTTCGTTCATCCTTATTTCTATTGACATTTTAAACACCTCTTTCCTCTATTCTACATCAAGACCTTTAAGTAATTTGTCATAAGATGTCGGCATAAAATAAAAAAACAGCCCTTTTTTCAAAGGACTGTTTCAAATACCATATATTGTGTTTTCTGAAAATTTATGCCGACCACAAGATATTGTGGTAAAGAAAAGCCGCCGAAAATCCTTCACGACGACTTTTCACTGTATATTTACAGGATTTTATTAAGCAACTGTTCTGCTTTCGAATGCGTTAGCAATAGTTTCGTTGAAGAAATCCTTCTTATGATTGTTAAGCATAAGACCGCTGTAAATGTATGAAGGAACGTTGTAATAATCCCTTACTGTTTCATCAAACTTAACTCTTAATGTCTGTGAAATAACATCATAACTAACAAATTCAAAACTTCCGACTGCCATAATAATAACCTCTTTCATAACACTTTTTAGTTTATTGATAATAAAAGTTTCACACATTTTGTGCGATTGTTATTATTATTGCACAATATCTTGTATATGTCAACAGGTTTTCGAAATTTGTAACAATTTGTTCACAATTAGAATTTCAATCAGAAATCAGGAAAGCTTTTTATTATCTGGGTTCTTATGATTTCATAAACATTTTCGGGACTTCCGATATTCACAAACTTGATTTTACGACTTCCGCCGCTTACCTCAATATTGTTTCCGCTTATTCTCACTCTTGATTTCTGTGATATTTCGTGGATGACTGTTTTTTCGTAATGATAACTTATTACTTTTTTATCCGTAACTATATATAGTGTTTTCATAAGTTTCTTGCGACGCACTATATCTATGATAGGGTCAAGTGCTATTATAAGCATTGTAATACCTACCGGAATAATAAAAACAAGTGAAAGGTAAACAGAAATGGAACCTGTATTCATATAGGCTGCAACGAGATGCTTTATAAAGACAAGTATCGCCACGGATGTAACACAGAAAAAGAGAATGCCTGCGATAATTCTGTAAACAGAAAGTTTGCCTGTATTTGCCATTCCACACCAGAGGACATCATCGCCTAAAAATTTCTTCGCCTCGCCTATGAGTTCATCATATTCGCTGTCGGTTTCAAATTCATTGACAACAATTTCGTTGTCGTCATCATCTTTATCAGAAATAAATTCGAGTTTTGCCTTTTTGATGATATAGGCAGCCTTTTCAGGTTCACATATACCTTCAATGTTAAGACATTCGGTATAGTTTGATGTCACCATTGCGTCTTTCTGAAAAACAAGTCTTAAAGAACCTGAATTGTCTTTTTTGACTTTTGTGTAAATCTTATTGAAACCATCATATGACACATCGGTTATATTCCCGTTGCGAAGGTCATAACAGATGACGCGTTTATCGGTTGCGGCATAGATTTTGGACTTTCCGACCGCTATATCATAAACAGATCTTGCGATAACATAAAGCCCGAAAATAACGGCAAATGCAGATAATCCCACCATTGTTCTTCCGACACCTGAAATATGCGAGGCAACACCGATTATTGTGAAAAAGACTACAAGAAACGCTCCGAAAAGGAGGTTTACACTTTTATCGGCAAGAATACCCGTTTTTACAAAGGGAGTTCCTTTCCAGAGAATTTTCTCATCATCAGGGATAATATCCTCCCACGAAAAAAGACTTTCGTTTTCGTTCATTTCAACCTCCGCGAATAAGGGTTATTCTTCGTCTGAAATTACAATTTCGTTTTGTTCTTCAGAGTTTTCTGTTGTTTCTTCGGGTGATACAATTTCTGCTTCAACAGTTTCTATAACTTCTTCAGAAACGGGTTCAACTGTTTCAGAAACAGATTCTGTTATATCTTCTGAAACGGCTTCTTCGGATACGATTTCTTCTGAATCAGAAGGTGTGTTATCATAACCGTTATGACGTTCAAACTCATCTATGGGCATAGGTCTTGCAAAATAGTAACCCTGGATAAGATCACATCCGAGTGAACAGAGGAAATCAACCTGCTGTCTTGTTTCAATACCTTCAGCAACAGTCTGCATTCTGAGGTGCTTCGCCATAGCGATTGTATCTTCGATAATAAACGAGCTTCGGTTATCTTCATCATTTGCGATATTGAAGAAGCCTGCATCAAGTTTAATGACATCAAGAGGAATATCCTTGAGAGAATTGAGTGATGAAAATCCTGAACCGAAATCGTCCATAGAAACGACAAAGCCATATTCTCTGAGACGTTTTACTGTTTCGATAAGAAGATTCTTATCATCGAAGAATGCGCTTTCTGTAAGTTCGATTTCAACGCAACTGAAAGGAATATCGTATTGTTTTACTATATCCCTGATATGTTCAGCAAGGTCGGGCTTTTCGAAATGTGCTCTTGAAATATTGACTGAAATCGGGAAAAGTTTTCTTCCTTCTTCTTTCCATCTTTTCTGAAGGGCGCAGATTTCATTAAGCATATAATCATCGAGTTTTGTAATAAATCCGTTCTTTTCGAATATAGGAATGAATTTGGCGGGAGACATAAGCCCCTTCTCTTCACTGAGCCAGCGGACAAGCGCTTCTGCGCCTGAAAGTTCTTCGTTCTGTGAATTATATTTAGGCTGAAGATAAACGATAAACTCTTTCTTTTCAAGGGCAGATTCCATTGTATTTTCGATTTCACGTTCACTGACGAGTCTTAAATGGATTTCGTTATCGAAATAGCTTATTCCGTTCATCTGAGATGAATTTGCACCCGCATCCTTCGCTATTCCCGAAAGGTTATTTATACGGTCGATAGTCATTGTTCTGTCTTCTATTTCATAAACACCGAAATGATACTTGATAGCAGTTTTTGCATTTACTTTTGAAAGTGCGGCAGAAAGGTCTTCCACCCTCTTTTTAAGCATATCAAAGCCTGTATATTCGATAAGGAGAGAGAATGTATCCCCACCCTGTCTTGTAGCAAGTTCGTGGCGTTTTTTGATAAAGTTATGGCATATATCAGAAACTCTTACCAGAAGTTTATCTGCTTCGCTGTTACCATACATATCGCTATACATTCTGAATTTACATATATCGAATGAAACGAGGGCATAGTCATTTTTCTTACGCTTTTTAAGAAGCTTTGCGGCGTCACTCTTGAATTTGATCCAGTTTGTCTTTCCTGTTATTGTATCAAGATAGATAAGCGAGATAAGTTTTCTGTTTGATGAAATCTGGCTTGCCATTGATGCAAAGTTGATTATAAGTGTTATAAAAATGATAATGATAGGGCCTATTACCATCCATGCAAGGAGAAGGGCGAAACTATCTTCTTTCGCAATTCCTCTTGAAATATTTACTTTTGATATAACCTGCCAGTCGTTTATTTCGAGAGGATGTTTATACCAGATATTCATAGGAACAGTTGATGATACCATCTTTTTGAGGTCTATTTCGGCAGAATTCTCTTCCACTTCTTTAAAAGTTTCAAAATCTTCTCTAATCAGGTCCCTATACCACATTGTCATTTCAGAATCATCGGAATTTCCGTCTTTGACAGACTTTATGTCAAAATCATCCTTACCGAGTTCGTTATGGGCGATTACATTGTTATCATCATCAAGGATATATATTTCATAGATATCCTTTGCAAATTTCTGAGGAACATCAAAAGAAACGGAAGAAACAGATATGAAATATCCTTCGCAACTGAAATTCTTGATTTTAGGTGTTATTACGATAATTTTATCGCCAAACATTTTTTTATCATAACATACAACCGTCTTTATAGGTGCGGCGTTTCTGAAAAATTCCTTAGATTTCACATTCACGGCTTTTCCGTTATTATCATATCCGACGCCGTTTGTTGTTACAACATAAGATGTTTCATAAGTTTCAAAAGAACTTGCTATGCCGAATTTTTCTCCGAGTGCGGCGTCGATTTCATCACCGCTGAATTTCTGCGCGAAATCCTCGGCTGATTCTATACGGGATCTTATACTTTCTTCTATACCACTTGCTACAATACCTGTTGAATCGTTATAGTGTTTTGATTCTATGTCAAGCATTGTGATTATTGAAAGTGCAAGCCCGCTTATGAGGATTATAATCATAAATCCCATTGTTATAAGTCCCCACACGAATGTAGGGAGTATACTTGATTTTTTTATTTTTGTATTCGCGATTTTGTTAAGATTAGGCATTTTATCTTCCCCCAGAAATAATGTCTGTAATTTACTGAAAAAGGCCGCCGAAAAAAATCGGCAGCCTTTTTGATTATTCCAAATTAATATTTATCATTTGAACTGAAATCAGGCATTGATGAGCCGAAATCAAAATCGGAAACAGGTTCAGCGGAAGGTGTTGCTACAGGTGCTGTATATTTAGGTGCAGGTTCGTAAGATGCAACAGGCTTTCTTCCTGATGAACTGCGGAGTTTGAACTTTCCTACGAGATGATTAAGCATCTTTGCCTGTGATGAAAGTTCCTCAGCTGATGCAGCACTTTCTTCTGATGTTGCAGAGTTTGTCTGAACAACGCTTGAAATTCTTTCAACATCCTGTGTAACTTCGTTGATAGATGTTGCCTGTTCGTTTGATGCATCTGCGATCTTTTCAATGAGTTCAGTTGTTTCAAGAGAATTCTGAACGATTTTCTGTAATGTTTCTGCCGTGTCGTTGGCGATTTTTGTTCCGTTTTCAACTGCCTGGATAGAGCCTTCGATGAGAACTGCTGTATCCTTTGCGGCTTCTGCTGATTTAGCGGCAAGGTTTCTTACTTCGTCTGCTACAACGGCAAAGCCCTTACCTGCTGTACCTGCTCTTGCGGCTTCAACTGCTGCGTTAAGAGCAAGGATATTTGTCTGGAATGCGATATCATCGATTGTCTTGATGATGTTTGCAATCTGTGCTGATGAATTGTTGATTTCTTCCATAGCATCCATCATCTGCTTCATCTGAGCATTGCCGCTTTCGATAAGCTGCTGTGCTGTTGCGGAATTATCACTTGCAACTCTTGCGTTTTCAGCATTGCTACGAACCTTGAGAGAAATTTCTTCGATTGTTGAACTAAGCTGTTCTACTGCAGTAGCCTGAGTTGTTGCACCCTGTGAAAGTGCCTGAGCGCCCTGTGCTACCTGACCTGAACCGCTTGAAACCTGTGTACTGCTTGAGTTGATATCCTGCATGATATCGTTAAGCGCAGAGAGGATATTGTCAATAGCGTTCTTGAATTCAACAAAGTCGCCCTGATAATCAGCTTCTGTCTTGACATCGAGGTTTCCGTCTGAAACGTTCTTGAGGATTCTTGAAGTATCATCTGTTACAGCGCTTATTGAAGAAATAGCTTCTGAAAGTGATTCTTCAAGCACCTGTGTTTCGTCGCCTCTCTTGCTTGAAGGAACAGATGAATGGAAGTCACCTTCTGCAAGCGCTTCGAGTCTGTCAGAGCAAAGCTTGATTGAATTTGTAATCTGCTTTGCAACGAGTGTTGAAATGATTATTTCAAGCGTTGTTATAAAAGCAGCCATAACAAGTGTCACAAGGATTATAACAAGGGGTGAATGAGTCAGATCTGTTGTTCCGAGAACTATGGCGAAGGCGCCCATAATCAAACAACATGCTGCAACTGAGATTATGCCGAGTCTCATTATTCTTGCTTTTATAGTGGTTTTCATTTTTTTACCTGCCATGCAAATACACCTCTTGTCGCCCTTAAGAGCGTTAATAATTCATTTTAAAAATAGGAAATACCTATCCGTTTAGAATTATACTACAACATTTGGTATTTGTCAACAACTTTGCACATATTTGTATAAAAACAACCATTAACAGCCCTGATTTTTGTAATCATCATATATAAATTTCAGCCTTTTTGTGATGTATACAGAGAGTATTATGCACTTTTCAGACCCTTTAAATACTATAAGTTGGTAAGGTTTTCGTCAAATAGCACAATATATAGTTGTGTTTTTTTAGAAAATGCCGTTTTTTCGTTTTTTTGTTGAAAATTCTATTGCAATTTATACAATATGTGATATACTATACTATATATAATTGTATGTATACATTTGTTTCTATAAATAAATCTGAATTTTGAGGATGGTGGATAATTTGAATAAGTTTGACATTCTGACGGAAAAACTTATCAAAAAAGGAAAATCTCATGATTTATTGAGAATTCCTATGTTTATTGTCATTATGGCGGTTGTTATCGCTGAGGGCATTTATGAAATCGGAAGAAAGGTATATCGTTTTCTTTTCAAGAAAAGATTCTTATCCAAGGCACTCTCTTTTGCGGTTGCCTGGTTTATGTTTGCACCGTTCTATCAGCCAGCGGTAATTTTTGCTATGGAAGAAACATCCCTTTCTGAACAGACACAGGATGAAACTCCTGAGGAAACCGAAACAGAAGAAACAACTGCCTCTTCTGAAGAGACATCAGAACCGTCAGAAGAAACAACACCATCAGATTCAGACAATACAGAAACAACGCCATCATCAGATACAGACAATACAGACTCCGAATCATCAGATTCAGATAATACAGATATCACTACTACTGTTCCCGAAGATTCGGATACATCAACAGGAACAGAAATTCCTGAAGGAACACCGTCAGAAACAGAAGATTCTTCTGTTACTCCTTCAGAAACAGAGCTTCCTGAAGAAACAGAGGTTTCAGTTGAATTCTTAAATGAAGGCGAAGTTGAAACAGTTGAAATATCAGACGCAGACGACCTTTTCGCTTTCTTCCGCGTTGCCTCAAACAAGGATAAGAATGTTCTTCTTACCGATGATATAGATTGTAGCGGAATGGGCGCTCTTACTGTTATGTCATCATATACAGGCGTATTCGACGGACAGGGATTCGTTATCAGAAATCTTACTCTCGGGTCTACTCCGAGAGATCCTGAAGCAGACCGAGTTTCCGCTATGTTCATAAATTTCGGCGGAACAATGAAAAACGTAGGATTTGTCAATGTAAACTCTACCAACACAATGACATCGGCAAACGCTGCTGTTGTTGCTTTAAGAACGACATCGGGCGCTTCGATTTCAAACTGTTTCATAATAAACTCAACCATAACAGGAAAAACTTCGGCCAGAACAGGTTATTTTGTTGCGGGAAGCTTTAATGTAACATCATGTTATGTAGGCGGAACAATGACCCATGGAAACGGTATTTCAAACACCAATGGAGTAAGAAGAATAACTTCTCCCGCGGGTTGTACAACAGCGGTACTCGAATCACTCAACAACGCAAGCAACGGTCTTACATGGTATAAGGATACCGCACCCGACTATTCAAACTATGGATATTTTTCAATGAAGCCATCAACTCCTGTTGAGTTCTATAAATCAACAACACAGAAATTCACAGGTAATGAGCTTTCGTTTGGCGGAGGAAAGGCAAATGCTGATACTTATGCCGTTATCGAAGGAAATGTAATTTACGCCCCCGATAACGACCCTACTGTTCCGAGAAAAACATTCCTCGGTTGGTCGCTTGATCCTGACAGTGAAACTCCTATGGATCTTGCTACATATACCGTCGATGAAAGCGACTTTGAAGACGGAGTTCTTAAAATTTATGCAGTATGGGATTTTAATCCTGTTTACATGATAAAATTCGTTGACAAAAACGGAAACGAAATAGACCTTGATACAAATCCCGACGATGATGTAACAAAATTTGTAACAGATGAAATAAACGCAGGAAAAGCTTTCACAGATTTCTTCAGTGAAGGAGATATCCCCGAGGAATCGGAAGCTGACGCGGGTTATGAATTTGACGGATGGTACAGAATTGATACTGATGAATTATGGGATTTTACCACCTCAACAGTCGCAAAGAGTGAGTATTCAGGCGATGAAACAGAAATGACCATCGAACTTGAAGAAAGATATATTCCGATAGAATACGGAATCACTCTTGACACAAACGGCGGAGAAGTAGCCGGAGACAATCCTATCATCTATACAATAGAAGATACAGACATTACCCTTCCTGAGCCTGTAAGAACAGGTTATACATTCGCAGGATGGAAGGTAACCGCAAGTGATTTTACAGATATCGTTCCTGTAGGAGATGATATTGTAACTGTAATTCCTCACAATGCACTCAGTAATATTACTGTTACTGCACAGTGGAACGC